>NZ_JBHXMP010000012.1:0-116711 GCF_042720415.1 Agromyces sp. NPDC058484 | reverse complement strand
GTGTCTTTTTTTTTTTTATTCTGGTCTGTGTTATGTGTGCCGCCGTCTGCGTGTGGCGGGTGCTCATGGGGGTGGGGCGTGGGTCCCCCCCCCCCCGCCCCCTCCGGGTTCCCGGTCAGCCGCAGGAGAGCGGCTCGTACTGCACGGTGCCGGTCGTAGTGACTGATTCGCCGTCGACGTGGGCGGTCGCCTCGATCGTCACCTCACCGGCGGGCAGCTCGGCCAGGCGGGTCGAGAACGCGTGGAACGCGTTCTTCCCGGGCGCCACCGTCGCGAACGACTTCGTGCCGTAGGCCGACGTGAACGTCACCGCGACCGGGCCGTCCTCGCCGTTCGTCGCCTTCACCGACAGCAGCGCCTTCGATGCGATGCACCGGCTCGTCACCACGGTCGCGACGTCGAGCTCGGGCACGTCGGGCACGGTCACCGCGACCTCACCCGCCACGACCGGCTCGCCGCCGCCGACCGTCACCTCGAGCTGCCCGGCGTGGGTTCCCGAGGTCTGGAAGCTGCGGCTCGACGTGCCCGTGTACTCCGAGTTCATCGTCATCGCGGCGATGTCGGTCACGGCGGTGCCGGCCAGCCCGACCGGCTGTCGCACGCCGTCGTCCCACACGAGTTCGGCAGCGACATCCGTCGGCTTCGTGTTCGGCGCGGTCACCCGCCAGTCGATGTCGACCGCGGATCCGACCCGGGGCAGGCCGGTCACGCTCGGTGCCGCGTCGATCCGCCAGTCGACCGTCGCGGTCGGGAAGAAGTTGATGCCCTGCACCGTCATGCGCCCGCCCAGCTGGCCGACCCGGTCGACGAACTCGGCGAGCACCTTCCCGTCCTGCGGGGTCCAGCCGGCCTCGGCCGTCGCCAGCAGCCGTGGGAAGGTGTAGAACTGCGCCTGGTCGACGCCGCGGATGAACTCGCCCCAGAACGCCGCCTCGACACCGAGGATGGCGCTCTCGGGAACCCCTGCGATCTGGGTCGCGGGGTTCCAGTTGTACGCGTTCTCGAGCGTGCACGGCCCGCCGCACGCCCAGGTGCCGCCGAGCGGTTGGCGGCTGTCCTGCTTCTGCGGCATGTAGGTCTTGTTCGCGGGCGACATGATCACCTTCGCGCCGCGCGCGGTCACGGCATCGCGCACGGATGCGCCGTTGCCGTTCCAGAGCTGCACCACCGCGTCATCCTGCGGCAGGTTGGTGGTTGCGTACTCGTTCCAGCCGACGACGGTCTTGCCCAGGTCGGCGACCGCCGCGGTGGCGAAGTCGACCATCTCGACGTAGTCGGCGTGGGCCGTCGTGTGGGCCTCGTCGCCGCCGATGTGCAGATACTCCCCGGGCGTGAGCTCGGCGATCTGGCGCAGCACCTCGGTGATGAACGTGTAGGTGTGCTCGTTGTTCGCATCGAACGACGAACCGCCGACGTCGGGAGTCCCCTGAGCCGGCGCGGTCGCCTCGCCGGGCTTCGGCTGCGGGCTCGAACCGGCCGAGTTGAGCTGCGGAATGGCGTGCAGGGCGGCGTTCGTGTGGCCCGGAAGGTCGATCTCGGGAATCACCGTCATGCCGTTGCGGCCCGCGTAGTCGATGATCTCCCGGTAGTCGTCCTTCGTGTAGAAGCCGGTGCGGCCGAGCTCGGTGCCCATCAGCTGGCCCGCGCTGTTGTACGTCATGGCGGTCGCGCCGCTGATGGCGGTGAGGTCGGTGTAGACGATGCCCGCGGGGTTCTCCTCCGGGGTGTCCATCGCGATCCGCCATCCCTGGTCGTCGGTCAGGTGCAGGTGCAGGCGGTTGAGCTTCAGCGGCGCCGCGCTGTCGATCAGGCGCTTGACCTCGTCGACGGTGTAGAAGCTGCGCGCCGTGTCGACCATGAGTCCGCGGTGCTCGAAGCGCGGGTAGTCGCTGATCGCCACGAGGGGCACCGACCACTCGACGTCGGCGACCTCGTCGGACTCGATCCACGCCGGCATCAGCTGCCGCAGCGTCTGCACGCCGTTCAGGGCACCGGCCTCGGTGTCCGCGGCGAGCTCGATGCCGCCTGCGGTGACCTCGAGCGTGTAGCCCTCGGCCTCGTGGCCGTCCGGCGCGCCGCCGTCTGCGACCGAGATCTCGATGGCCGGTTCATCCGCGTCGGCGACGATGGGCAGGTCGAACCCGGTCGAGGGTCGCATGACGTCGGCGAGGTATTCGGCGGCGGCGACGGCGTCACCGGATGCCTCGATCTCGACGTCCTCTGCCAGCACGAACGCCCCCTCCGATCGCTCGAGCGAGACGGGCGCCGGCACGAGCGGCAGCTGCGGCTCGGGTTCGGGCAGCGGGTCGGCGTAGACGCGGAACTCGGAGATCGAGTACCCCCAGCTCGACCAGCGGGTCATGCCCTGCATGCGCACGAAGCCGACCGGCTCGTCGACGTCGAGGGTCAGCTCGTCGATGCGCGGGCAGGTGTTCTGGGCGGTTCGCTCGACCCGGGTCGTCCACGCGACCCCGTCGACCGACGTCTGGATGCGGTACGAGCGCGCGCACGCGTTGGGCCACTCGAGCACCACGGTCGACACCTCGGCGGGCTCGGCGAGTTCGAGTTGCACCCAGCCGGCGTCGACGTACTTCGACGACCAGCGGGTCGCGACGTCGCCGTCGTTGACGTGGGCGGGCACGAACCGGGCGTCGTCGAGCTCGGTCGACGACGCGGTGGCGACGGCGCCGAGCGCCAGGTTCGCCGGCATCGCCACGCGTGCGGCGACGCCCGTCGAGGTCGTGGCGGAGGCTGGAGACGGCGCGGCGGCCGCGGCTGCGGTGGTCGGAACCGCGGCCAGGATGACCGCGGCCGCAGCGGCGATCGTCGCCACGCGGAATCTGGATGGCATGAAGTCTCCTCATCGAGCTGCTGGGAATTGCCCCAACGTATGGTGGGAGATTTATTCCGTCAACAATCCGATGTAATTCCGCGTTCTGTTGCCGACCGCCCGGGCAGGCTCGTCTCAGGCGGGTTCGTACGTCAGGCAGTCGGCGTCGTCGACGCCGGGCCCGATGCGCACGGATGCCGCGGTGCACTCGAGCGAGGAGTTGTGCACGCACTCCGACCGCTGGCAGGCGCCGACGTGGGTGAGCACCTTGTCGAGACCGCCCTTCGTGCCGAGCGGGATGAACGTGGCGCACTCCGCGTCGCCCACCGACCCGGCGATGGTGACCGCCGCCGCATGGCAGTGCGAGTGGTCGTTGTAGGAGCATCCGACCACCGAGCACTCGGCAACGGCGGGCAGTTCGTCGAGCGTCATGCTCATGGTGACCTCCACAGGGTTGTTGCGACGGGACGATACGGGCATGCTAGCCCCGACTCGGCGCCACGCGCAGTACCCCGAGCGATCTTTTTCCGCAGATCAGCCACCATTTCTTAGTTAGGTGAGGCTCACCTATTCCTGAGGATTGTCGGGGTCCACGGTCTTGATCGTGTCCTCCTCGACGGCGATGTCGGCGTCGAGGTCGTTGGCGTCGGGACCCTTCTCGACCTCGCCGTCGGGCGTGAGCTCGTCGGCGTCGTTGCGCGGCTCGCCTTCGGTCCGCTCGGGGCCGACGGTACCGGGCGTGCCGGGTCGGGCTTCGTGGCGTTGCGCGTGGTCTCGTGGGTCGGTCATGACGCCCTCCTCGATGGTTGATCCCAGCCTCGGCGCCGGCCGCGGCATCCGTCAACGCCTTGACTCGGTGCCCGATCAGCGCTCGAGCAGATGGCACTGGAGGCGCGCCGCCCCGCACGACAGAATGGGCGAAGACACTCGGAGGTGGGCGATGTCCATGGAATTCGTGCTCTGGTCGATCCTCGGAACGTATGCGGTCGTGGGCGGCATCCTGCTGCTCGCGGCACTCTGGTCGATGATCCGCGCCCCGCGCTGACCCGCCGCGAAGCGAGCACCTGCCGGGCTCGGGCGCTCGCGGCGGCACCGCTCAGGCGCTCGCGGCGAGGACGTCGTCGACCCACGCCGGCACGACGATGCTCGCCGGGCCGTGCCGCACCTCGTCGAACAGCGGGGTGACCTCGCTCGGGGCGAGGTTGAGCTCGACTGTCGCGGCACCGGACTCGGCCGCGGTCATCACGAAGCCCGCCGCCGGGTACACGGCACCCGAGGTGCCGATCGCGGCGAACACGTCGCACGCGAGCAGCGCCTCGTCGATGAGATCGAGCTCGTACGGCATCTCGCCGAACCAGACCACGTCGGGGCGCAGCATCCGATCACCGCACTCCGGGCACGGCGGGCGATCGACGAGATCGGCCGCGATCGGCGATCGGATGCCGCAGCCGAGGCAGAGGGCGGTCAGCAGATCGCCGTGCATGTGCACGACGCTGCGGGATCCCGCGCGCTCGTGCAGGTCGTCGACGTTCTGGGTCACGAGCAGGAGGTCGTCGCCGATCGCGCGCTCGAGGGCGGCGAGCGCGACGTGCGCCGGGTTCGGCTCCACCCGGGCGACGGCACGGCGGCGCGCGTCGTAGAAGCGTTGCACGGTGTCGGGGTCGCGATCGAACGCCTCGGGCGTCGCGACGTCCTCGACGCGGTGTCCCTCCCATAGGCCGCCCGCGTCGCGGAACGTGGGCACCCCGCTCTCGGCGGACACCCCGGCGCCGGTCAGCACGACGACTCGCATGCCTCCATTGAACCGCGGCATCCGCTTCGTAGGGCATCGCTCGGTTCGGAGGCGTGGCGATGCGCGATGCTACGCGCCGGCGGCAACAGCCTCCGCCTCGGCCTCGGTCCTCCGACGGTCGAGCACGAGCGCGCGGCGAAGCGCGAGGAACAGCAGGATCATCCCGGCGGTGAGGAGGATGTGACCCATGCCGGCGATTCCGGCGATCATCGCACCGGTCTCCTCGCCGAGCACGGTCAGCGAGCCGTGCCAGATCAGCATCGCCGAAGTGAGCACGACGCCGGCGTTGTACACCCAGAAGAACCCGGCGAAGAGCCTGCTCCGCGAGATGGTGAAGGCCTTCTCGAGCACGAGCACGATCAGCAGGACGATGAACCCGAGCGTGAGCAGGTGCGTGTGAGCGAGCCCCAGCTGGGTGAACTCGCCCTCGGGGAAGTCGTTGAGCTTCGTGAACTCGCGGTAGAAGAGTCCGGATGCCACTCCGGCCAACATGTAGGCGAACGCGGCGGTGAACAGCTTGTGCATCGGATTCCTTTCGTTTCCGACTTCGATCCTCGACGGATGCCGCCCGCCGCGGATCACCCGAAGGGTTGATCCCTGCGCCCGCCCTTCAGATGAGCCGCGCCGTTGACGCGCGCGCGATTCCCGGCTTTCTGCGGGACGACCCGCACTAATCCGGGATTCGCAGGCAAACCTCCCCCGTGGGATGACACGGCACGCAGCCCGCTCTGCTCGTGAGTCCCGGGTTTCTGCGGCTGGAGCTGCAGAAACCCGGGATTCGGCGTATGGTGCCGAAGCAGATCGGACGCCGGTGATCGCACCCGTCAGATGAGGCCGGTGATCGCACCCGTCAGATGAGGCCGGTCTCGCGCGCCAGCGTCACGGCCTTCGCCCGGCTCTCCACATTGAGCTTGGCGAAGAGGTGCACGAGGTGCGTCTTCACCGTCGCCTCGGTGACGAACAAGGCACGCGCGATCTCCCGGTTCGATGCGCCCTGGTCGAGCAGGCGCAGCACCTCGAGCTCTCGGTCGGTGAGCCGGATGCGCGGTTTGCGCATGCCCTCGACGACGCGCTGGGTCATCTCAGGCGCGAGCACCATCCCCCCGGCGGCCGCCTCCCTGAGCGACGAGATGATCGTGGCCGGGGCCACGTCCTTGAGCAGGTACCCGGCCGCACCGGCTTCGATCGCGCGAATGATCTCGACGTCGCGGTCGAACGTGGTGAGGATGATCACGGCCGGGGCCGGCTGCTGCGCGCGCAGCGCAACCGTGGTGTCGACGCCGTCCATGCTCGCGCCGAGGCGCAGGTCGCACAACACGACATCGGGGTGCAGGTGGCCGGACAGCGCGACGGCCTCCTCACCGGATGCCGCCTCGCCGACGACCTCCACCTCCTCGTTGTGCTCGAAGAGTGCGCGCAGCCCCGTTCGGACGACCGGGTGGTCATCGACCAGCAGCACGGTGATCGGCATGCTATCCAGCCTCAGTCGTTCGTCCGGCGAGCGGAACATGGGCCGACAGCGCCGTACCCTCCCCCGAAGTGCTCTCGACGTCGAGCCCTCCTCCGAGCTCGCGCAGCCGTGCCCGCATCGAGTGCAGCCCGTACCCGCCGCCCCCGGCGCCGCTCGACCCCGCGTTCCATGACCTGGCGTCGAACCCGCGGCCGTCGTCCGCGACATCCATTCGCACCGAATCTTCGATGTCGGCGAGGTTCACGACCACCCGGCCGGCGTCGGCGTGCAGCCTGACGTTCGCGAGCGCGGACTGAGCCGTTCGCAAGAGCGCGACCTCGACCGTGGTCGGGAGTGCCGGAAAACCCTCGTCGACGTGCAGCTCAGTGGCGATGCCGGTCTCCTCGGTGAGCCGATCGAGCATCCGTCGCAGGGCGCCGGCGAGGGCACCCTCTTCGAGCTCGGCGGGGGCGAGCGCCGCGACGATCCGGCGCACGTCGACCAGGTTGTCACGGGCGATGGCGTCGATCTGGTTCAGCACACGACCCGAATCGGATGCGTCGCCGTTCGAGAGTGCGGCGTGAACCAACAGCGAGATCGACGAGAAGCCCTGCGCGATGGTGTCGTGGATGTCGCGTGAGAGCCGGGTCCGTTCCTCCATCGCGCCCGACTCGCGCTGCGTCTTCGCGAGCTCTTCGTGGAGGTCCGCCATCTCGGCCTGCGCCTGAACGAGCGAGGCGACCAGGCGCTGCCGCTCCCTGGCGTCGTTCAGCAGCTCGACGTAGCCGCGGGAGATGCCGAGTGCGAACACACCGCCGACCAGCGGACCGATCACATTCGCGTACGTCGTCGTTCCCAGGTGCAGGATCGGCGCGACGGCGACGACCACGAAGACCACCACCGAGAACACGACCGCCCACCGCCATCGCAGGATGTAACCGGCGAGCAGCCAGAGCGGGAACGCCAGCCACACGAACTCGACGGATGCCGCGACCGTCCCGCCCCAGATCAAGGCGAGGCCGACCAGCCACCAGGCGCCGAGGGCGCGATCCCGGGTGCGACCGGCGAGCACCACGCCGCCGACGTACCAGCCCGCGAAGACCAGCGCCGAGGCGAGCACCAGCGCGATCGGCGCACCGTCGGCGACCGCCCGGCCCGCGCCGACGGCGATGAGCACCGCGGTGATGAGGTGCTGGCCGATCTGCATCGAACGAATCGTCGCGCTCAACGTACTCGCACCCCGTCGCTCGTCGGCCGCACCGTGGTCATCCGACGGGAACGAGCTCCTCGGTGCGGGTGACATGATCCGATTCTCCATCCCGAGGCTCGAATGTGGCCCTCCGCACGTGGGGGCCACGTCCCGGCCACCAGATGCGGTCGCCGACGAGGGTGAAGATCGCCGGCACGACCACGGTGCGTACCACGAGCGTATCGACGATGACCCCGAGTCCGACGATCAGTCCGAGCTGGCCGAGCGTGACGAGCGGCAGCACGCCGAGCGCGGCGAACCCCGCGGCCAGCACGATCCCGGCGCTGGTGATCACGCCACCGGTGCTCGCGACCGCCCGCACGACGCCCTCCCGTGTGCCGTGCACGGCCGCTTCGGACTTCGCCCGATGCACCAGGAAGATCGTGTAGTCGATCCCGAGCGCGACGAGGAAGAGGAACGCCAGCAGCGGAACCTGGAGATCCAGGGCCTCCTGGCCGAAGAGCACCCGGCTCAGCCACGCACCGGCTCCGATCGCGGCGACCGCGCTGGCGATGTTCACGAGCAGCAGCAGGAACGGCGCCACGAGCGACCGCAGCAGGATCAGCAGCACGATGAAGCCGACCGCGAGCACGAGGGGTGCGATCACCAGGATGTCGCGGAGGTTGCCGTCTCGGGCATCGAGGTCCTGCGCGACCGGCCCGCCGACGAGCGCATCTGCCCGGGAAACGTCGTGCACGGTGTCGCGAACCTGCTGCACGAGGTCGAGGCTTTCCTGTGTGCCCGGCGCGGGTTCGCCGGTGACGAGCATCTTCGTGAGCTCGCCGTCGTCGGTCTCCCCGATCGCGTTCACCCGAACGACCCCGGTGAGATCTTCGACGGCGCTCGTGATCTCGTCCGCTTCGGCGGTGTTCGCGACCACGAACATCGGCTGCGCCTCGCCGGGCGGGAAGTGCGCCGCGAGGGTCTCCAGCCCGGCAGCGGATTCGGATGCCACGCGGAACTTCTCGGTCTGGCTGAGCCCGATCGAGGTGCCGACGAGGCCCGTCGCCATCACCGCGAGCAGCGCTGCACCTGCGGCCAGCGCGATCCAGGGGCGACGGACCACCCTGTCGGCGATGCCCCTCCAGACGCGGCCCTGCCGGTGCGACTGACCCGGCTTGGGAACGAACGGCCAGAACACGCGGCGGCCGCAGACGGCCAGCACCGGCGGAAGCGCGAACAGCACCGCGCCCAGCGCCATCAGCAGTCCCACCGCGGAGGCGATTCCCAGTCCACGGGTGCCGGGGATCACGGCAAGCACGAGCGTGGCGAGCGCGACCACGACGGTCACGTTCGAGGCGACGATGGCCGGGGCGGTGCCCCGCCACGCCGACGCGAGCGCCGCGCGATGGTCGTCGGTCTTCGCGAGCTCCTCCCGGTAGCGCGAGATGAGGAGCAGGGCATAGTTCGTGCCCGCGCCGAAGACGAGCACGCTGATGATGCCGGTGTCGAACTGCAGCTCCAGCCCGGTGCCGACCGCGCTGGTCACCTTGCCGGCGAGCTGGTCGGTGACCGCGACCACGGCGAGCGGGATCAGCCAGAGGATCGGCGAGCGGTACGTCAGGATGAGCAGCAGCGCGACGATCGCGATGGTCACGATGAGCAGCGTGAAGTCGGCGCCGTCGAATGCGGCGGTGATGTCGGCGCCGAACGCCGGGCCGCCGGTGACCTGGAGCGTGATGCCGTCGACCGGGTTCTGGGCGAGGGCGGCTCGAAGCGCCTTCACCTCCTCGGAGGTCTCCGCGTTGTCGTCGCCGACGGTGATGGGCGCCTGGATGACCGCGGCTCCGCCGTCGTCGCTGGTGAACGGTCGCGACGACTCCAGTCCGGTCTGCGCGTCGACCGCCGGCACCAGGTCGGCGACGGCGGCGAGGTCGGCCTCGGTCAGCGCCGCGCCGTCGTCCCGGGTCGCCACGATGAGCACCGACTGCTCATCGCTGTTCGGGAACTTCTCGAGCAGGTCGCTCACCTGCGCGGACTCCGAAGCCGGCGGCGCCACGTCGTTGCCGGCAGGGGCATCCGCTTGACCGAAGAGGCCGAACAGTGCGACGAATGCGAGCAGCACGATGACGATGGAGACCCAGGCACCTCGACGAGACGTGAGGCGCTCGGGCAGGGAGTTGCGAACGCGGACTTCAGACATACCGGCAGTCCATCAGCGCGCCGACGATCGGGCATCGCGCGGGCGATTGAAACCCGGCTCAACCCTTCGGTTGACATCGGTCGAGCGGCCTCGGGCGGCGGGCCGGGGCGGAAACCCCGGCGCGGAAGCTCACGCCCCGTCGTTCGCCTCGTCGGGCCAGCGCCACCGCCGGGGACGGTCTGCGATGTGCTCGCCCCTGAGCCGTCGGTCGACGTACCGCATCACGAGGCCTGCCGCGATGAGCGCAGCACCGAGCGGCGCGAAGAGGATTCGAGCGATCTGCATGACGATGTCGAACACGAGCATGGCCGACTGCCACTCCTGCGTGTTGGGCGCCCACCAGGCATTCAGCGCCGCCGGCGCGGCGACGATGAGGAGTGCGCCGCCGATGGCGACGCCGACGCCCCACCAGATCACTCGCGTCGGCATTGATTCCGTCGACATCCTGCTCCCTTGCACGTTGTGAGTCCCCGAGCAGGCTACCGCCGGCAGACCCGAAGCGGTGTGCTTCACTGATCGGATGCCGGCACCGAACGATCCCCTGAACCGCGTCAGGGCATCCGGAGTCGCGGCCGTCATCGTGATCGTGGCCCTCGGACTCGGACTGCAGCTTCTCGAACGGTCATCGCTCGTGGATGTGCTCGGAAGCATGCTCTACGTCGACATGGCAGGTCTGCTGCTCCTGCTCGCCTGGCCGACGCTTCCGGCGCTCGCCGTCGCCTCGGTCGCCCTCGCGATCGCGATGGTGATCGAGCTTCTGCAGTTGACCGTCATCCCGGGGTTCATCGTCGACGCTTTCCCGCCGGCACGATTGGTGCTCGGCAGCGCGTTCGATCCACTGGACCTCGCCGCGTACGCCGCCGGTGCGGTGGTGCTGTTGCTCCTCGTCCAGGCGATCGCGCGATCATCTCGGCGGAGCACCGCGACCGCGACGAAGTGATGCCGCCGGGCGGTCGGGATACGCTGGCCCGTGCGTGCCGCAACAGCCCGCGGCATCCGCTCGCCCGACTCCCGGAGGTACGAACGTGCACGATGCGGCCGAGTCCGATGCGCCGGCGCTCCACCCCGACACCCTCGCGATCGTCGCCGGACGCCCGCCGCACGGTCCCGATGCGCCGATGAACGTACCCGTGCACCTCACGTCGACCTACGTGGCCGGCGGCCCGGTCGCCTACGGCCGGTACGGAAACCCGTCGTGGACCGCGTTCGAAGACGCGCTCGGCGCGCTCGAGGGCGGACGATGCGTGGCGTTCGCCTCGGGCATCGCCGCCATCGCCGCCGTGCTCGACCTCGTCCCGCCGGGCGGCACCGTCGTCGCCCCGCGGCATTCGTACACGGGCACGGTCGGGCAGCTGGAGGAGCTCCAGGCGAAGGGGCGCATCAAGGCGGTGTTCGTCGACATCACCGACACGGCGGCGGTGGCGGATGCCTGCACGGATGCCGCGATGCTGTGGTTCGAATCGCCCACCAACCCTGCGCTCGAGATCGCCGACATCCCGGCGATCGCGGGCGCCGCGCACGAACGCGGAGCGCTCGTCGCGGTGGACAACACCTTCGCGACGCCGCTGCTGCAGCATCCGCTCGAGCACGGCGCCGACGTCGTCGTGCACTCGGCGACCAAGTACATCGCGGGCCACAGCGACGTGGTCATGGGCGCGGCGATCGCGGTATCCGACGAGCTCGCGGCGGCGCTCGTGAAGCACCGTTCGCTGTTCGGCGCGATCCCGGGGCCGATGGAGGTCTTCCTCGCGCTGCGCGGGCTGCGCACGCTGCCCGTGCGCCTCGAGCGCGCGCAGGCCAACGCGCAGGAGCTCGTGCGTCGCCTCGAAGGCCACCCGGCGCTCGAGGAGGTGCGGTACCCCGGCTTCGGCGCGATCGTCTCGATCGTGGTGCGGGGCGGCGCCGGGCCGGCCGACGCGCTCGTGCAGCGCACCTCCCTCTGGGTGCACGCCACCAGTCTCGGCGGGGTCGAGTCGACGTTCGAGCGCCGTCGCCGATGGCCGGCCGAGCAGCCGACGATCCCCGAGGGGCTCGTGCGGTTGTCGGTCGGGCTCGAGCACATCGACGATCTCGCCCGTGACCTCGCCGGGGCGCTGGACTCGCTCGGCGCGTAGGCCGCGTCTCCCGGCGCGGCCGGTCGTCAACCCCGGCGACCGGCACGGATGCCCCGCCTAGAGTGGTGCACGTGGTGGGCCGCTTCTTCTCCGGGGTCGGGATGCTGCTGCGCGGCTTCGGGTTCTGGGCGAGGCGGCCCGGCGTGATGTTCCTCGGACTCATCCCGGCAGCCATCGTGTTCTTCGTCGTGCTGGCGGCCCTCGTCGCGCTGGTTTTCAGCCTTCCCGGACTCACCGACTGGCTCACGCCGTTCGCCGACGCCTGGGTCGACCCGTGGCCGGCGCTCCTTCGGGGCACGATCGGCGCGATCGTGTTCGCCGCCGCGATCGTGCTCGCGGCGGTGACCTTCACCGCGCTCACCCTCGCGGTCGGCGACCCGTTCTACGAGCGTATCTGGCGCGCGATGGAGCTCGAGCTCGGCGGCGAGGTGCCCGAGCAGGGCACCGGGTTCTGGCGGTCGGTGCGCGACTCGGCCGCGCTCATCGCACTGGGCCTCGTCACCGCGATCGGCGTGGCGCTCACGGGATTCGTGCCGGTCGTCGGGGCGGTGCTCGCGCCGACCCTCGGCGTGGTCCTGTCGGGGCGGCTGCTCGCCATGGAGCTGAGCTCGCGCCCGTTCGAGGCTCGCGGCATCCGCTCGCATGCTCGTCGCGCCGTGCTGCGCGGCCATCGCGCCCAGCTGCTCGGGTTCGGCGTCGCGACGCAGCTGTGCTTCATGGTGCCGTTCGGCGCGATCGTCACGATGCCGGCCGCCGTGGCCGGGTCGACGTTGCTCGCACGGTCCGCGCTCGACGCGGCGGCGGCTTCCGGTCGCCGCGTCGCGCCGGCACCCACTACCGTGGGCCCGCGACCCCGCGATTGAGTGAGGTTCGTACGCGTGAGGTGGCATCCAGGCTCACTCACGCACGAACCTCACTCAACGCGGTCGCTGGCGCGATCTCCCGCGCGGTATCGGTCCGACTGTCCACACAAGTGAGGACTGCTCATCTGAGCAGAAAGGGCGCAGACTGGTGAGGGGGACCGGTGAACAGAGATCGGTTCGGCTGGGTGGACCGCCGAAGAGCGGCACGCATCACGGTGAATGTCGGTGTCGTGGCACTCGGTGGGGTGATCGTCGCGGGCCTGTTCGGGCTGCAGGGCGTGCAGCCGCTGCTCACCGGCCTGTGGTGGATTCTGGCGACCGTCGTCGGCCTGTGCCTGGTCGGATTCCAGGTGTGGCGGGCGTACCGCGACGCGCAGGATCTCGATGCCACTGATCATGAGATCAACAATCTGCGCATCGCTGTCAAGGACAGTCTTCTTCCGATCGCCCTCCTTCTCGCAGAGATGCCGGCGCTGGAATCGGTCGCCCGGCTCAGCGCGATCAAGACGCTCTGCGACCAGGCGACGGTCCGCCTCGCGGTGCTCCTGCTTCACCACATCCCTCACGCTCGCGCGAACGTCTTCGTGCTCGACCCCTCCAACACCAAGCTGATCCCCCTCTCCACGAGCGCCGGCGACTATCCCGACTCCCTCGACGGTGAACTGCAGCCCGCGGCGCGGGCCGTCCTGAAGTGGGTTCTCGAGGGCGGAAAGCCCCGCGTCGTCAACAGTGCTCGGTCTCTGCCACCTGAGGACGGCGGTGTCGAGACCGACGCGCCGTATGGCGCGTACGTCGCCGTCGTGATCAGGAGCCAGCCGTTCGTCTACGGCATGCTCACGGTCGACGCACCCCCGACCAAGCCCGTGACGTTCACTGACACGGATGTCCAGACGATCAAGCTGGTCGCCGGCCTCCTGGCCATCGGGTTCGCGACGGCGTACATCGATCCGCCCGGCGAGGCTGTCGATCTGCCGACGTCCCGGCGTATCATCGCGTTATGAGCACTCCTGCTGAAGGGTTCGTCTTCGGTCGTGCTCGCGTCGACTCCCCCGCGGCTGAGGTCGACACCCGCGATCTGACCGATCCTCGGGTGATCGAGACCATCATTCGCGACGCGACCAAGACGGCCCGCCGAGAGCAGCGGCTTCGGAAGACCGAGCACTAGACGTCGCCGCCCGGCGCGCGCCCGTCGAAGAGCAGCATCGGCACCGGTCCGAACGGCATCGACCGCACACGCAGTCGACGGATGTCGCTGCCGACGAACCCCGCATCGGCAAGCGCCCGTTCGGTGTCGCGATCCCAGTGGCATCCGTGGCAGACCCGCTTCGCGATCGGCGTGGCGACGCGTTGCACCGCCCGCTTCAGGGTGCGCGGCGGGGCCAGGACGTGGTCGACGAAGATCACGCGGCCGCCGGGAACGAGCACCCGGCGTACCTCGGCGAGCGCGACTGCGGGATCGGCGACCGAGCAGAGCACGTAGGTGCCCACGACCGCGTCGACCGAGGCATCCGGAAGTGGAATCGACTCGGCCCGCGCATCGAGCGGCGCCGACGCGTGCCGCCACTCGCGCGCCCGGGTCGCGAGCTCGGCGCGGCGCTTCGCATCGGGCTCGAGCCCGATCCACGCGACGCCGGGGTCGAACGCGCCGAAGTTCTCGCCGTCGCCCGCGCCGATCTCGAGCACGCGCCCACGCACGCGCGCGACGAGCTCCCGCTCGAGCTCGTCGAGCTCGTCGTCGTCGATGAGGAGGGTGGTCACCCTCGCACGGTAGCGCGCGAGCGCGCCCGCGTCACCCCTGCACGCGGCCCGACCCTGCTGCGATCCGCTTCAGCAGGGCCGGCTTCGCGAGCACCCAGGCCGCCACCATGACGACGACGGATGCCGCGAACACGGCGAACCCGATCCAGTCGTCGGTGTCGCGCGCGGCGTACATCTGGTTGAGCTTGCGGAGCGCGCCCGTGGTGAGCACGAGCACGACGTGCACGAACGTGAAGGCGAGGAAGAAGAGCATCACCGGGTAGTGCAGGGCGCGGGCGAGCTTCTCGGGGAAGGCGCGCACGAGCGGCCCGTCGAGCGGCCAGACCGATGAGAGCCGGATGCCGGTGACGATCGCGATCGGCGACGCGATGAAGACGATCGTGAAGTACGCGAGCTGCTGCAACGAGTTGTAGACGACCCACGAGTCCTCGGTGGGCCACTCGAGCGAGGCGTACTGCAGCGCGGCCGAGATCGAGTTCGGCACGACGGCCCAGTCGATGGGCACGATGCGCAGCCACTGGCCGGTCGCGAAGAGCAGCACGACGTAGCTGAGGCCCACGAGCACCCAGAGCGCCTCGACCCAGAGGTGCAGCCACAGGAAGATGCCCATGCGCCGTGGAGCCCGCTTCGTGCGCGGCCAACGGGTGTTGTCGCGCGTCCAGAACCCGGGCGGCCGCCGCTTCGACCGCAGTTCGAGGCCCGTCTTCACGAGCAGCACCAGGAAGAACGCGTTCAGGAAGTGCTGCCAGCCGAGCCACGCGGGGATGCCGACGGGCGCCCCCTCGGGCGGCGGCACGATGCCCGGGTAGGTCTCGATGAACGCCTGCACGGCCGGCATCTCGCGCAGCCAGCGTGCCAGGAGCACGACGGCGGCGAGCGCGACCACCGCGATGGCCGTGGTCCACAGCACCCGCTTGCGCTGCGCCTTCCACCAGCCGGCGGCGGCGCCGGCGCGGCTCGGCTTCGACGAGGTCACGGTCATCTCCGGGATGGTTCCTTCTCCGGCGGCGGCCGGCGCGATCGACTGCGGCTCGACGGGCGAGTCGACGCCGCGGATACGGACAACGGATGCCTCGACCCTAGCGTCGGCGCCCGCGAGCGGCGAACCGTGGCGCAACACCGCGACGCAACCCGCCATGGACGCGCCGCCGCCGTCATGCTTGGGTGGTCTCGGAGGCGAGGAGAAGCTCATGACACGACCGATCGAAGGAGTCGGCACGAACGTCGCCGCGTTCGTCGGCCTCGCCCCGGACGGGCCGGTCGAGGAGCCGGTCGTCATCGACGGCTGGGGCACCGACGAGGACGAGATCTGGGGCAGCCTGAAGGGCTCGATCGGCCGCTCTGCGCGGGACTTCTTCGAGAACGGCGGCCGCAGCGCGGTCGTCGTCCGCGTCAGCGATGCCGGAAGCACGGCCGTCAGGGCCGGCCTCGCGGCGCTCGACGCCGTCGACCTCGTGAACCTGCTCGTGCTGCCCGCGACGTCCGACGACGAGGAGGACGCCCGCACCACCATCGCCGACGCGGCCGAGTACTGCGAGCATCGGAGGGCGATGCTGCTGGTCGATCCACCGTCCTCGTGGACGACCCCGGAGGCCATCGCCGCGGCGCTCGCCGACGGCGCGGCGCGCGCGGTCGGCACCACCAGCCCGAACGCCGCGTTGTACGCGCCGCGCCTGCGACGCGGGGATCCGACCCAAGCGGGCGCGACCGGCACGTTTCCGCCCTCCGGCGCGGTGGCCGGGGTGATCGCCCGAACCGACGAGACGCAGGGCGTCTGGGCGGCGCCAGCCGGCCAGGAGGCGGAGCTCCGCGGCGCGGACGACCTCGAGTTCGCCCTCGATCAGGACGACGTGCGCGAGTTCGGCGCTCGCGGCGTCAACGCACTGCGCAGGTTCCCCGGTCGCCGGCCCATCGTGTGGGGGGCGCGCACCCTCGCGGCCGGCGACCCCGCGGCGAGCGAGTGGAGATACGTGCCGGTGCGCCGCACGGCGCTCTTCCTCGAGGAGAGCATCGAGCGAGGCCTGGCCTGGACACGGTTCGAGCCGAACGACGAGCCGCTGTGGCAGGAGATCCGGGAGTCCGTCGGGACATTCCTGCACGACCTGTTCCGCGCGGGAGCCTTCCACGGTCACTCGGCGTCCGACGCGTACTTCGTGCGCTGCGATCGCGACACCACGACGCAGCGGGAGTTGGACGCCGGCGAGCTGACCGTCTTGGTGGGGTTCGCCCCGATCAGGCCGTCCGAGTTCGTCGTGCTGCGGATCCGGGCACGGGCGCTGCCGCCGACGTGAACGGATGTCGCGGGCGCGAGCCCGCGGCATCCGCTCCTCCCGCGACCCGAGCTCGACGCCCCTCAGGCCGAGCCCGGCAGCCCCACCCGGTCGGGCACCGCGCCGACGACACGGGGCAGCCACGACTCCACGTCGGGCCACGCCCGGCCGGTCGGCAGCCGGCGCAGCAGCCGGGCGAGCGAGTCGTCGGCGTCGGGCCACGGGATGACCCGGGTCGGCGACGCGCTCGCGAGCACACCGAGCCACCAGTGCCTCCAGGTGATGGGCAGCACTTCGGGATGCAGCACGACGTAGTAGTCGGGAACGTTCATGGCGTGCCGCTCGGCGGCCTCGACGGCGCGTTCGATCTCGAGTTCGAGCACCCCGAAGGTCGACTGGTCGTCGAAGAACTCGACCCAGGCGGCCGCGACGTGTGCGAGCGGGTCACGGTCGTGCACGACGTACGGCGCGTCGGCCGCTGCCGACCAACGGGCCACGTCGTCGTCGGATGCCTCGTCGAAGGTCGCGGCGCGCACGTTCGCGAACCGCTCGAGCGCGTGGATGGCCGACGTCGCCTCGTCACCGACGACGACCAGTGTGGTACTGGCCGGTGCCTCCATTTTCGAATTGTACGTCCGCTTGTCGGATCAGGCGTGAGACAGGCCGAGTATCACGCGACGGCGCGCTCCTCGAGCGAAGGCAGCAGCTCGGCGAAGTCGGCGCCGCCGACGGTGAGCACGCCCCACGCGGCATCCGTGCGCCGCACGAACTACGACGAGGCGTTCTCGAGCTTCGGGTAGAGCCGCACCTCGTGGCCGGTGATGGCGGCGAGCGTGTGCCGGATGAGCGTGCCGTGGGCCACCGCGAGCACGCGCGCCCCGCGATGGTCGCGTGCGATGCGCTCGAGGCCGCGGATGCCGCGGCGGCCCACCTCGTCGTCGGGTTCCTTGTCGGCGAAGTCGCGGTCGGGCCACCTCGTGTCGAGGTCGGCGACGAGGGTGCCCTCTGCGGCACCGAAGTCCTGTTCGATGAGTTCGTCGTAGGTGGCGCCTGGCGGCACGCCGACGGTCGTCGCGATGATCTCCGCGGTCTCACGGGCGCGGCCGAGCGGGGAGCTCACGATCGCGTCCCACGGCTCGGTTTCAGCGCTCATCAGCGCGGATGCCGCGGCGCGCGCCTGCTCGCGACCGACCGCGTTGAGCGGGATGTCGCTGCGCCCCTGCATGCGTCCGGCGAGATTCCAGTCGGTCTGTCCGTGGCGGATGAGGGCGATGAGCATGCGCTTCAGCCTAGGACACCCCCTCCGGGCGAATACTGAGGAAATCTCCGTGCAGGGCACGGATGCCGTCATGAACGGGACGGCGCACGCTGGTGGACATCCGAATTCATCCGACCCGTCAAGGAGACGAACGATGACCGACACCCAGGCCGCACCGGCCACCACCACGGCCGCACCGGCCACGACGGCCCAGGCCGACGCCGACCGCGAGCTGAAGACCAGGCACCGCGCGATGTGGGCCTCGGGCGACTACCCGACCCTCGCAACCGACCTCATCTGGGAGCTCGGCCCGCGCGTCGTCGCGGCCGCCGACATCAGGCCCGGCGAGCGCGTGCTCGACGTCGGGGCCGGCAGCGGCAACGCCGCCATTCCGGCAGCCCTCCGCGGCGCCACGGTCGTCGCGAGCGACCTCGCCCCCGAGCTGTTCGACGTCGGGCGACGACTCGCCACCGAGGCGGGCGCCGAACTCGAGTGGCGCGAGGCCGACGCCGAGGCGCTGCCCTTCGCCGACGACGAGTTCGACGTGACGCTCTCGACCGTCGGCGTCATGTTCGCGCCGCACCACGAGCGCGCCGCCGACGAGCTCATTCGCGTCACCGCCCCGGGCGGACGCATCGCGCTCATCAGCTGGACGCCGGGCGGCTTCATCGGCCAGATGTTCAAGGCCATGAAGCCGTACGCGCCGCCGCTGCCCGAGGGCGCGCAGCCCGCCCCCCTCTGGGGCGACGAGCAGCACGTGCGCGACCTCTTCGGCGAGCGGGTCACGCATGTCGCGGCCACGCGCCAGTCCGTGACCGTCGACCGGTTCGACAGCGCCGAGGCGTTC
This sequence comes from Agromyces sp. NPDC058484, assembly GCF_042720415.1. Classification (NCBI taxonomy): domain Bacteria; kingdom Bacillati; phylum Actinomycetota; class Actinomycetes; order Micrococcales; family Microbacteriaceae; genus Agromyces; species Agromyces sp. NPDC058484. The sequence goes on along the minus strand of NZ_JBHXMP010000012.1, from coordinate 98,137 downwards.
CGCGACTACTTCAAGCACCGCTACGGGCCGACGATCGCGGTGTACAACCGCATCTCGGGCGACCCCGAGCAGGTGCGAGCCCTCGACGAGGCACTCGCCGAGCTCGCCAGATCCAACGGCCTCGATCGGCCCGGCGCCGCGATGGAGTGGGAATACCTGCTCTTCACGGCCCGGGTTCGCTGACGGGGCATCCGCTCATCACAGAAGGACCCAGATCATGAACCTCCGTGCATTCCTCATCGTCCCCACCGCCATCGTGGTGGCCGTCCTGGCCGGGTGCGGCCAGGGCGTGGCATCCGGTTCCGGAGCCGGCTCCGGATCCGCACAGCGCTACGTTCCGTCGAACTCGATGTGCTACGAGCCCGCCTACATCCGTCAGCACGCGCCGGAAGGCGCCTGCTCGGACGTGGTCGCCGACGACGTGGTCGCCGACGACGACTCGTCCTCGTCGCAGGGACGCTGACATGGACCTCGGCACCCACTACCTCGCGTTCGAACAGCGCCGGCTGGAGGAGCAGTCGATGCCGCAGCAGCTCGAGCGGCGCCGAGTCGTCGCCGAGCGGGTCGCCGAGCTCGCGGACGCTGCCGAGGAAGTGACGGATGCCGCGCGCCCGCGTCGCGGCATCCGTGCCCTCCTCCCCCGCCGCCTCCGCCTTCTGCGCCCCACCACCTGAACCCCCCGAACGGGCGAGCCGGTGCGGCGCACGGCGCGAAGTCCTAAACTGAACGCCGTGTCGGCCCGTACAGACACCCGTACAGACACGCTGACCGCTCGCGAGGGCGCGGTCCTGGCCGCCGTCGAGCGCCGCCTGAGCAATCCCGAGATCGCCGCGGAGTTGTTCATCTCGGTGCGCACCGTGGAGAGCCACATCGCGAGCCTCAAGCGCAAGCTCGGCGCCGCAAGCCGCGCGGAGCTCATGGCCGCCGCGGGCGAGCGGCGTGAGCATGCGGCATCCGTTCGCCTCCCGCGGAACGCATTCGTCGGTCGTGACACCGAACTCGCGGCCCTCGCCGATCTGCTCGACGAGCATCACTGGGTGACGATCGTGGGGCCCGGCGGCGTGGGCAAGACCCGTCTCGCCCTCGAGTTCGCGAGCCGGAACGATCGGGTGCCCGTCATCGTCGAGCTCGAGCACGCCGAGCCGGGCGACGTCATCGCGCGGATCGCCCGGGCGCTCGACCTCGAGGCGGGGCCGGGCGCGGATGTCGCGACGTCGGTCGTGATGGCACTCGCGTCCCACCCGTACCTGCTCGTGCTCGACAATATCGACCGGGTCGGCAGCGCGGTCGGCGAGATCGTTGCGCGAGCGCAGGCGACCGCGATCGAACTCCGCGTGCTCACGACCTCGCGCACGCCGATCGGTGACGCCGCCGAGACGGTGTACCCGCTTGCGCCGCTCGCGGTCGGGGGCACGGATGCCGCGGCCGTCGCCATGTTCCTCGATCGACTCGGCGCCGCCGGTCGCGCGGCCGCAGCGCCGATACGGCTCTCGGCCGTGCTGCCGTCGCCCACCGACCTCGGGCTCGCCGCGCACGTGTGCGAGCGCCTCGACGGGCTCCCGCTCGCCATCGAGCTCGCCGCCGCCGTCGCTCGGCACCTGTCGCTGGGCGAGCTCGCCGAGCGGCTCGACCGCGACTTCGCGACGCTCGACCGGGCCGTGCCCGCGGGCCGCCACCGCACGTTGGAGACGGCCTTCGAGTGGACGTGGGACCTCCTCACCGACGAGGAACGCGCGATGCTCTGCCGTCTCGCCGCGCTCCCCCGCACGTTCGACATCGACCTCGCCGCGGCGGTCACACACGCCGGCGCCGAGGGCGTGGTGCTGCGCCTGCTCGATCACTCCATGCTCGTGCCGACCGGGGGTTCGCCGCGGCGGTTCCGTCTGCTCGCCGTGATGCGCGAGTTCGTTCACGCCCGCACCGACCCCTCCGTCATCCGCGAGGTGCTCGAGCAGCACGCCGTCTACGTCCAGAAGGTGACTGACGATTTCGTCCTCCGCGCCCGCACCGACGACAGCGCCGAGGCCCTGCACCTCTCGGAGACCCTCTGCCCCGAGGTCAATGCCGCTCTGCGCTGGGCGCTGGCCGCGCAGCATCCGTCGGCCCTCGCGCTCGCCGCGGACCTCTCGATCGGCGTCGAGCAGTACGGGTCGGATGTCGACAGCGTGCGCGCCATCGCGATGGCCGCTCGCGACGAACGTGTGCTGGCGTCGGCGACGCCGCAGCAACTGCTGCTCCTCGGCGACGCCCTCGCGTACCTCGACGTCGAACTCCTGGGCGACCTCGCCGACCGCGCCCTCGCGATCGTCGACGGCGACGACGGCGACGGCGGCGGCGGCGACCGTGCGCGGCTCGCCGCCCACCACCTCGCCGGCATGGCCGACGCCTACGGCGACCGCGATGCATCCGCGCTCGTGCACCTCGACGAAGCCGAACGCATCGCCGCTTCGCTCGGCGACGACTGGGAGCGCGCAGCCGTGCGCCAGATGCGCGGCATCGCATTCTGTCATCCGTCGCCGCCGCAGTCCGAGCGGGCGATGGTGGAGTTCGAGGCGGCCATGCGCGGCTACGCCCTCGCCGGCGACGCCATGCACGTGAACAACGCCCGCTTCATGCTGGCGTTCGCGTCCGCGGAGTGGGGCCTCGAACCCGAACGCGCCGAGCAGCTCGTGTCGGAGTGCATCGAGTACGCCCTCTCCGTCGGAAACGAGCACGAGCTCGCCCATGCGTACCTCGTGCGGGCGAAACTGCATCCCGACGCGCCGTCGGAGGCCGACAACATCGCGACCCTCCCCGCCACGTTCCGGCGTCTGGGCGATCTCCGGTGCGTCACGCGGAGCCTGATGCTGCAGGCCGGGCGCGTCCGACCTGACGCGCGCGTCGGCATCATCGAGGAGGCCCTGTCCGTCGCGGAGGCGGCCGGCGACCGGGGCCATCAGGCCATGACCCTGACCGCGCTCGTCCAGGCGCGCTGGGCAGGCGGCGACCGGGTTGCCACGCTCGCCGCGCTCGACCGGCTCGCCGCGGTCGCAGGTGCGGACGCGGCATCCGCGGCCTGCCCTCCCGGTCTCGTGGAGGATTTCGCCGGCGCTGCGGCCAGTTGAGCCCGGTTGCTCAGGGCCGCACGGGCGGGCCGACCAGCGGCGCCTGCACCGGCTCGGCCATGCCCAGGTAGACCACGAGCCCGTCGCCGAACGGATCGATCGGCCTCGGGTCAGCGACCCAGTTGTTGGCGAGCCACACGTTTCCCGAGGGGTCGACCTGCACGCCGGTGTTCCGCTGCAGGCCGTCGAAGCCGTAGCCCTCGTCGGGCGAGATCGGGTGACCGATCGTGCCTGCCGGGCAGGTGCTCGCCCGGGCGCCGCACAGGTGCGACAACCGCTGGTCGGCGAAGTTCGCGACCCAGAGGTTGTCGTCGCCGTCGACCGCGATGCCCCAGGGCACCGTGAGCCCGGCGCCCCCGAAGCTCTCGGTCGACCCGTCGGCGTCCACGCGGGCGACGGTGCCGTCCAGGTTCGCACCCGGAGCGGGCGCCTCGAGCGTCGACCCGGTGCTGCAGGGGATGTCGACGACGCCCGAGTTGGACACCCAGACGTTGCCGAGGCTGTCGCTCGCCGCTCCGAGCGGCCTGCGGATCGTGGAGGAGTCGCCGAACGGCGAGCCCGGCAGCGGCGACCCGTCGGACGCGAACCCGTACACCTGGTTCCCTGCATTCGCGGTGACGAAGACCGACCCCTCCGTGTTCTGCGCGACGTCGAAGGCCTTGGGCACATGGGATGCCCCGGGAACGTCGCTGCCTGCCACGAATGACCGGGTGTTGTCGCCGTCGGGATAGACGACGACGGAGTCGTTGCCGCAGTTGGCGATCCACATGTTGCCCGCGACATCCGACTTGACCCCCTGCGGCCAGCTCAGCGGCCCGTCGGTGAACCCGTCGTCGCCCGAGATGGGCTCCCCGTCGGGCTGGAACGCCGACACGCTGTTCGACGTCGGCGGCCCTTCCTTGCATTCGGAGCCGGTGAACCCGAAGTTGCCGACCCACACCCGATCGCGGGTGTCGATCGCGATGCCGAAGCCGGCGCCGTTGAGCCCGCCGCCCGTGAACGTCTCCATCGGTTGCCGCGGCGCGTACGGGTCGAGGTGGAACATGTCGGTACCCGGGCAGATCCTCGAGGGCAGGCGCGACCAGTTGGTGTTGTTGTTCGCCCACACCTTGCCCTGCGCGTCGAACGCGACGTTGCCCGGTCCGTTGAACTGGCGCCCGTTGCCGTAGAACCGCAGGGCGATGACCCATCCCGACGGCGCCGACGTGCGTACCGGGGTGAACTCCGGATCCGCGGGGATCTGCGCGAACACCCCCGGCGCGTCGCCCGAGGGATTCGTGGGAAGCAGGGTCATCGCCTGCCACGTCGTGGCGGGGCGCACGCCCCAGGCGTCGGTCGCGGCATCCAGGAACGCATCGCAGTCGTTCGCGCCCAGGGCGCATCCGGTGATGATGCTCGCGAGCGAGTTGAACGTCGCGAGCGTCTCGGTCGACGTGCCGTTCGGGGAGAGCAGCAGGAACCGCGCCGGAACCCCCCTGTCGAGGTCGACCAGGTTCCGCGGCATCAGGGCGGCGTTCTGCAGGCCGGGTGCGGGCCCGCCGATCATGCCGTCCGCCGCGAACTGGGCGAGGGAGTACCCCGCGGCGACGGTGGTCAGCTCGTTGATCTCGGCCTTCCCGCTGCGGATGTCGCCGAGCGACGTCGCGAGCTCCACGGCGTCGGGAATGGGAGTCTCGTCGACGGCGCCGCCGCGTGCCGCCGCGTAGAGCACGGCGTCGTCGGCGATCGAGTCCGGAACGCTCATCCGGAACCGGCCGAGCCTGTCGGTGGTCTCGGTGGACAGCAGCGTCGCCGCGCCGGCGGTCGCGCCGGCGAGATACAGGTCGACGGATGCCCCTTCCACCGCCGAGCCGGCGACTGCGACGTGGCCCCGGATCGTCGAAGCGTTCCCGGAAGCGGCAGCCGACACGGGAGCGGTGACGGCGGCGACCGCCGCAGCGGCGGTGAGCAGGAGTGCGAGTCTGTTCGGGCGCAGCGACATGGCCGAATCCCCTCTTTCGGCGGCCCGATCGGCGCCGGGCCGATGACCCTCCGCAGGGTACGCCGATCGACGCGATGCGATCAGCCCCAGTTCGGGTGAGCAGAACGCCACTGCCCGCCCGGGCGCCCACGACCGAGCAGGCATTCCGCTCGTCCGGGGTTCCGTTCGCGGGCGTCGCAGCGAAAGGATGAGGCGAGCGGATGTCGATTCCGCACGTCCCCGATCGACGCACACGTAGAGGCGCCATCCGGTCGCCGTTCACGCGAAGGAGCACACCATGGGAATCATCGCCGTCGACCTCTTCATCACCCTCGACGGGGTGTACCAGGCCCCGGGCGGGCGCGACGAGGACCGCGAAGACGGGTTCGAGTTCGGCGGCTGGCAGGCGCCGTACTTCGACGACGAGTCGGGTGCGTCGATCGGCGCCGGCATCGACCGCCTGCAGGCCCTGCTCCTCGGCCACAAGACCTACGACATCTTCGCCGCGTACTGGCCCGCCGCCGGCGTCGACGAAGTCCCCGAGATCGCCGCGAAGTTCAACCAGGTGCCCAAGTTCGTCGCGTCGCATACGCTGACCGACCCCTCATGGGAGGGAACGACGGTGATCACGGATGTCGCGGCCGAGGTTCGCGCGCTGCGCGACCGATTCGACGAGATCCACGTCATCGGCAGCGGCGACCTCGTGCAGACGCTCCTCGCAGAGGACCTCGTCGATCGGCTCAATCTCTGGGTGTACCCGGTGACGTTCGGCGCGGGCAAGCGCCTGTTCGGCGACCGCACGATCCCGGCCGCGTTCCGGCTCGCCGAGCCGCCCACCGCCTTCCCGAAGGGCGCCGTCTCGCTCGTCTACGAGCGCGCGGGCGAACCGGTCACGGGCATCGACATCACGGCCTGACCGGGGACGGCCGAGGCCGACCCGGGCACGCCGGCGGAGTCGGCGCGTCACGCCCAGCGAACGACGACCGCCGCTCAGGTCGGTGAGAGTGTTCGGATTCCGTAGGCGTTCGCCGCCTCGGCAAGCCGTTCGTCGTACACGACGAGACCCTCGAGGTCGTCGCCGAGTTCGAGTGCCGCGGCGAGGTGCAACGCGTCGAGTGCTCGCAATGTCGCAGGCTCGAGGCGGCCCGCCGACTCGAAGGTCTCGGTCGCGAGGGTCAGCACGATCATCGTCTCGAGGACCTCGTGCGCCGCGACCGCGCGCTCGGGCGCCGTTCGTCGAACCGCTCGCAGGAGTTCGGTGCGGGCGAGGTCGCTGGTCACCGGTTCGCGCTCGCCTTGCAGGAGCCACTCGCGCAGCGAGGCCGATTCAGGTTCGGCGAGCACGAGTTTCACGAGCGCCGACGTGTCGAGGTAGTGCGCCACCTCAGTACCGCTCGTCGTCGCGTGCGTCGCGCAGCGCGGCGCTGAGCGTGTCGCCACCCGCTGCCATGGGGGCCGGCATGGGAAGGTCGCGCAGTTCACGACGCGGCGCCCTCGCTCGACCCGACGCGAGCAGTCTCGCAAGCCGCCCGGTGGAAAGGGGCGAAAGCTGCGCGACGGGACGGCCGCGGTCGGTGATGGTGACAACCTGGCCCTTCTCCACAGCTGAAACGACGGCTGACGCGTTCTGCTTCAGTGCGCGGATCCCGACCTCACTCATGTTCTACATTGTAGCACTCTTGTCGGTTCGGCCGCACAGACCGACAGTTACCCGCGCAGCAGGCCGCGCAGCGCCTGGATCGTGTCGGCGTCTTCGGGTCGCTTGTCGTCGCGGTAGCGCTTGACTCGGGCGAACCGCAGGGCGATGCCGCCCGGATAGCGGCTCGATCGCTGCACGCCGTCGATCGCGATCTCGACGACCGTGATCGGTTCGACCCAGACCGTGTTCTCGGTGCGCCGCACCTCGATCTGCGGGAAGTGCTCGGTCTGCCAGCGGAGCAGCGCGTCGGTGAGCCCCTTGAAGGTCTTGCCCACCATCACGTACTCCCCGGGCTCGCCGAACTCGCCGGTCGGATCGAGCGCGCCGAGGTGCAGGTTCGACAGCCAGCCCTCACGCCGCCCCGAGCCCCACTCGCACGCGAGCACGACGAGGTCGTACGTGTGCACGGGCTTCACCTTGATCCAGCTCGAACCGCGCCGGCCGGCGGCGTACGGCGACCCGACCGCCTTGACGACGACGCCCTCCTGCCCAACGGCGAGCGCGTCACGCGACACCCGCTCGGCGACCTCGGGGTCGCCGGTGACCTCGCCGGGGATCCGGTGCCCGCCGGCAATGCGGTCGAGCTCGTCGAGCCGGGTCGTGAGGGGCTCGTCGAGCAGGTCGCGCCCGTCGACGTGCAGCACGTCGAAGAACCACGGGTGCAGCAGCGTCTCACGCGCGGCATCCGCACCGAACCGCGACATCGTCTCCTGGAACGGGCGCGGCGCGCCGTCTTCGTCGAGCGAGAGCGTCTCACCGTCGAGGATCACGTCGCGAACCGGCATGCGTCGCACCACCTCGACGACCTCGGGCAATCGGTGCGTGATGTCGGCGAGGTTGCGGGTGAAGACGCGCACCTCGTCGCCGCGGCGATGCACCTGGATTCGCGCGCCGTCGAGCTTGTACTCCACGGATGCCTCGCCCGTCGTCTCGAGCGCGGCCGCCGCGCTCGGCGCCGTCGCGGCGAGCATGGGCAGCACCGCCCGGCCGACGACGAGCCCGACCGCCTCGAGCTCGGCTTCGGTTCCGGCGAGCGCGAGCCGTGCGGTCTCGCCGAGGTCGCCCGACAGCATCGCGGCGCGTCGAACGACGTTGCCGGGTCGGTCGGCGGCGCGGGCGATCGCGTCGGTGAGCACTCCCTCGAGCGCCCCGGTGCGCATGTCGCCGAGCAGCACGCGCCCGATGAACCCCTGCTCGCGTTCGGTGGCCCGTGCGGCGAGGCCGCGAAGCTCGCGGCCACGATCGGTCACCGACCCGGCACCGGATGTCGCGGCGAGCCGATCGAGCATCGCGTCGAGCTCGCCCACCGTGAGCGTCGGCTCGGCGGCGGGCTCGCCCATCGCGGCGGCGACCCCGCGCCATCCGACCCCGACGCGCCCCTGCCGCGGCTTGCCCACGAGGAACCCGACTGCGGGCGCGATCTCGTCGGGCGCGAGCCGCGCGAGCAGGCCCGCGAGCGCGTCGACCTTCGCCAGCCGCGACCGCGTCGATGCGACGGCCTCGGCCGTGCTCACGAGCTCATCGAGCAGCACGTGGTCAGTCTCGCACTGCCCGCCGACATCGGCAGCCGGTCACCCGCACGCCGCCCCAACTCGACCCGCGCTCGGCGTCGGCGTACCACGAGCACAGGACCAGCCGCGATTCACCCCGTCCTGGAGCACTGACTCCGCTCTGGTCCTGCGAACGGGGTGCGCCGCGCGGTGGAGGCACTGTGATGCGGAGGAGACCCCGGGCGGTACGCGCGAATCGCGGGAACGCGGCATCCGTCGCCCTTGCCCGCGGTCCTGCGTGGTCGTAGCGTCGACCGCATGGGTGATCGGGAGGCGGGACGCGAACGGCTCGACGAGATCGCACCGGCCTTCCTCGCGAGGCCGGATGTCGCATTCGGCAGGATGTTCAACTCGGACGGCCTTGCGGTGCGCGGCAAGCTCTTCGCCTTCGCCGCGAACGACGGGAGCCTCGTCGTGAAGCTGCCGGAAGACCGCATCGGCGAGCTCGGTCTCGACAACATCGTGATGCGGGGGCGTCCGATGCGGGAGTGGGCGAAGGTGCCGTTCACGGATGACGCGGAGCGCTGGCGCTCGATCGCCGACGAAGCCCATGCCTTCGTCGACTCGATCACGCCCTGATCGCGCGTAGCCGCATCCGCTGCGGTTGACTTCTCTGCCGCTCCGGGCTGTAATATATTGCATGCCGCTGACCAGCTCGCGCGCTTCGGAGCGCCCCAGCTCGCTGCGCGACTACGCCTACCGCGAGTTGCGCGACGCGATCGTCAGCGGCGAGCTCGCCCCCGGCGAGCGCCTGCGCGATCCCGAGCTCGAGCAGTCGCTCGGCGTGAGCCGCACGCCGATCCGCGAGGCGATCGCCCGGCTCGAGACGGCTGGGCTCGTGCACACTCGCCGGGCGAAGCAGACCACGGTCGCCCCGCTCGACACGCGATCAGCGCTCGCGGCGCAGCGCATCGCCGCGTCGCTCCACGAGCTCGCCGTGCGCGACGCGGTGCCGCAGCTCACCGAGGCCGACCTCGACGCGATGCGCGACGCCAACACCCGCTTCGAAGCAGCCCTTCGCGCCCGCGACGTCGACGCCGCCGTGCGCGCCGACGACGAGTTCCACGACATCGCGGTGCGGGCAAGCGAGAATCCCCTGCTTCCCCCGCTGCTCGAGCAGGTCACGCCGCTTCTCCGCCGCCTCGAGCGCGCGCGGTTCGGCTCGCTCGCCGGCCGCGGGTCGGTCGCCGACCACGAGCGCATCATCGAGCTCTGCGCAGCCGGACACGCCGACGAGGCCGGGGTCGCCGCCCGAGAGAACTGGTCGACCCTCGGTCGGCTCCTCCACCTCGACGACACCGGGGATCCCGCGGCATCCGACCCCGCGGCATCCGACCCCGCGGCATCCGACCCCGCGGCATCCGTGGCCGATGCGTCGTAGCCGAGACATCCGTCACGTGACGAAGCACCCCCCGAACCGACAAAGGAGCACCATGGCACTCGCCGACTTCCCCCGCCACCAACTGACGTTCGGGCCGAGCCCGGTGCATCCGGTGAACCGGCTGAGCGACCACCTCGGTGGCGCCCGCGTCTGGATGAAGCGGGAGGATGTCGCGAGCGGCCTCGCGTTCGGCGGCAACAAGACGCGCAAGCTCGAGTACCTCGTGCCCGATGCGCTCGCGAAGGGCGCCGACACGCTCGTGTCGATCGGCGGCGTGCAGTCGAACCACACGCGGCAGGTCGCGGCCGTCGCTGCGCACCTCGGGATGAAGGCGGTGCTCGTGCAGGAGCACTGGGTCGAGTGGCCGGATGCCGTGAACGACCGGGTCGGCAACATCCTGCTGTCGCGGCTGATGGGCGCCGACGTGCGACTGTCGCCCGCCGGGTTCGGCATCGGCTTCAAGGAATCGTGGAAGCGGGCGATCGCGGATGTCGAGGAAGCCGGCGGCACTCCGTACGCGATCCCGGCCGGGGCATCCGATCACCCGCTCGGCGGTCTCGGCTTCGCGAACTGGGCGCACGAGGTCGCCGCGCAGGAGGCCGAGCTCGGCGTGTTCTTCGACACGATCGTGGTCTGCGCGGTCACCGGGTCGACGCACGCCGGCATGATCGCCGGCTTCGCCGACCTCGAGCAGAACTTCGGCGGCAGGCCGCGCCGCGTCATCGGCATCGACGCGTCGGCGAAGCTCGACGAGACCCGCGACCAGGTCGCCCGGATCGCCCGCGACACGGCGGCGCTGATCGAGCTCGGACGCGACCTGCGCGACGACGAGATCACCGTGCTCGAGGGGTGGGCCGGCGACTTCTACGGAATCCCGGTCGCCTCGACGGACGAGGCGATGCGGCTCACGGGGCGCCTCGAGGGTGTCATCCTCGACCCGGTCTACGAGGGCAAGTCGATGGCCGGGCTCATCGACCTCGTGTCGAGCGGCGACATCCCGAAGGACTCGAACGTGCTCTACGCCCACCTCGGCGGGCAGCCGGCGCTGAACGCGTACAGCGGGCGCTACCACTGAGCGGGCGGCCGGCACCCGCCGGGCCCTTGTCGCCATCCGAGCCGCGTGCCAGCATGGCGCCATGCGCATCCTCGGCCTGGTCTCGTTCGTGCAGCTGCTCCTCGGCATCGCGGGGCTGCGGAAGGCGCTTCGCGAGGGCCGAGTCGCCGACGTGCCGTTCATCGAGAAGCGTCCGAAGACACAGATCGAGCAGCGCCACTGGTCCGACGGCACGGCGCTCTCCGCACCGACGCCGATGCTCATCGCCCAGGGCATCGCGACCCTCGTCCTCCTCGTGACCCCTCGTCCACCCGTCTTCTTCGCACGGCTGCTCGGCGTGCTCGGCGCCATCATGACCATCGGGTATCCGGCCGAGAAGGTCTGGCGCGACTCCCTCGTCGAGCCCGACAAGCAGCTCACGCCGCTGACGCTCGGCGGCTTCCTGCTGGCACTGAAGATGGCGATACTCGGCTGGTCGGTCGGCCGCGGGCGCACCTGACGACCGGGCGATTCGGGATAACCTCCATGTATATGTGGAGGTGAGCGACATGGTCCGTACGACCGTCTTCCGGAACAACCGCACGCAGGCCATGCGCCTGCCGAAAGACGTCGCCCTGCCCGATGACGTGAGCACCGTCGACATCCGAGGAGTTCCTGGCTCTCGTCGAACTGCTCGACTTCACCGCCACCGCCGCGGTTCACGCCGGCGAGATCCGCGCGGATCTCGCGCAGATCGGCCGCCCGATCGCCGGCTACGACGTGCTCATCGCCGGGCACGCGCGCTCCGCGGGACTCACCGTCGTCACGAACAACGTGCGTGAGTTCGAGCGGGTGCCCGGACTGCTCCTGGCGACTGGAGCGAATCCTGAGTTCAGAGGCCGTCCCCGACCACGCGCCACCGCCGGCGCCGGGCCGTTCGGTTGCGGGCCTTCCGAGCGCGGTCCTAGTCTGAGGGGCACCGGTCCCGCCGACGGTCGCGTCGCCGAGACCGCAACCGAATGATGCGCGTATGTCATCCGCCCTGTACGGCCTGGGCCGGTGGGCCTTCCGGGCTCGCGGGCGGATGCTCGCGCTCTGGCTGGCGGTGCTCGCGGTGCTGTTCACCGCCGGCGCGCTGCTGAGCGTCGGCACCGACAACACGTACACCATCCCCGGCACCGAGTCGCAGGAGGCGCTGGACGCGCTCGCGCGCACCTTCCCGCAGGTGAGCGGCACGTCGGCCCAGCTCATCGCGGTCGCGCCCGATGGCGGCGAGGTCACCGATCCCGCGTTCGAGGCCGCGGTCGAAGACGCCCTCGCCCAGATCGCGACGATCCCGCAGGTCTCATCGGCCACGTCGCCGTACACGTCGACCGCGAACCTCAGCGCCGACGGCTCGGCGGCACTCGTGCCGATCCAGCTGTCGGTCGGCACCACCGCCGTGCTGCCGTCCACCGCGGACGCCCTCCAATCCGCGGGCGACGCCCTCGAGGCCGAGCTGCCCCCGGGCGCGCAGGTCGCCGTAGGCGGGCAGTTGTTCGCGCAGACTGCGGCGGGCATCAGCATCACGGAGCTGCTCGGCATCGCCGTCGCCTACGTGGTGCTGCTCATCACCTTCGCGTCGTTCATCGCCGCCGGCCTGCCGCTCGTCACGGCGCTGCTCGGCGTCGGCGCCTCGCTCGCCATCGTGTTCGCCGGCACCTGGTTCGTCACCATCACGTCGACCACGCCGCTGCTCGCGCTGATGCTGGGCCTCGCGGTCGGCATCGACTATGCGCTGTTCATCATCTCCCGGCACCAGGACCAGCTGAAGGAGGGCGTCGAACCCGAGGAGTCCGCGGCGCGCGCGGTAGCGACATCCGGGTCGGCGGTCGTCTTCGCGGCGACCACGGTGATCATCGCCCTCGTCGGACTCGGCGTGGCCGGCATCCCGTTCCTGACGACCATGGGCGTCGCCGCGGCGCTCGCGGTCGCGATCGCGGTGCTCATCTCCCTGACGCTGACGCCCGCCCTGCTCGGCTTCGCCGGATGGCGGATCGTCGCGAAGCGCTTCCGGCCGGCCTCGCGACCGGTCGCCCAGCATCGAGCGGATGCCGCAGCCCACGAGCCTGACCCGGGTGTCGTCGAGCGTGCGGATGCCCCAGCCGACGACCCGGCCGCAGCCGACGATGCCGCGCTCGAGGAGCTCCTCATCGACGACGACGAGGCTCCCGCGCCGCCCCGTCGCGGGTTCTTCCTCGGCTGGGTGCGCACCGTCACCCGCTGGCCGGTCGTGACGGTCGTCGCCGTGGTGGCGCTGCTGGGACTCGCGGCCGTCCCTGCGGCAGGCCTCCGGCTCGCGCTCCCCGACGCGGGCTCGCTCGAGGAGGACGCACCCGCACGCATCACGTACGACCTCATCGCAGAGCACTTCGGCCCGGGCTTCAACGGCCCGCTCATCGTCACCGGCTCCATCATCCAGAGCACCGACCCGGTCGGCCTCATGAACGACCTCGGCGACGAGATCGCGACCGTTGCCGGCGTGGCATCCGTCCCTCTCGCGACACCGAACGAGACGGGCGACACCGGCATCGTGCAGGTGATCCCCGAGGGCGCACCCGACTCCGAGCAGACGAAGGAGCTCGTCGCGGAGCTGCGGTCGCTGCACGACGCGTTCGAGGAGGAGTACGGCGTCGACCTGTCGGTGACCGGGTACACAGCTGCCGGCATCGACATCTCCGACCGGCTCGCGGGCGCGCTCGTGCCGTTCGGCCTGCTCGTCGTGGGACTCTCGCTCGTGCTGCTCGCGATGGTGTTCCGCTCGGTCGTCGTGCCGACCACCGCGGCGCTCGGCTATGCGCTCTCGGTGGCGGCGGCGTTCGGGCTGACGAGCCTCGTGTTCGTCGACGGCGTCTTCGCCGAGGCCCTCAACGTCGCCGACGTCGGCTCGGTCATCAGCTTCATGCCGATCATCCTCATGGGCGTGCTGTTCGGCCTGGCGATGGACTACGAGGTGTTCCTCGTCAGCCGCATGCGCGAGGACTACGTGCACCACGGCGACGCCGAGCGAGCCGTCGACGAGGGGTTCGTGGGGTCGGCACGCGTGGTCACGGCTGCGGCGATCATCATGTTCGCCGTCTTCGCCGCGTTCGTGCCCGAGGGCGATGCGTCGATCCAGCCGATCGCGTTCGGCCTCGCGGTGGGCGTCGCGATCGACGCGTTCGTGGTGCGGATGACCCTCATCCCCGCGGTGCTGGTGCTGTTCGGGGAGCGGGCGTGGTGGATGCCGCGCTGGCTCGACCGGGCGCTGCCCCGCTTCGACGTGGAGGGCGAGGGGCTCGCCGAGGAGTTCGCGCTCGCCGACTGGCCCGAGCCGGGCGCGCGGTTCGCGCTCGCGGCCGAGGGCGTGCGCGTCGCCGGAGCGCGCGACGCGGTGGGTGCCGTCGACGCGATGGTCGGCGCGGGCGAGGCGCTCGTCGTGCGGGGCGGCACGGCCGCCGACCGCAGTGCGGTGCTGCTCGCCCTCGGTGGGCGGATGCCCGTGGCCGCCGGGCGTCTCAAGGTCGCGGGCTTCGCGGTGCCGCCGCGGGCCGCCGCCGCGCGCTCGCAGACCGCGTACGCGCGGGTCTCGGGCTCACGGGAGGCGCTGCCCGCGACGCAGGAGGCGATCCGCAGCGGGGCCGGCATCGTGATGCTCGACGTGGTCGACGGCCTGGCCGAGGGCGGGGTGCGCGGCCGACTGCGAGCTGAGCTGACGGATGCCTCGCGCCGAGCCCTCCGCGACGGCGGACGCCCGCTGACGTTCGCCGTCGCCTGCCATGACGCGGCGGTGGCCGACGCTGTTCTGCCGACGGGCACCGTCGTGCACGCGGTCGACCTGGGGTCGTCCCGCGCCGACGCGCCGATGATGGCGGTGCGCTGACATGCGGGCGCGGGTACTCGCCGCGACCTCCGGAGCGGAGCGGCTCTCACGGCTCGCCGTGCTCGGCCTTCTCGTCGTTCCGCTGTTCATCGGCGGCATCCTGGTGTGGGCCCTGGCCGCGCCGACCGAGCACCTCGACCGCGTGACCGCGGCGATCGTGAACGACGACGAGCCGGTGACGGTGAACGGCCAGACGGTGCCGCTCGGCCGCGAGTTCGCGGCCGGGCTGATCGACGGGTCGAGTGCGACGGATGCCTCCGCCGGCGCGAGCGGGTCGGATGCCTCGGCCGGCGCAAGCGCGACGGATGCCTCCGCGCCGAACTTCACCTGGGTGCTCACCAACGACGACGAGGCCGCGACCGGCCTCACTTCCGGACGCTACGTCGCCGTGGTCACCATTCCGCAGGAGTTCTCCGCGACGGCGACGTCGATCGGCGGCCCGGCCGCCGACGCCGAGCAGGCGGTGATCGAGGTCGAGACGACGCCCGCGTCGGCGTTCCTCGACCCGGCGCTCACCGGGGCGGTGACCGCGGCGGCCACCGCCGCGCTCAACCAGCAGCTGATCGCCCAGTACCTCGGCAACGTGTACGCGGGCTTCAACACCATCAACGAGCAGATCGGGCAGGCAGCGTCGGGGGCGGCGGACCTGTCGGCCGGGGCATCCTCGCTCGACAGCGGCGCACAGTCGCTCGCGAGCGGCGCCGGCGAGCTCGCCTCGGGCACCGGATCCCTCGATGCCGGCGCCGAGGCGCTCGCGGGCGGCCTCGCCGAACTCGACGCCGCCTCGCAGCCGCTCCCCGATCAGACGGCGCAGCTGGCGCAGGGCGCGGGCGAGGTGGCCACGGCCGTCGACGCCCTCGCGTCGGCGGTGGGCGGCGCGACCGATGAGTTCGCGGCCGTCGTCGCCGAGATCTGCCTGCTCCCGGGGCCGCTCTGCGACCGCGCGACGGCGGCCCTCCAGCGGCTCGAGAACGCCGACCAGCAGGTGGGGCAACTCGCGAGCGGCGCCGACCAGGTGGCATCCGGCAGCGAAGAGCTCGCCGACGCGATGCCGCAGCTCGTCGAGGGCATCGACCAGTCGGCGAGCGGTGCGGCCCAGGTCGCCGCGGGCGCCGCCCAGGTGAACAGCGGGGCCCGGCAACTGAGCTCGGGAGCGCAGGGCCTCGCGAGCGGTGCCGGGCAGGTCGACGACGGGGCGGCCCAGCTCGCGGCCGGACTCGCGCAGGCGGTGGAGCAGATCCCCACCTACTCCGACAGCGACATCGCGACCCTCACCTCGGTGGTGTCGCAGCCGGTGCGCGCCGACGCCACCCCGATCGAGAAGGGCTTCCAGTCGTTGCCGCTGTTCTGCGTGATCGCACTGTGGCTCGGCGGGCTCGTCATCGCGCTCGCGCGACAGGCGGTGCCGACCCGCGAGCTCCTCACCGCGACCTCATCGGCGTCGATCGCACTGCGCGCCGTGCTGCCGACGGTCGCGCTCGGCGCCGCACAGGGGGCGGTGGTCGCGGTCACGGTGCTGTTCGCCGTGCGCGTCGATCCGTGGCAGTGGCTCGCGTTCACGAGTGCGAGCGTGCTGATCGGCACGGTGTTCGCCGTGACGAACCAGGGGTTGGCGGCGGCGTTCGGCGCCGCCGGCAGGCTGGTCGCCGTCGTCATCGCGCTCGTCGCCCTCACCGCCGGGCTGTCGTCGACGGTCCCGGCGGCGATCGAGGCCGTCGCCGCGGCGCTCCCGACGACGTCCGCGCTCGGACTGCTGCTCGCCGCGCTCACCGGCGATGCCGGCATCGTGTTGCCGAGCCTCACCGGACTCGTGCTCACCGGCATCGTGGCGGTGGCGTTGGTGCTCGCGGGCGTGTCCGCGCGTCGGCAGGTCCGCGCTCTTGCCGGAAAAGCATAGGACTCCTATATTGAATCGCACGACCGAACACACCCCCTGAACGGAGCCGATCATGACGACCACCGCACCCGGCTACACCTTCGACGCCACCCTCGACCGCTCACCCGTCACGATGGACCAGCTCGCCGAGCTCGAGGCATCCGTGCTCTGGAGCGACGACGACCGCGAAGCACTGCGCCGCGCCGGCGAGATCCTGGTACCGCAGACCGAACAGATCCTCGACGTGTGGTACGGCTTCGTCGGCGGCAACGCCCACCTCGTCGCCGCGTTCGCCGGGGCCGACGGCCAACCGTCGGGCGAGTACCTGGGCGCGGTGCGCGAGCGGTTCGGCCTGTGGATCCGCGACGTGTGCGAACGCGACCATGACCAGCAGTGGCTCGACTACCAGAACGAGGTCGCCCTGCGGCACCACACCTCGAAGAAGAACGCCACCGATGAGGTCGACTCACCCGCGGGCTACGTGCCCCTCGCGCACCTGATCGCGCTCATCGTTCCGATCACGGTCACGATCCGACCGTTCCTCGCGAACGGCGAGCCCGACGCGGCCGCCGTCGACGCCATGTACCAGGCCTGGTTCAAGGCGGTGACCCTCACGGTGGCGCTGTGGGCCCACCCATACGCTCCCGACACGTGGTGAAGTTCGGCGCCGACCGGCCGGCCGATCCGGCGGCCAAGCTGGCCGCCGCGCTCGGACAGCTGGCCCGGGCGCGCCGGATCCACCGCCAAGACGTCGCGACCCGGCACGGGCTGAGCCCCCTGCAGCTCGAGCTCCTCGCGACGATCGCCGCGGGTGAGCCACCCGAACCATCCGTCGGGTTGCTCGCCCGCGAGCTGGGCATCACCCAGCCGACCGCCACCGACGCGATCACCGCACTCGAGCGCAAGGGGCTCGTTCGGCGCGATCGCGTCGTCGACCGGCGGCGACGCACGCACGTGCGCCTCACGCCGCCGGGCCGGGAACTCGCCTCGCTCGACGACCCGTTCGTCGCGGCGGCGCACACGGTCGACCCCGACCTGCGCGACGCGACGCTCGAGGGCGCGCTCTCGATGATCGCCGCCCTCGTGCACGACGGCACGATCACCGTCGCGCGCACCTGCCTGACCTGCCGGTTCCACCGCCGAGACGGCGACGGCGGCAGCCGGTGCGACCTGCTCGGGATGCCGCTGCCGAGGTCCGAACTCCGGGTCAACTGCCCCGAGCATCAGCCCGCTGAGCCCGCTGCGTGACGCGCGGCGGCCGCGCGCTCGGGCGATCCGTGCCCCGATGCGATGCGGCCGGGATCGGGCTGAGCCTCCAGCAGGCGTCGGATCGGCCGGAGCACCACCTCGACGCTGAGGAGTCGCATCGTCGTCTCCCTGACGACCGCGATGGCCCGGCTTCGGCTGAACATGTACCGCGCCAGCTGTCGTGAGTTGTCCTGCGCGGCCTCGACCCGTGGGCGTTGCGCCGCCTCGTAGCGGGTGAGCACCTCGCCGAGGCCGATCGCCGGGGTGTGCCGCAGCAGGCGGCCGAGCACCCATGCCGACTCCATGGCCATGCCGGCGCCGATGCCCGCGGTGGGCAGGAAGCCCGCGGCCGCATCGCCGAGCAGCACGGTGCGTGCGGTGGTCCAGCGTGCGGCGCGGCCGTCGTCGAGGGCCCAGTAGTAGGGATCGGGATCGTCGGCGACCGCGCGCAGCGCGCGATCGACGCGCGGCGCGATGGTCGTCAGCTTCGCTCGCACGGTGTCGACGAATGCCGCCGGCCCGCTCTGCAGATCGTCGGCCGGCCCGCCGAGGAAGACGCCCACCCTGCCCTTCACCGGGTAGGTGCCGAGGATGAAGCCCGCGCCCCAGATCTCCTCGGCCAGGTCGGTGTCGGCGTCCGCCTCGGCCCAGACCACCCAGCCGGCCCAGCCGGTGTCGACGACCTCGATCGGCGTCGCACCAGGGATCAGCTCGCGAGTGCTCGAGCGGATCCCGTCGGCGACGACGACGAGGTCGAACTCGCGTTCTCGCGCGACGCCGTCGGTGACGAGCGACACGGTGACACTCTCGCGATGCTCGGTCATCGCAGCGACGGTGGTCTCGAAGGCGACATCGCACCCGCCGTCGGCGAGCGTCTCGAGCAGCCGGCCGCGGGTGATGCCGCGGTAGTCGCCGAATCGATCGAGGATGCCGGCCATCGAATCGGTGCGCAGCGCCCGGCCGGCGTGCGACCGGAAGGCGTACCTTCCGAGCTCGACGCTCTCGGCGAGGTAGCGCGGGCGGATCCCGAGGTCGTCGATGAGCGGGTCGACCATCGGCATGAGCGCGAGCATGTAGCCCGGCGGCCGCTCGTCGCGCGCCCGCTCGATCACGACGGGATGCCACCCGGCGTGGCGCAGCGACTGCGCAAGAGAGACTCCGGCGATTCCGGCCCCGACCACCAGCACCCGCAGCGGGTCATCCGCGGCTCGTTCGACCTGCGACTCGACGCTCGTGTTGCGAAGACCCATCGTGCGCTCCTTACTGGCTGGACTGGGTGGTCCAATCAGGCTACACCGTTTGGACCGGCTGGTCCAGAGCGAGTAGGGTGAACCCCATGACCGCAGGCGACCTCACCCGCATGCCCGAAGAACGACGCCGGCGGCTGATCGGCGAGGCCTCGCGCGAGTTCGCCGATTCCGGCTACGAGCACGCCTCGCTGAACCGCATCATCCGTGCCTGCGGCATGAGCAAGAGCTCGTTCTACCACTTCGTCGCATCCAAGGCGGCGCTGTTCGACCTCGTCCTCGATGAGCTGCGCACCGACGTCGCGACACAGCTCAGCATCCCGCGGCCCGAGGAGTTCGCCGGCGAGCGATTCTGGAGCACCGCCGAGGCGTTCCTGCGGCAGCTCACCGAGCGCGCGCAGACCGACGAGTCGTTCACGGCGCTCGGGCGGATGGTCTACGCGACCGGCGTGCCGACCGACGCGCAGGGGCCGATCCGGGCGATCTTCGTCGTCGCCGAGGAGTGGCTCGAAGCCGTGCTCGTCGTCGGCCGACGCGACGGCGCGATTCGCGGCGACATCCCGCCCGCGCTGCAGACCCGCCTGGTCTTCGCACTGCTGCGCACCCTCGACGAGTGGGCCGTCTCGCACGTCGGCGAACTCGCCCCCGCGGCGATGGGCGAGCTCGCCGAGGCGCAGGGCGCACTGCTGCGACGGATGCTGCAGCCGACCGGGTAGCGCCGCCGCCACGCCTGCACCATCGACGGCGAGCGCATCACGTCGTTACGGCGGGTCAGAGCGGGATGACCTCGACGTGCCGGCGGTCATCCTCGGCCAGCGCGGCGAGCAGGCGCCCATCGAATGTCGCGAGGATCGCTCCGGCGCCCGCGGCGAGGTTCACCAGGTGGAAGTCCGTGACCTGACGATGGCCGACCAGCGCGGTGAGGTCGATACCGGCGGTGGCCAGTGAGCTGCCGTCGGCCAGGAAGACGTGCCCCGGCTGGCGCCGGACCCGCTCGAGCAACGCCAGCGCGTCGACCGGCGCGATCTCACCACCGACGACTGCGGGATTCGAGACCAATCGAACGAACGCCGCCTCGGTCATCGGCGTCGTCGCCCAGGACACGATCGTGCGCAGCCATCGATGCGCCGCCGCATGGTGAACGTGCTGTTCGCTCACGAGGGCGATCAGGACGTTGGCGTCGAGCAGGCGGACCGGCTGTGCCATGTCGTTCACTCGCCGTCGCGGTGCAGGGCGACGAGGTCGTCGGTGACAACATGGTCGGCCACGAACCGCGGAAGCAGCGGGAACCCCTCGTCGATCTGCGTCGCTTCGGCACGAAGCCCTCGCAGCGCGAGTTCCGATACCGCCGAGCCGAGCGTGAGACCGCGTTGGTCGGCGAGGGCGCGGGCGGCGCGCAGCACCGCCGGGTCGAGGTCGAGCGTTGTTCTCACGCTTCGATTCTAACGCATCCGCGCATCACCGCATCACCGCATCAGCGCGAGTTGCCGTCCAGCCGGGCGATGCGGGACCGCGCATTCCGTTCGCTCGGCGAGACGGGGCCGAGGGTTCGCGTGCCGACCGCGAGTGCGATCCGGGTGAGCGTGATGGCGGGCCACCACGGACGCTTCAGTCCCAGCAGCTCGCGGTAGCGCGGCCGGAGTGAGGCCACCGCACCGCCGAACAGGATCGGGTACACCCGCCCGGTCAGTCCGGGCAGCCCCGGCCTGCGCAGGAAGCGGACCGCCTGCACGACGCGGTCGTCCACCTTCGCCTCGTCGAGGAAGTCGATCATCTCGGCGCGCAGGCCGGCCACCGACGTCGGCGGGTTCGTCACGCCCATCAGGCGACCGGCCTGCGCCCATTCGCGCACGTACGCATCGCCGCCGCCCGGAATAGGCCCGCCCCAGATCTCGTGCGCGCCGAGGAACGCCTCGGTGAACGCGTCGTGCACCCACCGCAGCAGCTCCTCGTCGTTCGCCGAGTAGGGGCGTTCGACGCCCGCGGCATCCGTGTACGTGCCGGTGATGCGCTCATGCAGACGCGACACGAGAGCGGATGCCGCAGCGGCACTCCTGCGGTCGCCGAAGGTCGTCGTGGCGACCCATCGCACCGTGCCGTCGAGCCGGGCCAGCGGGTCCTCGTGGTACCGCGACCAATCGTGGACGCCCGCCATCGCACCCGGGTGCAGTGTCTGCAGCAGCAGCGCACGGATGCCGGCGACGAGCGACGGCAGCGCGCCGTTCACCGCCCACACGGCGCTGCCGGGCCCGAAGTACCCCGCGTCGTCGCCCTCGGCGAGCGCTCGGGTCCACGCGGGCAGCTCGGCCTGCGACCGGTTCGACCGGCCGCGCACGCGCCATCTGGCATTCGCCCCGACGCTCGGGTTCGCACCGGCCATAGTCGACGATAACCCCGACGGCGAGATTCACCGATCGCCCGCGGACGACTACCCGCGCGCGTCGATGATCTGCACGAGTACCCGCTCGAACGCCCCGGGGCCGACCGAGATGGTCCCGGCGTACGGATGGTCCATGTCGGCGGTCACGAACATCACGAGGCCGATGAACAGCGCGAGCAGGCCCGCCATGAGCAGGTGCAGTCGCGGATTCTTCACGTCGATGAACGCGATCAGCACCGCATTCACGGCGGCGCCGACCCAGATGACGAGCCAGAACAGCGGCGGCAGGGCGAGGGAGGTGGCATCGATCCGCGCCCGCCGCGACTCGACGAAGTCGTCGAACGTGGCGAGCACCTGCTGGAACTGCGCCTGATCGTCACCGGGCTCGGCCTCGACGGTGTGCATGAGTCGCTCGAACTCGTCCACCTGCGCATCGCTGGCATCGGGCAGGATCCCCAACTGCTGCTGAGGGAAGTCGGCTTGGATCACCTCGTGCATGTACGCGTCGATCAACTCCCGCATCGGGTCGGCCACCTCGTCGGGCAGGCCGGCGGTGGCGCGGAAGAGTGCGCCGACCCGTCCGGCCTCCTCGATCGCGGCCTCGCGCGTGTCGGAGAAGTTCTCGTACACCGACACCGCGACGAGCGCGAGCAGGATGCCGAAGAACACGCCGAACGAGCCGGTCACGTGGGCGAGCGCGCGGTCCCACTCCTTGCCGCCGCTGGCGAGCCGGTGCACGACCGGACGGAGTGCGAGCACGATCAGGCAGGAGACCGCCACGAACCCGCCGACGAACACGGGCAGCGTGATCCAGACGCTCGTCCTGTAGAACCATTCCAGCATGGCCGCTCCCCGCCCGCCCGTCGGTTCATTCAGCCTACGGATGTCGCGCCCTCGTGCGCCATCCCCCGCCGGGACGCGGGCGCAGGTTCGATGTCGCAGGGTGCTGAGAGACTCTCACCATGGAGGTCATCGAACTGCGACAGACCCGCCGCTTGGAGGTGGGTGACACGCTGGTGAACGCCTACGGCCGCACCTACGAGGTGACGAACGTCTCGTCGATCGGTCGTGGCATCCGCGTGCAGTACGTCACCGCCGAGGGCGTGAAGGGCCGCTTCACCGCCGCGCCCGACGCGCTCAGCCGGGTGCGCGTCGCCCCGGCCTTCCACGCGGCCTGATGCCTTGGGTTCGGCCGGGCGTGACGGGGCTTCGCCGGCGCTCGGCCCGGGCCGTGGCCGGCATGTCGCGTCAGCGCCCTACGCCGACCGCAGGGGAAGCTCGGCGCCGCCCGTCTGGCACGTCGGGCAGTACTGGGCCGTCGTGCTCGCGAACGAGAAGTCGCGGATCGTGTCACCGCACACCGGGCACGACTCCCCCGCTCTGCCGTGCACCCGCATGTCCGCCACCTTCGCCGCCTTGAGCTGATCGACGGGCACTCCGCTCCGGGCCTCGATCGCCGACCTGATGACGTCGATCGTCGCAGCGAAGAGACGATCGAGTTCCGCCTCGGTCAGGGCCGCGGCGTGGGCGACGGGTGAGACCTCGGCCGCGTGGAGGATCTCGTCGGAGTACGCGTTGCCGATGCCGGCGAGCGACTCCTGCTCCTGCAGCACGGCCTTGACCTGCTTGCGGCGGCCGACGACGGCGCGGTCGAAATCGGCACGCGAGAATCCCGGATCGGCCGGGTCGGGTCCGAGCTTGGCGACGGCCGGCACGTCTGCCGGATCGTCGACCACCCAGCCACCGAGCGACACCCAGTCACCGGCATCCGTGAACTCGAGCGTGCTCCCGTCGTCGAACTCGAGGGCGACGAGCGTGGGCGGGAGCGCTGCATCGGCTGCGGCATCCGTCTCGACCGCGGAACCGGCATCGCCGACCGCATCGCTGGCGGTCGACTCCACGTCACGCCAGCGCGCCCAGCCGTGCCGCCCGAGCGACACCACGAGGTGCGAGCCCCCGAGCGCGAGGTCGACGAGCTTGCCGTGGCGCGTCGCCCCGGTCACCCGTTCGCCGACGAGCGCCGGCAGCGGCCGGGCGCGCGTCTTCGTCACCCGGAACTCGACGACGTCGACGTCGGTGATGGCCCGGCCCGCCAACCGCGCGTCGAGTTCCTCGATGAGCGCTTCGACCTCGGGCGACTCGGGCATGCCGCCAGCTTCGCACACCCCGCCGACGAGGTGAACGGGCGACGGGCGTCACGACGGATTCACCAGGGCGACCCCGCCTCGAGCGCCGCCCGCACCATCGCGTCGACCGGGCCGATCCACGCTTCGCCGTGACCCGGCAGCACCGCCCGCGCCCGCACGGCCTCCAGTCGCGCGAGCGACGCCCGTGCATGCTCGGGGTCGTGGTGGAAGATCGACGGCAGCAGGTGCGGACCCGCAGCCGATGAGGTGCGATGCCGGGTGACGATGGCATCGCCGACGACCAGCACGCCCTCGTCCTCGAAGTCGTACGCCGTGTGCCCCGAGGTGTGGCCCTCGATGAGCAGCGCTCGGGGGTTTCCGGGTACCGCGACGTGACCGCCGCGCTCGGGGAGCGGGCTCGCGCTCGGAACGCCGAGATCGGGGTGACGCTCGAGCATGGGCGCGATGGCGGCGGCCCATCGAACCACCCCAGGACGCCAGGCGTTGCGCAGCACGGCGCCCCTCCCGACCTGCTGCATCACCGTTCGGCGCACGTTCGCCACCTCCTCGGGGTGCGCGTGCACCGCCGTGCCGTACCGGTCGGCGAGCCACGCCGCACCGCCGAGGTGGTCGGCGTGGCCGTGGGTGATGAGCACCGCGTCGACGTTCTCGGGCCGGCATCCGACCGCGTCGAGCGACGACGCGAGGAGGTCGCGTTGACCCGCATAGCCCGAATCGATGAGCGTGACACCGTCGGTGCCGGCGTACACGACCCAGTTCACGTGCTCCGTGTGCACGAAGTGCAGGTGTTCGCTGACGCGATCGACCCGGAACCGTCGGCGCCGGTCGTCGCCCACTCCCCTGGCCTCGCTTGACAAACGGTGTCTCATCGATGCCTCCGTCCATCATCGATGGTCCCACCTCCTTCGCCTGGCGGAGCATCCGGAACTTCGATACCGACGGATGCCGCGCCGAATCCAACGGCCGTGGCGATTGTGCGCGGCGCCCAGCCGGGGCATCCTGAACCCATGAGTGACCGAGATGATTTCCTGGCCTGGGTCGGCAGCACCCTCGTCGAGGCCGAGCGAGCCATGCTCGACGGCGATGATGGCCCGCGCCGGGCGATCTGGTCCCGCCTCGAGCCCGTGAGCGTGCTCGGCGCCTGGCGGAATGCGGTCGGCCGAGAAGCCCTGGTGGAGGCGTTCGAGGTGGTGGCGGCGAGCTTCTCGGAATGCGCCGACTACGCGCTCGAGCTGATCTCGTTCGACGTCGTGGGCGACATGGCCTACACCGTGGGCTACGAGCGCATCTCGACCTCGATCGACGGCGAGCCGCGCACCTTCACGCTGCGCGCCACGCAGGTGTACCGCCGTGAGGACGGCGAGTGGCGGGTCGTGCACCGGCACGCCGACACCGCGGCGTAGCACCCCGCTTCACTCGGAGCTCGTGCCCCACGCGAACCCGTCGGGGTCGGTGAACGACCCGCCGTCGCTGTTGATCCGGATGCGGTGCGAACCCGTTCCCTCGGGCGCCACGCCCGCGGACTTGGCGAGCGCCCGCCGCTTGTAGAGCCCCAGTCCGATCGGGCTCGACGGCGTGGCGAAGTCGACGTAGCTGCCGAAGCTCTTCGCGACCGCGAGGCCGCGGCCGGTGTAGAACCGCTTGCTCGCCGACACGTCCTCCGCGCCGAGCAGGACCACGATGTGGTCGAACTCCCGAGTGGCCGGACCGGTGTCCTTCTTCGCCGAGGTCGCGAGGTTCCAGATCGCCCCATCAGGTGCCTGGACGACGCCGCCCAACCCCCACAGGGACTTCTCGACGGGCTTCAGCACGGTCGCGCCGGCGGCGACGGCCGAGTCGAACAGGGCCCGCACGTTTGCGGGCTGGGGGACGACGAGCGACATGGTGAATCCGCGGAAGCCGCTGGTCGGGGCATCCGATGCCCGCACTCGCACCTGCGAGATGAGACCGAAGGCGTCGGCGTAGAACTGCGCGGCGGCCTCGGGGTCGGCCGCGTCGAGCGTGATGGAGTCGATGGACGTGATGGTGATGGCGTCGGTGGTGTTCATGTCTCCGACGTTATTCAGGCGATTCGGCGTGTGCTTCTCGATTCCTGCTCGATCCGGATGACACGGATGCCGCGACCGTGCACGGCACGCCAGACTGGTCAGGTCGCGCCGACACACCGGTGGCGCACGAGAGGGGACGCACGGTGAGGATTGCCCGAGGTCGACGATCGACCGGCCGCACGCAACGGCGCGGACGCCGGGTCGTCGGCATCGCCGCGCTCGTGCTCGCGCTCATCGCCGTGCCCATCGTCGGCCTCGAGATCGCGCGCATCGCCGGCGACGCCTCGGAGCAGCCGACCCTCGCCGAATTCTACGAACAGCCCCACGGCGCCGAAGACGGGGCGCCCGGAACGATCGTGCGAAGCGCCGAACTCGTGGGGGTACCCGCGTTGTCGAAGGCGTGGCGCATCATGTACCGCTCGACCGACCTCGACGGCACGCCCATCGTCGTCACCGGCATCGTCGTGACGCCGCTCGGTTCGGCGCCGGCGGGGGGACGCACCGTGCTCGCGTGGGGACATCCCACGACCGGCACCGACCCGAGTTGCGCGCCGTCGAGGGGGTTCGACCCCTTCATCGGCATCGAGGGGCTGCGGATGATGCTCGATCGCGGGTACACCGTCGTCGCGACCGACTACGCGGGCATGGGCACCGACGGCCCCGACTCGTACCTCGTCGGCACGACGGCCGCGCACACGGTGCTCGACGCGGTGCGGGCGGCACAGGCGATCCCCGAAGCGCAGGCCTCGGATCGGTTGGTGCTCTGGGGCCATTCGCAGGGCGGACAGGCGGTGCTCTTCGCGGCTCAGGAGACGCCCGAGTACGCGCCCGAGTTCGACGTGCTGGCGGTGGCCGCGGCGGCGCCGGCGGCAGACCTCACCGCGCTCATGACGGCGCACGCCGACGACGTGTCGGGCGTCACGATCGGGTCGTACGCCTTCCCGGCGTTCGCGTCGGTCTACGGCCCCACCGTGGCAGGCGCCGAACTCGGCGACATCCTGACACCCACGGCCGTCGCGACGGTGCCCGACATGAACCGTCTGTGCCTGCTCGACAACCTCGATCGCCTGCACCAGATGGCCGATCCGCTCATCGGGGACTTCTTCGCCCACGACCCCACCACGACCGAGCCCTGGGCGACACTGCTCGCCAAGAACTCCGCCGGCGGTTCGCCGATCGGAGCGCCCGTCTTCGTCGCGCAGGGCGCCGACGACGCGCTGATCACCCCCGACGCCACCGACGCATTCGTCAGCGCTGCAAGGGCGCACGGCGATGACGTGTCGAAGGTGACCGTTCCGTTCGCGACGCATGCGACGATCGCGTACCTCTCCCTACCCGCCCTCGAGGAGTGGCTCGACCGGCACGTGCCGTGATCGGCGTGTGTCCTGATCGGCGAGTGTCCTGATCGGCGAGTGTCCTGATCGGCGTGTGTCCTGATCGGCGACCGTGTGAGGGCCGGGCCGCATGGTGGAAGCGCTGCTCCAGTGCTTCCTACGCAGCGGCCGTCGGGGTGTATGCCGCGAGACGCTCGCGCAGGGAACCGGCGTGCAACTCGAACAGGTGGCCGTCGTCGTCGTCGAAGTAGATGGAGTCGCCTTCGCCGTCGACCCGCGAGCGCGGCGGGCGGATGTCGAGGCCGAGCTCCGCGATGGTCGTGCGCAGGCCGGGCAGGTCGGCCCGTTCCACCTGGAATGCGACGTGGTTGTAGCTGCGCGGCAGTCCGCCGTCGCCGAGCATGATCGCCACCCAGGTCGCCGCCTCACTGTCGCCGATCAGAAAGAATCGTTCCTCGGAGAGCGAGAATGTGCAGCTGCCGCTGTCGTAGACGCGAACGGCGCCGAGCACGTTCGTGAGGATCCGCTCCATGCGATCGAGGTCGCGCACGATGAAGGTCACATGGCTGAGTCCGCTGCTGGTCACCCCGCCACGCTAGCTGCGACACTCTGCGCTCCGCTGGTCCCGCACCGAGCTGTTCCGGCTGCCACACGTCGACGGACGCCGTGCGAACGCCCGGCCCGTGTTCTCGAGTCCCGGATTCGTGCGCGTGGGACCGCGGAAACCCGGGACTCGGCGCGTCGAGGCCGGGTCGCCGTGTGGCCGGGCGCCTCCGAGCCCCGGATTTCTGCGGATTGACCCGCAGAGAGCCGGGACTCGCGTGGGAGGTGCGGGGGCTGTGGGTGGCGGCGGTCTACGCGGCGGCCGCGAGGCGCTGCGGATGCCCCGAGCATGAGCCGCACAATCTGCTCGAGCTGCGGCTGGTCGAGCTGCTGGAACAGCACCATCTCGTGGATGCGGTTCAGGAACTCGGGGCGCATGGCCTCGGGGCCGGGCCCCATTCGGGTCGGATCAGCGAAGCAACTCGACGGCACAGCCTCGAGGTCGTCAGCGATATCCGCGACCTCTTCCGGATCGAGGACGCGCCGGAAGCCGATCCATCCGCGGCGATGCTCGCAGAGTCCGATCTGGCGACGATCGACTGCCGCTTCGACGTCACCTCGGGCGTGAGGATCCTGCCCCTGCGATCGATCTGGGGAAGTCCGCTTCCACCATCCCGATGGTGAGGACGGGCACGCGGCAACGACGAGCGGGAGCTTCACAGCTCCGGGCGCCACAGCCTGAATGCCTCCACGCGAACGCCCTGCCCTCGTTGCCGAGTCCCGGGTTCGTGCGGGCGAAATCGCAGAAACCCGGGATTCGCGTGGTGCGAATGGCGCGCCGCGCGGCGGCCGGCGGACTCCTTCGCTGGGAGAATCTCCCGGTAGTGTCCGAACGGAGGCGGTTGATGCGGGAAGACGAGTACGTCGAGCAGGAGCTTCGTCGCGAGCCCGGTTTGGCGGACGAATGGCTGCGACAGAACAACCTGATGAACGGCGCGCTCGTCGGTATCTGCATCGTGCTCGTGCAGCCGTTCGTCACGGATGCCGCGCCGTCGCCGCTCGGCCTTGCGAGCGTCATCCTCTTCGCCGTCGCCATCCCGATGCTCGCTGCCCTCATCGCGCTGAACTGGCAGGAGCTCTTTCGCCACCGCGCCGCGAGGTCGCGCACGGTGACCATCGCGCGGTCGCTCGCGATGGGCGCCGCGTTCGCCGGGATCGTGACCACATTCTGGAATGTCAGCTGGGTCGCCGGCGTCGGTCTGCTCGTCAGCGCGTTCGTGGCATTGTTCGTGCACGGCACGGGGTACGCCGGCGTCGAGGGCATACTGAAATGGGGACGGTCGTCGCCCACCACGTGGTCCTCGCGATGAGGCGTTGGGGAGGACGGTCACGCGGCAGCGGTCGGCGGCAGTTTCGCACCCGGGAAGGCGCCGTACTCCGCTACTCCGGTACCCGGCGTGCAACTCGATCAGTGGCCGTCGTGGTCGAAGACGCACGCGTCGCGTTGATTGCACATCGTTCTCGAGGCCTGCTACTGTGACGGCGATGGGCACTCTGATCTACTCCTAGTGGCGAGCCGTGTCGAGCAATGCTCCACGGCCACTCTGCGCTGGTTTCAGCGGTCCGACCACTGACTATCACGGCGCCTGAGCTGTCGACGCACCGTCGTATCCTCCGCATTCCCCGCACGGCGATTGCGCTCTGCGACCCGGTGGACGTAGCGAGGCGTCGGGAACGGAGCTTCACATGTATCCAAACCAACTCTCCATACATTCCGCGACGAAGCGATTCGGCGATCGCATCGTGCTCGACCGCATCGACCTCGCGGCTCGCCCCGGCGAACGCATCGGCGTCATCGGCGACAACGGATCGGGAAAGTCCACGCTGCTGCGACTGCTGAGCGGCGAGCTGTCGCCCGACGCCGGCGACGTGACCGTGGCCGCCGCGGGCGGCATCGGCGCGCTCGGCCAGGTGCTCGAGCTTCCCGACGGCGCGACCGTCAGTCAGGCCATCGACGCCTGTTCGGCCGAGTTGCGCACCCTCGAGCGCGCGATGCACGAGGCCGAGCGCGGTCTCGAGCGCCTCGACGGTGCTGCCCTCGATGCAGCGCTCGCCGACTATGCGGCGCTGACCGATCGCTTCGACGCGTGCGACGGCTACGGCGCGCCCGCTCGTCTCGACGCGGCGCTCGATGTGCTCGGGGTGGCCGGTATCGAGCGCTCCCGCGCCTGGTCGTGCCTGTCGGGTGGCGAGCGTTCGCGCATCGCGCTCGCCGCCACGCTGGCGTCGAACCCCGAGCTGCTGTTGCTCGACGAGCCGAGCAACGACCTCGACGACGTCGCGTGGCAGTGGCTCGTCGATCGGCTGCGCTCGCATCACGGTACGGTTGTCGCGGTGACGCACGATCGCGCGTTCCTCCAAGCACTCACCGACGTGATCTGGGAGGTCGATGGAGCATCCGTTTCGCGCTATGGCGACGGCTATGCGGGCTATCTTGTCGCGAAGGCGAACGAGCGTGAACGGCATCGGCTCGCCTACGAGACGTGGAAGGCCGCGCTCGCTCGCAGTCGCGAACTCGCCGCGGTGAACGCCGGGCGACTCGACGCCATTCCCCGCAAGCTCGACAAGGCAGGTATGGGCGCGGGCGCTTTTCGTGCGCGCGGCCGCGACCATGGGGCGATGGCGCGCATCCGCAACGCCAAGGAACGGGTGGCACGCTTGCTCGCCGCGCCCGTCGTACCGCCGCCGAAGCCACTCTCGTTCGCACCGGCGCTCGGGCGAACGACGTCGGTCAGTCAGCGGGAGGCGCCCGCGGGTCGCACGACGGATGCCTCGAGAGCGACGGATGCTCCGCTTCTCACACTTCGCGGAGTACGCGTCGCCGCAGCATCCGTCGACGACCTGCAGCTGACCGCAGGTGATCGCCTGCTCGTCACCGGCCCGAACGGGGTCGGCAAGTCGAGCCTGTTGCGCGTGATCGCCGGCGAACAGCGCGCGGATGCCGGCACGGTCACCGCGACCCGGAGCATCGGCCACCTGCGCCAGCACAGCGAGGTCGCCCCGAGCCGACGCAGCCTGCTCGAGGCGTATGCGGCCGGCATCCGGGAGGACGCCGAGGCGGCCGAAGAACGGCTCATGGGGCTCGGCCTGTTCCACCTGCGCGATCTCGGCGTGCCGGTCGCGGGGCTCTCGTACGGTCAGCGGCGGCGGCTGGAACTCGCCCTCCTGGTGAGCGAGTCCCACGAGTTGCTGCTGCTCGACGAGCCGACGAACCACTTCTCGCCCGACCTCGTCGAGGATCTTGAACGGGCGCTCGAGGGGTTCAGCGGTGCGGTGGTGCTGGTCTCACACGACCGGTTGATGCGCCGGCGGTTCCGCGGCGAGCGGCTCGACTTGGGGGGTTGGTCCGGCCGCGCCGTCCACTCGCGCGCACGAACGCCCGGCCCCGTTGCCGAATCCCGGGTTCATGCGGGTTGAGCCGCAGGAACCCGGGATTCGCGTGAGGGGTGGGGTGGCGGCCTACGCGGCATCGGGCAGCTCCACGGTCGCGCGCGGCACGGATGCCACGCAACCGACTAGCACCTTGTAAAGCGTAACGTTACACGCTACATTGGAGTTCGTGATCATCAGTTTCCGGCACAAAGGACTGGAGGCACTGTATTCAACTGGATCGAAGAAGGGTGTGCAGCCTGCTCACGCTGACAAACTCCGACGCATCTTGTCGATCCTCGATGTCGCACAATCACCCGAAGATCTGGCGATCCCATCGTTTCGCACGCACCCATTGAAGGGCGATCTCGACGGGCACTGGTCGATCTGGGTGAACGGTAATTGGCGCGTGATCTTCCGGTTCGTCGACGGCGACGTCGACCTGGTCGACTATAGGGACTACCACTGAAGGAGAACACCATGGCAATGGCGAACCCGGTGCACCCGGGCATGATCATCCGCGAGGACGTTCTCGCCGAGCTCGGTCTGAGTGTCGGTGAGGCCGCCTCGCGACTCGGCATCTCGCGTGTGACGCTCAGTCGCGTCCTTCACGAGCATGCACGCGTCACCCCCAACCTCGCCGTACGACTCGAGGAGGCCGGCGCCGGAACGGCACGTGCTTGGCTCGCGATGCAGCTTGCGCACGATCTCGCCGCCGAACGGGCTGCCGGAGTCCCCCACGTTCGCAAGCTGACCGCGGCAGCGTGATGCGAACCAGGCGATGGATGCCTCAGCTGGGCGGCATCCGCACGCAAACGCATTGACGGGGAAATACGAATGCCCGGCCCCGTTGATGGGACCGGGCATTCGTGGCCTCGATACGGCGCTGGCGCCTACTCAACCGACGACTACGCGGCGGCGGGCGCCTGCACGGCCGCGCGCGGCACGGATGCCACGATGAACTCGCCGTCCGCGGCATCCACTCGCACACCTTCGCCGTCGCCGAGCGAACCGCTGACGAACAGGTCGCTGATGCGATCGTCGATCTCGCGCTGGATCACGCGACGCAGCGGGCGGGCACCGTACCCGGGCTCGTAACCGCGCTCCGCGAGCAACGTCACCGCGCCATCCGTCACCTCGAACGTGACCTCACGCGCCGCAAGGCGAGCGGCGGATGCCCCGAGCATCAGCCGCACGATCAGCTCGAGCTGCGGCTGGTCGAGCTTCTGGAACAGCACGATCTCGTCGATGCGGTTCAGGAACTCGGGCCGCATGGCCTCGCGCACCTTGCCCATCACGCGCGCGCGAACGTCGTCGGATGACGCAAACCCCGAGGCATCCGACCCCGCGACGAAGCCGAGCGCACCCGACCGCGACGCGAGGAACTCCGAACCGAGGTTCGAGGTCATCACGACCACCGTGTTGCGGAAGTCGACCGTGCGACCCTGGCCGTCGGTGAGGCGTCCGTCGTCGAGCACCTGCAGCAGCAGGTTGAACACGTCGGGGTGCGCCTTCTCGATCTCGTCGAACAGCACTATCGAATACGGGTTGCGCCGCACGCGCTCGGTGAGCTGCCCGGCCTCGTCGTAACCGACATAGCCGGGAGGGGCGCCGACGAGCCGGCTGACCGTGTGACGCTCGCCGAACTCCGACATGTCGAAACGAATCACCCCTTCGTTCCCTGAGCCTGCGGTGCCCTGAGCTTGTCGAAGTGTCGAAGGGAACAGGCTCGCAGCGAGCGCCCGCGCCAGCTCGGTCTTGCCGACACCCGTCGGCCCGAGGAGCAGGAAGCTGCCGATCGGCCGGCGCGCGTCGCCCATGCCGGTGCGGCTGCGGCGCACGGCCTTCGCGACCGCGGTGACCGCGTCGTCCTGTCCGATGACGCGCGCGTGCAACTCGCCCTCGAGGTCGCCGAGGCGCTCGCGCTCACTCTCGGTGAGGCGGTTCACCGGAATGCCGGTGGCCCGCGAGATCACCGCGGCGATCTGCGCTTCATCGACAGTCGTTCCCTGAGCCTGTCGAAGGGAACTCGCCTGCTCGGCACCAGTCGCTTCGGCAGGCTCAGCGACCGAAGCGTCGTCGAGCCTCGCCTGCATCTTCGCGATCTCGTCCCGAATCCGCGACGCCTCCTCATAGTGCTCGGCCTGCACGGCCGCGTTCTTATCGGCCTCCAGCGACGCGAGCCGCTCGATGAGCGCCGACACGTCGACCTTCACACCGAGGCGCAGGCGCAGCCGCGCTCCGGCCTGGTCGATGAGGTCGATGGCCTTGTCGGGCAGCACCCGGTCGGTGAGGTAGCGCGCGCTGAGCTCCACCGACGCCCGCAACGCGGCATCCGTGTACTTGACATCGTGGTGCTCCTCATACGCCGGCTTCAGACCGTGCAGAATCTGCACGGCATCCTCGATCGACGGCTCGCCGACCTTCACCGGCTGGAACCGGCGCTCGAGCGCGGGGTCCTTCTCGATCTTGCGGTACTCGTTGAGCGTGGTCGCGCCCACGAGGTGCAGCTCGCCGCGTGCGAGGCGCGGCTTCAGGATGTTGCCCGCGTCCATGCCGCCGTCGCCGCCGCCGCCCGCGCCGACGACGGTGTGCACCTCGTCGACGAAGATGATGAGCTCGCCCTTGTGTGCGGCGATCTCGTCCATGGTCTTGGTGAGGCGCTCCTCGAAGTCGCCGCGGTAGCGGGTGCCGGCGAGCATGCCGGGCAGGTCGAGCGAGATGACCCGCTTGTTTCGCAGCTGCTCGGGAACGTTCTCCTCGACGATCGCTCGGGCGAGCCCCTCGACGATCGCGGTCTTGCCGACGCCGGCCTCGCCGACCAGCACCGGGTTGTTCTTGGTGCGGCGGCTCAGGATCTCGATGGTCTGCTCGATCTCGTCGACGCGTCCGATCACCGGGTCGAGCTCGCCATCTCGCGCGAGTTGCGTGAGATCGGTGCCGAACTTGTCGAGCATGGGGGTTGCGGATGCCGCATCCGCTCCCTGAGTCTGTCGAAGGGAGCCCTCGTCACCCGTTCCCTGAGCCTGTCGAAGGGAACCGTCGCTCAACCCCTGCGTCAGCGCCTCGGCGGTGACGCCGGCGCGTGCCAGCACCTGCCCGGCAGGCGCATCCTGCCCCAGCACGAGCGCGAAGAAGAGGTGCTCGGGGTCGATGTAGGTCGCCCCGCTCGAGCGCGCGACCTGGTAGCTGTGGAACAGTGCGCGCGACGCACTCGGCGTGATTACGGCGGCATTCGCTCGCTCGCTAAGCTCGTCGAAGCGGGTCTCGGATGCCGCAGGCAGCCGCGCCTCGGTCGCCGTGATGATGCGCTCGGGGTCGACCCCGATGCGCTGAATGGCCTGCGTGACCGCTTCGTCTTCGACGATGACGCGCAGGATGTGCAGCGCGTCGAGCTCGGTCTGGCCGCGCTCAAGCGCGAAGCGTCCTGCCTGCTGCAGAATGCCTTGCGTGCGGGCGGTCAGGAACCGGCTGAGGTCGATCGACCGAGCCTGACGCGCCTGCTCTCCCGCAAGGTACCGGGACAGGAACTCGTCGAACGAGTTCGCACCGGCTTCGGGGTTGAAGTCTTCGGGCACCTAGTCCTCCTGGGGAACTTGAGTTGGGTACGCTCAAGTTCAACGCGGTGGGGGCGTGGGTATTCCCCGGGACTGTCCGATTCGTCCGCGACAATCGTGTCGCCATACCCGCTGTACATTCCTCGCTCAGCGTGTCGCCACGATCCGGCAAGCGGTATCAGCCATCATTCGAGCACGGCGCCCGGCTGGGCGCCCCTTTCTTGTTTGGGAGTTGAGGGATGGCAACGTACCCGTACACCTCGGGCCAGGGTGCACTCGTGAAAGCATTCGAGCAGTTCCGGAAGGCGTTTCCGCCCGTAGTAGACGCCTCGACGCTAAAGCGCTTTAGCATTGCGCCCGCAAACGAGTCCTACATCATTAACATCTTCCGGTTCCTTGGATTGATCGATGACGAAGGCAAGAAAGTCGATGGCGCAACAGACCTGTTCTTCCACGGTGAGGACGAGTTCAAGACTGGTCTCGAGACCCTCATCAGTGCGGCCTACGCTGACCTCTTTGCCGAGCACGGCGCGAGTGCTTGGGACGAAAGTAAAGAAGTACTCACGACCTGGTTCCGCGTCAAGGATAAGACCTCGGAACTGATCGGCGGTCGGCAGGCCTCCACTTTCCTGACTCTGGCTGCGCTGGCTGGCCATGGGGAGCCGGTGAAGCCCGCGGCCAGCAAGCCCGTCGGTTCTCCGAAGCCGAAGCCGAAGCCGAAGCCGAAGCCGAAGCCGAGTGCAGCGGCAAGCGAGGGGGATCAGAGCGCGAAGTCCACTGAAGCACTTGTAGCGCCGCCCATACCTCAGGATGCATCGACCGCTGACAACGCCGTAGGCCTCACTGTTCGTGTCGAGGTGAATCTTCCCGCCGCTGCCACCGCCGACGTTTATGACGCGATCTTCGCCAGCATCCGGAAGAACCTCATCGATCGTGCGTGACCTGGGCTGGTTCGAGCAGGTCGTTCGTAGGGCCCACACGTATAGCGAGGCGACACCGGAAACTCCGGGTGAACTCCATCCCTTCGAGACACGCAACATACACCCCGATCTGCCCTCGAAGGTTCGAGGCCTTTACGACGACGGCTACTATCCCGAGGCGACATTCGAGGCGTTCAAGTTCGTCGAGAAGGAGGTGAAGCGAATCAGTCAACTACGAGGCCTCACCGGCAACAAACTGATGATGGCAGCCTTCAATGAGCAAGCCCCGGTTGTCCACCTGAACGGAATGGCGACCGACTCCGACAAGGACGAGCAGTTCGGCTACCGTTATATCTTCGCGGGTGCACAGTCGGGGATTCGGAATCCGCGCGGTCATGAGACCGAGCTCACGGATTCACCCGATCTCTGTCTCGACCATCTATCCGTCGCCTCGATCCTATTGCGCAAGTTGGATGATGCTGGCGTTCGCTAGTTCTTCTTCATTGCCCGCCGCGCGGTCGTAAGCCACGTGAAGCGCCGCACGCATCCCCGCCGCTCTGGGCGTGGCGAGGTGGCTCGGGTCGGCGTGCAGGATCGACCGGGGGGCGGCGATCGCGTCGAACTGGTCGGTTTTGCCGTCCCGAGCACGCGAGCCGCGGCCGGGCGGCCGCACCTCGAACACGGCTGGGCCCGTCTCCTGCAGCTTCCTGGCCCAACTTTGCGCCGAAAGAGCCGGAACCCTCGATCGCGACCACGATCCGTTTCGCCGGCGACCGCACATCGCCGCGCCTGAGGTGGTCTGGCAGCGCACGACGCGCCGCGTACGGACCCTCGGCGACGGAACGGGCTCACCCAGCGGCAGGTGAGCTCACGGCTTTTCGTATTCCGTCAGGCCTCGCGTGCGTACACAACTGCTCGTGAGATCCCCGCGTTCTTGAGAACGTGACTCGTCAGGTCGCTCGTTGCTCTATTTAGCGATAGATTGCTATCGACAGCATAGCGTTGCGATATTTAGCAAAGTCCGCATCGGGAGGGTTCCATGCAGCTTCAGCATCCAATCGCCGCGGTCAGCGGCGGCGTCGAGGGCGAGGTACTGGCGGTGCTTGCGCGCGACCCCGCAGGTCAGATGGACGTCGCGATGCTGGCCCGGATGACGAGCAAGTCCTACACCGGGGTGCGCCACGCGATCCGACGCCTGGTACAACAGGGCACTGTTCTCGAGACAACAATCGGTTCTCGCACCGTGTTTCGCTTCAACGCCGAGCACGTGCTCGCGAACGCGATCACGGAGATGGCTTCAGCGAAATCTCGAGTGCTCGACGCGTTGCGCGATGCTGTCGAACAGGGCTTCACCTCTCGGCCTGAGTTCGCCGTGGTGTTCGGCTCCGCCGCACGAGACGAGATGACCCCCGACAGCGACATCGACCTCTTCTTCGTGCGATCCGGATCGGCTGACCCAGATCTCTTCGACGACGAGGCTGCCGTCATCGCCGCTCGAACCTCGAGACTCACCGGTAACGACACGCGCATTCTCACCTACGATCTGACGGAACTCGAACAAGGTTCAGACGCACATCCCGTGCTCGCAGAGGTCGCACGAGACGGCGTGATGCTGCAAGGTTCGCTCTCCGAGTTCAGAGCCCGCATCGGCCTCCTCGAACGGCGGCGACGTGCGGCAGGTTGAGCGAACGCCCGCGACCGAACGTGGGCGGCGCTCGAAAGCAGAACAGTTCGCCCACGCCGTCGGAATCGTCCGAGCCTTCGATGACGACGACGCGGAACTCGTCGATGCCATCGTCACCCTCTGCGTTCATGCCGGTATCGCGGTATCCGACGTGATCTGCATGAAGCGCATCGGCTCGTACGTACAGGGCGAGAACCACACGAGCGCCATCGCCCACCTGCACCGCGCCGACAGTTCGGCCGCGAAACAGCTCGAAGCGCTGCTCCGCATGAAGACGAAGGCCGGCTACGGGTACGACTCCATCAGCCGCAGCGACCGTGCGGGCCGTTCGCGCAATGCATGCACTCATCGAGGCGATGCGCGCCGCCTGACCCGCCGGTTCATACTTCGCCGTCGAATGCGGGGGCCTCTGGCCTCTGCGCAGCAGTTCGCGACCACCGGCGGGCCATCCCAGCTGCCGGCCTGCCACCGCCGGATTCGGACTCTGAAGCACGCGAACTTGTACGCGGAATCGTAACCGCGACGGCCGCGCCTTTGACCTTGCAGCGACCGCGATGGTGCACGAATTCAGCGTCGTCACGCGCTATGTGCGAGACTTCGCGCCGCTCGACGTGCCGCTCCTCCTCGAACCGTGGACTGCGTGACGCCGACGGTGCACCCGCAAGCGCCTGGCGGTGCCTCGACCGTTGCCACTGCGCATACGATGACACGCATGGACGACGGCGAAACGCCGAGCAGCACGCGCGCCCGCCACCGGCGGATCCTGCGGTTCGCCGCGCGACACATCGTGCAGATCTGGTGGTTCGAACTCGTGCTGCCGCGCATCGGCCTCGCGAAGGTCGCGGCACGCGGGCGAGCGGCGCGGCTGACCCGCATCGCCCACCGTTTCCACGCGCTCGCGATCGACCTCGGCGGCCTCATGATCAAGGTCGGCCCGTACCTCTCGTCGCGCCTCGACGTGCTGCCGCCCGAGATCACCCGCGAGCCCGCCGGCCTCCAAGACGAGGTGCCGCCGGTGCCGTTCGACGCGATCCGGCGCCTCGCCGAGGCGGAGCTCGGGCTGCCGCTCGAGCGCGCATACGCGAGGTTCGACGCAGCGCCGCTGACGGCGGCATCCTTCGGCCAAGCCCACCGCACCCGGCTCGCACCGATCGACGCTGCCGACACCGGACTCGACGAGGCCGTCGTCAAGGTGCAGCGACCGGGCATCGAGGCGATCGTCGATGTCGACCTGGCGGCGCGGCGCTGCGTCGCCGGATGGCTCAGCCGCGTGCGGTTCGTCGCGAAGCACGTCGACGCGCCCTCGCTCGTCGAGGACTTCGCCGCCACGAGCCTCGAAGAGATCGACTACCTGCACGAAGCGCCGGACATTGCGAACCCGCCGCCCAGGAGGCGTGCTCCGGGACGACGGGTGAGTGGGTTGGATCTCAGTAGCCGTAGAACCCGCTGTAGTAGCCGCCGACGCGCTCTCGATAGTCGGCGTCATCCCAGGTGGTTCCCTCGTCGAGCTCGGGTGAGTCCTTGATCTGATCCTTGGTCAGGTCTACGTACACCTTCTCCTCGGCGTCATCGACTCGGTCGATCGTCCCCGCCGGCAGCAGGACCTTGCGGCCGAAGATCCACGGGCCGGTGTCGACGACGATCTGGCTCGCGCCGACGTCGTAGGTCGCCTTATCGACCTTGCCGATGTGGCCGTCGGTAGCGTGCACCTCGTATCCGGCGATGTCCTTGTTCTGCGCGTCACGCGCGGCTGTCGTGCGGTAGCTCCATGCGTCCCATGTCGAACTCATCGTTCCTCCCTTCGCAAGGCCCGTGAAGGCCCTGATCGTGATGGGTGTTTCCCTCGACGGTAGATCGACCACAGAGCCGATCACAGAGGGTTGACAGGACCGTAGCGGAGCGCACGGGCACGCCCGAACAGGTCAAGCAGGCGGTCGACGTGCTCGACGAGGCACGTCGTCGCGCGACCGACGCGGCAGGGTCCTCATCGCCCCCACCGGATCCTTCGTGCGGCACGGGCCGGTCGGAAACCCGACCGGCCCGTGCGTGATCAGCCGAGATCCTTGCGCGTGAACGATCGGACCTCGCTCACGTTGCCTGCCTCATCGGTCGCGCGGACCGACACCACGGTCTTCGCGTCGACGTGGAACGGGCCGGAGCCGTCGGGGTTCATGCCCTTCGCGGTGAGGAAGACCGCGCTCGGGACGAACCCGTCGGTGACGCCCACCATCACGTCGGCCGACACGACGTAGGAGCGGCCGGGCACGGTCGGGACGGCCTGCCAGATGTGGTTGTCGTAGGCACCCTTGTCTATCAGCGCGAACGAGGCGTGGATCGCGAGTATTTTCCGTGCCGTGGCGATGCGCGAGTGTGTTGAGGCGCGCAGCGTCACGGCTCGCTCGCTCGTAGCCCACCATCACCTCGACGCCGTCGTACCCGAGGTCTGCGGCGAGGCGAAAACCCGGTTCGACATTTGCGAGGTGCGCCGACACCGTCGCTAGGGCGACCCTCGGAACCGAGCTCATCGGCTCACCTCGAGCTGAGTTCCGGCCGTGTGCGGCCGCGCGTTGCGGCTGATCGCTCGCGTCGGAGACGGAATTGATGACGCCGATGCATCCTCCAGAGAGTTCGGATCCCAGGAAGGTACCGATCCGCCGTGGCGCGCCATCACGGCCGAAAGACAGGCGAGCACCTGACCTTCGTCGGGTGTCGCGGGCCCGCGATCGTGCCCCACGATGAATGTCTCCTCGAGCCCTCGCCGCCGAGCTCGGTGAGCCGTGTAACGGCAACGGCTACGACCAGGTCCGCGTCGAGACCGGCGAGCCGATCGGCGAACAACAGCCCTACAGCGACTACCCCGCTGGCTGTCGAGGCACGGTGAGCTCGACTCCTCGAGCGATGGCCCGACTCGTAGGCTTGGGGCGTGCCCCGACTCCACGCAGAACCCGATCGATCCAAGTGGGTACCCGTCACGGACTCCCTCGGATTCCGCGGTCGACGCCACCGCAAGGCGGCGATCGGGATGCTGCTGGCCCAGGCCAAGGGGCCCGATGCGGCGCCGTCCGGGGCGGGCGGCTTCACCGCCTGGGCGATGAGTCAGGCGGTTCCGTTCCTGATGCGCAAGGCGGGCGGCCGGGTGCTCGTGTGGGTCTGGAAGGACGACCCCGAGTTGGTCGTAGCGATGGCGCAGGTGCAGGCCGCGACACCGCAGTTGCGCGTCGCCCGGGCATCGATGCCGATCGAGTACGACGACACCGAGGAGTTCCGCGGCACCTACCTCGGCGTCGGCGAGAAGCTCGCCATGCCGCTACCGCCCGGTGGTCGCCCGCCGTTCGCCACGTACACGTGGGATCTCGGCTCGCACTTCGTGAGCGTGACGGCGGTGTGCAGCGATCGCGAGCGGTTCGGCACCGTGATCGGCGCCGTGGATGACCTCGCGCGCGGCATCCGCGTCATCGACGACCTCACTGTCGGCGAGTCGGCGCCGGTGCTCCGGATCGACCCGGCCTGATCCAGCAAACTCTCGTTGACTCGCCGCGAGCGCGGGCGTAGACCTGAGGCATCCGAGAAGGAGGTGCCGTCATGGCGAAGGATCTCTTGGTCACACTCCAGGACCAGCCCGGCGAAGGGGCACGGCTCGGCGAGGCGCTCGGCAACGCGGGCGTCAACATCGAGGGTTTCTGCGCGATCATGGAGGGCGGAAGGGGTGCCGTGCATGTGCTCGTGGAAGACGTCGCGGGCGCCAAGGCGGCGCTCGAGGGCGCGGGCATCACGGTCGAGGCCGAGACCGACGTGCTCGTCAGTCCTGCGTTGCCAGACCCCGAGATCGACACGCCGGGCACGTTCGGGGCGATGGCGCGCGCGCTCGCCGAGGCCGGGATCAACATCTCCCTCGCCTACGTGGCCACCAGGAACCGCGTCGTTCTTGCGACGAGCGACAACCAGCGGGCCACGCAGCTGCTGCAGGCGATGATGTAGCGACGCGAGCTACGAGGCCGGGCTTCAGCGATTCCCCTCTGCGATGGGCTCGGCGCCCGATCGGTGGATCGAAGTTGCCGCAGTCATGCTCCGCGCGGCTCGTGTGAGATCCGCCTCAAGTGAGGCGGCATTCATACGACGGATGCGCGCGATCGATCCGGAACGCCGCCACAGCACGCGGCCGCGGCATCCGTCGTCACCGCTCGGTGCCGCTCGACGGCGACGGCCGACTCACGCCCAGCCGAGCTCGCGGAGCCGCGCGTCGTCGAGCCCGAAATAGTGGCCGATCTCGTGCACGAGCGTGAGGTGCACGCGGGAGCGCAACGCGTCGAGGTCGGCGCTGTGCTCCTGCAGGTTGTTCTTGTACAGCGTGATGCGATCGGGAAGCTCGCCGAAGCCGTAGACCCCTCGCGCGGTGAGCGGATGCCCGCGGTACAACCCGAACAGCCGCGGTCGCTCCCCCACCGGCTGATTCTCGACGACGATCCCGACGTTCTCGAGCCCGCGGACCATGTCGTCGGGGAGCGCATCGAACACGTCGGTGACCATTGCCTCGAAGTCGTCGTCGGAGATCTCGACCATGCCCCAATTGTGCTCGCTCGCGAGAGTGTCGGTGGTCGTGCCTACGCTCGACCACATGACCATTCAACGCATGGACAACGTCGCCATCGTCGTCGACGACCTCGACGCGGCCGTCGCGTTCTTCGCCGAGCTCGGCATGGACCTCGAGGGCCGCGCGCAGATCGAGGGCGACGTCGCCGACCAGACCGTCGGCCTCGACGGCGTGCGCAGCGAGATCGCGATGATGCGCACGCCCGACGGCCACGGCCGGCTCGAACTGACGAAGTACCTCGCGCCCGAGGCATCCGCCCCGACGCCGGCGATCCCGCCGCCGAACACACTGGGCCTGCACCGCGTGATGTTCGCCGTCGACGACATCGACGACACCATTGCGCGCCTGCGCCCGCACGGCGGCGAGCTGCTCCGCGAGGTCGCGAACTACGAGAACGTGTACCGGCTCTGCTACCTCCGCGGGCCGGCGGGCATCATCGTCGCCTTGGCCGAGCAGGTGGGGTGACGGGTGCGGCGCGCTGATGGTCATCACCGGGCGGCTGAGCGCGTGCTCGTTTCCGATCGGATCACCGAGGTCGGCGAGGCAGATCTCGCCGCGGTTCACCATTCGTCACGAGCACTGAGCAGGTCGCCGCCCGCATCGGGAGATCGTCGCGGCACGTTCGGCCGCCGACAAATGCATCGCGGTCAGCGCTGGAGAGTCCGGCGTGCTCACGCTGCACCCGCGCCCAGAACTCGCGGTCCTCATTCTCATCGAGTGCCTGCTCGATCAACTGCGCGAGCGCGAGATGATCGCGTTCAGCATGCAGCACGAGCCGATCACGCAGGGCCCGCGGCACCTCGATCGTGGTGGAGTCCGACATACCCGCGAGTACCTCTCGAGCTACCCATTCAGGAGTCGCTATCGCATCAATTGAGCCGCCTCGTCGAGCCGGCCGAGCTTCTGCGGGTTGGCGATAGAGAAGATCCGCGTGATTCGCCCGCCCTCGATCTCGAACGAGATCGCACCGGCCAGCTCTCCGTCGATCTCGCCGCGGATCGCAGGATGCCCGTTCACCCACACCGGCACCGCCTCGAACGGCAGCCCGAGCTTCGCGAGGCCGCCGAGCAGGGCGCGGGCGATCTTGTCGGCACCGACGATCGGCCGCCTAGCAGCACCGCGCACGAGTCCGCCGCCGTCGGCGACGGAGACCACATCGGGTGCGAGCACGTCCATCAGCCCCTGCAG
Source organism: Agromyces sp. NPDC058484 (assembly GCF_042720415.1). NCBI lineage: Bacteria > Bacillati > Actinomycetota > Actinomycetes > Micrococcales > Microbacteriaceae > Agromyces > Agromyces sp. NPDC058484. The sequence continues at coordinate 55,317 of NZ_JBHXMP010000012.1, read as the reverse complement.
GTCGCCCGTGTTGACCGCGGCGAGAAATCTCGCGACGACCGCCTCCTGCTCGGCGCGGTCGACCGTGACGCGCGGGCGCCGGGCCGCGACGTGGTCCTTCGCGCGGTGGGCGATCTGCCGCACCGCCGCCGGCGACTTGTCGACCGCCTCGGCGATCTCGTCGTACGGCACGTCGAACACCTCCCGCAGCACGAACACCGCACGCTCGGTCGGGCCGAGCGTCTCGAGCACGGTCAGCATCGCGATCGAGACGCTTTCGGCGAGCTCGACGTCGTCGGCGACATCCGGACTCGTGAGCAGCGGCTCGGGCAGCCACTCCCCCACGTACGACTCGCGCCGCCGCGCCGACGCGCGCAGGTGGTTGAGCGCCTGCCGGGTCACGATCCGCACGAGGTACGCGCGCGGATCGCGCACCCCACCGCGGTCGACCTGATCCCACCGCAGCCAGGACTCCTGCAGCACGTCCTCCGCGTCGGCCGCGGAGCCGAGCATCTCGTACGCGACCGTGAAGAGCAGGCCGCGATGGGTGACGAACGGATCGTCGGTCATGACGCCGAGCCTACGACGTCGGCCGCGGCATCCGCCGAGACCGTCGAGACCGTCGAGACCACCGCGCCCGCCCCGCCCGTCGCGCCTGCGGCATCCGTCCTCTCGGCCGACCGCGTCAGGAGCGGTGGCAGTTCGCATGCGTCGGCGTAGCCCTCGGAATGGATGCCGAGTGCCACGTTCATGCGCGAGCTCATGTTCATGAACGCGACCTTGGCGGTGAGCTCGATGAGCGCGGCCGGGCCGAGTTCGTCGAGCAGCGCGGCCGACAGCTCGTCGGTGACGGCGGGCGGGGTCTGGCTCATCGCCTCGGCGTACTCCATGACGTGGCGTTCGAGGGGCGTGAACACGGATGCCTCGCGCCAGTTCGGCACGTGCCGCGCCTTCTCCTCGTCGAGGCCCTCGTTGTGCGCCTTGTAGTAGTTGAAGTCGAGGCACCAGCTGCACCCGACGTGTGCCGCCGTGGCCATTACGGCGTACGAGGCGAGATCGCGGTCGAGTTCGTGCAGCGCCTCGATCTTGCGGCCGATGCCCATCGACGCCCGCATCAGGGCGGGGTGGTGCGCGAGCACGCCGATCGAGTCGGGCACGCGGCCGATCATCTTGCGGGCGGCGACCTTCACGACCGCGCCGAAGAGTCCGGTGAGCTCGGTCGGCGGGATTCGGGTCTGGGTGGTCATCGTGTCCTCCTGCGATCGTCGACGGTCCGGGGTTCGGTTCCGGATGACCCGTCGACATGCAGACACCGGATGTCGCGGGGTTGTGACGTCACGGTGGCGCCGCTGCCGCTGGCTGCTCGACACGAACGCGGGTCAGCGAGTTGCGCAAGCCCGCAGCCCCTCACGGTCGTCACACACAACCTGCGCGACTTCACATCGTTCGGCGTGCCGCTGCTCGACCCCTGGACCGCCTGATCAGCCGACGTCGGCGAACTCCTGTTCGCTCACTGCGACACTTGTGGGATGCTCCGCGATCTCGACCTGCCCGCCACCCTCGCCACCCGGTCATCCCAGATCGTTCTCCGGCGCGCGACATCCGATGACCTCGACCAACTCATGGCGCTGCTGGCCGACGACCCGGTCAGCGCCGCCCGTGGCGACGTCGCGGCGCCGAACGACCGGCTCGCCTACCTCGACGCGCTCGAGCAGATCATCGGGGATGCGAGCAACGACCTGCTGGTGGCGGCCGACCCGGCGGGCCGGCTCGTCGGCACGTTTCAGCTCACGCACATCCCCGGCATGGCGCGCCGCGGTGCCACACGCCTCCAGGTGGAGGCGGTGCGGGTGCGCAGCGAATCACGCTCGTCGGGTATCGGCGGCGCCATGATGAACTGGGTCACGGATGTCGCAGCGCCGACACTCGGCTCGCCGCTCGTGCAGCTCACCTCCGATGTCGACCGCACCGACGCCCACCGCTTCTACGAACGCCTCGGGTTTCACGGCTCGCACGTCGGTTTCAAGTATCGGATTCCGGCCGAGACTTCATGGGACGAATGAGGGTCGCGTCCGCTGTGCGTGCTACGCGAGTGGATGCATCCGTCCTCGGATCCAATCGGATATGTCTGCCGGTTCGACCTCGCCCGACGCCACCAAGCGAAGGAACCGATCAGCCCCATCGACATCGTCGACCACCAGATCGACGCCGTTGAGCTCGAGGAACGCGGCCGTCACCAACCACACCAGGCGCTTGTTGCCGTCGGTGAGCGCGTGATTGCGCTCGGCGGGTTGGCCGTACGACCCTTTGTCCGCAGGACGACCCTTCCGAAGAGTCGTACACCGGGAGAAAGGTCGTGCGGCATATCTGTCCAGGGACCGAGCAAGCCCACTACACCGGCGCGTATCTGGCGGCGATGATGCCCGAGTCGTACGTCTGCGCCTCGAGCAGTCGCAGGCCGACCGGGTGCGGCGTGCGCAGCCGGTCCTCCGCATTGCCCACCAGGAACGGGTGGATGCCGGCGTGCACCTCGTCGACCAGCCCCGCATCGACGAGCGTGGCGGCCAGCCGACCGTAGCCGTGCGAGATGATCGACGCGTACTGATCGCGCAGGCGCCGCACCGTCTCGACCACATCGCCCTCGATGAGCGTCGCGTTCCAGTCGAGCGGACCCTTCAGCGTCCTCGAGGCGACGTACTTCGGCAGCGAGTTGTAGTGCGCAGCGAAGCCGCGGTCATCGGTCTGCGCGGGCCAGTACTCGCGGAAGAACTCGTAGGCTCTGCGCCCGACCAGCACTGCGTCGGCACCGAACACGAGCTCGTCGGAGTGGCGCACCAGCTCCGGATCGTCGAGGTCGAACCAGTGCTCCATCTGATCGAACACCCCGTCGAGCGTCATTTCGAATGAGATCGTCACCTCGCCCATGCGGCCCAGCTTCCTCCGTTCCCGGCCGGATGTCACCGGGCACACCCGAGTGGGGCCTGAACTCAGACGGCACCTCACCCGGTCGTGGCCGCCGGCGCCATGCGTCAGCCGCGCGCATCCTCCAGGTGTCGCGCGCCGTGGTTCAGCACCTTGACGACGAGGTTGCGCCGCTGCAGAGTTCGGATCGTGCGCGTGACCTCGTCGGCGTTGCGCCCGAGAGCTCGCTCGTTCGCCACCACGAGCACGTCACCGGTCTGCAGCGTGCCGAACAGGCGGCCGAGCCGCTGCTCCCAGGTTTCGGGCGCTTCGGCGGCAGGATGCTTGAAGTCGAGGATCGCGACGCCGAAGCGCGCCAGGTCGTTCCGCTGCTCGACGACCGACGGCATGTCGTCACGGGCGACGACCAGCCCGACGAGCCGCGCTCCCTCCGGGCGCGCCTTCCACCAGTCGCGGTTTCGCTGCAACTGCTCGAAGCACTCGGGGCAGCCGAGGGCGTGGTGTCCGGGCCCGTGCGGGGTGCGCGCGGCATCCGGAGCGGGCGCCTGTGCCGTCGCACCCGTCGCGCCCGTAACATCCCTCGTCGAATCAGTGGTCGGTTCACCCATGCGGAGCCTCTCGTGTCTCCTTCCATTCTCGCCCCGACCGAGGGGGACGGTGGCCCGGCGGTCATGCGCTGACGAAATGTGAGACCTGTTCGACGACGAGGGCCACCGCGAGCAGGACCATCGCGCCGCCTGAGACGCGGGAGATGATGCGCATGGCCGACGGCCGGGATCTGAGCACCGCTCGCGCGCTCATGCCAACGACGGAATAGACGAGCGCGCAACTGCCCACGAAGATGAGGCCCAGTACGGTGAGCTGCATCGGAATCGGCCAGGCTCCGGCCGTGTCGGTGAACTGCGGCAACAGCACGACCAGCACGAGGAGCCCCTTCGGGTTCAGTCCGCTGACGCCGGCGCCCTGCGCGAGCCGCAACCATGGCCGGGTGTCGGATGCCGCGGTCGAGGCGCCCTGCCCCGGCGGGTCGCCCGTGGCGAGCGCGGGGGGCTGCAGGAGCACGCGGATGCCGAGATACGACAGGTAGCCCGCGGCCGCGAACGTGAGGCCGATGAGCACCCATGGCAGCGCGGCCACAGCGGCCCCCACGCCCACCGCGACCGCGGTGACGGCTGCGAGGTATCCGATGAGGATGCCTGCGAGCGCCGGCACGATGCTGCGATCACGCATGCCGGCGGCGAGGATGTACGCCCAATCGGGGCCGGGCACCAGCACCATGAGCATCATCATGCCCGCGCACGCGAGCAGCAACTGCGCATCCACGTCTCGCCCCTGCCTCTCATCTCCGATGGGACGAACATAGGCAAGAATGCGAAGAATAGGCTTCCTTCTTTCTCCATCACAGGCTGCTCTCGTGGAACAATTCACCCCATGGACGCGATCGATCAGAGAATCCTTGCCGAACTGCAGCAAGACGGGCGATTGAGCCTCACCGACCTGGCCGCGCGCGTGCAGTTGAGCATGTCGCCGACCCATCGCCGACTCCATGCGCTCGAAGCATCCGGTGCCATCACCGGATACCGCGCGGTCATCGACCCCGAGGTGGTCGGGCTCGGCTTCGGAGCGCTCGTGTTCGTCACGATGGAGCAGGCGAACCGTGCGACCATCCCCGCCTTCGACGCCGCCGTGGCCGAGATTCCCGAGGTGATCCAGGCGTTGCGGCTCTTCGGCGACCCCGACTACCTGTTGCGCGTGGCCGTGGCCGACCTTCCGGCGTACCAGCGACTGTGGGACGAGCAACTCTCCGCGCTGCCGGGCGTGCGCCGCGTCGAGTCGACCCTGGTCATGAAGACGATCGTCGACGACCGGCCGCTGCCGATCTGACCGCGATCACCGGGCCGGATTCGCGGTGATCTCTCGTCAGAACCTGTTGCGCCGGAGCCTGCTCCGGCGAGAGCCTAGGTGGAGCTTTCCGACCATTCACACCGAATCGAGGCATTCCATGACCAGTGCGACCTATTCGACCGAGATCACCATGGAACCGACGATGTCGGCGCCGACGCCGGAGGTCGTGCCCGGCGAGTCATTGCGCATCGGTGCCGGCCGAACCCGTCGGTTCGTCGGGCGCGAGCACGGCGCCGGTGTCTCCTACTTCTACGTCGACAACGAGCCGGGCGAGGGCCCAGGCCTCCACTGGCATCCCTACCCCGAGACCTGGGTCGTCATCGAGGGCACGGCGCGCATCACGATCGGCGATCACACGTTCGAGGCCGGCGAGGGCGACACCGCGACCGTGCCGACCGGCGTCTGGCACGGCTTCAAGAACGCCGGCACGGGACGGCTCCGGGTGCTGTGCATCCACGCATCGGACGTCATCGTGCAGACTTGGGCCGACCAAGACTGACCCACCGAACCGAAGGAGATCCACGTTGTCATTCCAGTCCTACCTCGACAACATCGAAGCGAAGACCGGCCTCACGCCCCGCCGGTTCATCGAGCTCGCCGAGGAGAAGGGCTTCGGCCCCGGCACCAAGGCGACGCCGATCGTCGAGTGGCTCGCCGCCGACTACGACCTCGGCCGCGGCCACGCGATGGCGCTCGTCCACGTCATCACGAAGGGTCCTCAGATCAGCGCCGAGCACGTCGACAGCGGCGGCACGCACAGCGACCCGACCGACACGCTCTGGCTCGATGGGGCGGCCACGAATCCGAACCGGTGAGCGGCCCTGCGCAGGCTACGACGCCGACCGGAACGGCGTGAGCGGCCGCGCCGACTCGGCGGCTCGACGCACGGATCCCGGCGTCACCCCGTGGTGCCGCTTGAACGCGCGACTGAACGCGGCCTCCGAGCCGTAGCCGACGCGCGTCGAGATGGTCGCGATCGGGTCGTCGGTGCGCGTGAGCTGCGACCGGGCCTGGTCGAGGCGCCAACCGGCGAGGTAGCGCATCGGCGGTTCGCCGACGAGGGTCGTGAAGCGTTCCGCGAAGGCCGAGCGCGACAGGTTCGCGACGCGAGCGAGCCTCACGAGCGTCCATTCCTCCTCGGGCCGGGCGTGCATGCGGCGGATGGCACGACCGACGTGCGGGTCGCGGAGCGCGGCGAGCCATCCGGCCTGTGTCTCTGCGGTGCGCAGCCAGCGGCGGAGGATCTGGATGACGAGCACGTCGGCGAGCCTGGTCATGACGGCTTCGCCGCCGGGCTCGATCGACTCCGCCTCGCGCGCGAGCAGTCGCAGCACCGTCGCGAACGCGCCCGTCTCCTCGTCGTCCCATGAGTCGACGCGGATCACGTCGGGAAGCTCCGCGATCAGGCGGGCCGTGAGCGGCGCGTCGACCTGCATCGCCGCGTATGCGATCTGCGTGCGTTCGCCGCCGCCGCCGAGGCGCATGTGCTCGTAGGTGTCGGTGACCTGCAGGGCGGGGATGTCGAAGAGCGGGGTCGCCGCGGCATCCGTGCTGCTGCGTGCCCTGTGGGCGACGCCACGAGTGATGAGCGCGGCGCTGCCGGCTTCGAGCGGGTAGCGGTCGTCGCCGACCTCGAGCACGCACCGCCCCGAGAGCACGACGGGCAGCGTCATGCAGCCGGGCAGCTCGGGGAACTCGACACCCCACGGCTCGGAGAGCTCGGCGCGGCAGAAGAGCGCGCCGGTGAAGCGCAGCAGGTGCAGGCCGTCGCCGAGTTCGTCGACGGAGTCGTCGTGGTGTGCCGCCGCGTGCGCGGCCGCCGTTCGTGGGTTGACCATGCGTCCACGGTGGCATGCCGGACATCCGGATGAGCCTCGCTCTGGACGATCGGCAAAGAGAAGCGGTTGTACGGCGATTGTCCGTCCGGACCGGCGGACGCGAGAGTGGTCGCACGAAACGACTCGAACACGACGGAAGGACCCCGCCATGACCTCCTCCACTTCCACCACCGCCGTCGTCGGCGCCACCGGCAAGACCGGCCGACGCGTCGCCGATCTGCTCGAGCAGCGCGGCCACGCCGTGCGCCGCCTCGCCCGCGGCACGATTCCCGCCTTCGACTGGCAGCGACCCGATGGATGGCGCGACGCCCTCGACGGCGTCGAGCGCCTGTACGCGGCCTACGTGCCCGACCTCGCCGCCCCCGGATCGGAGGCGGCCATCACCCGCTTCACGGCGGTCGCCCGCGTCGCGGGGGTGCGTCACATCGTGCTGCTCTCGGGGAGGGGTGAAGACGGCGCGCGCCGCTGCGAGGACATCCTGCTCGCGTCCGGCGTGCCCGCCACCGTCGTGCGCGCGAGCTGGTTCACGCAGAACTTCACCGAGGGGATGCTGCGCGACGCGGTCGACACGGGCGTGCTCGCGCTGCCCGCCGGCGACGTGCGCGAACCTTTCATCGACGTCGACGACATCGCCGCCGTCGCCGTCGAGGCGCTGACCGGCACCGGGCACGAGGGTCGCATCCACGAGGTGACCGGCCCCGAGTCGCTGACGTTCACCGAACTGACCGAGCTGCTGTCGGAGATCCACGGGCGCGACATCCGCTACCTGCCCGTCGGCTTCGACGAGTTCCACGCGGCGGTCGCCGCCGAGGATGGACCCGATGTGGCAACCATGCTCACCGAGCTCTGCCGCGAGGTGTTCGACGGCCGCAACGTTCAGCCGACCGCGGGCGTGCTCGACGCGCTCGGCCGGCCGCCGCGCGACGCGCGCACCGTGCTCGCCGAGGCCTTGCGCGCGGGCGCCAGGGTCTGACATCCGACGAGAGCTGCGCGAGGCGCGGCATCCGAATCGACGGATGCCGCGCCTCGTGCGGCGGCGCAACGCGGCCCCTCGAACCAACGACCGAACGAGGAGGTTCCCGCTGGCCGGGCACCGGCCGCTCCCCTGCCAAAGAAGGAACAACCCGCCTTCTTGTGGCGTGTCGCAGCGCGACACGCGACGCCCTGGACGATTGTTCCTGCATTCACGTCACGCTTGGGATGAAGTCCGGACGGCTCAGGGTCGATTCCGCGCGAGTCGCGCAGTCCGCCGTTCCCGATGTCGAGCACGTCGACGACCGATGCGTGCTCAGTCGTGCTCGACCCAGCAGACGAGAACGGCCGAGGCAAGCGCATACGCCGCTTCGGATTGCGTCTTCGAGCCGTTGGCGCCGAGTCCGCTCGGAAGCGCGGTCGCGTCCACCAGCAGCGTCTTGCCATCCCGCACGAATGCGACGATCCCCGTACCGGTGGAGAACGACGGCATGCCCAGGCCTGCCATACCCTCGATCTCCTCGGCATCGTCGAGGCTGTTCTGAAGGTCTGCGAAGTGCGCTCGGCCCTCGGCCTCATCAGTAGCGTCATGCACGGAGAGCACCAGTGGCCGGCCATCGATCTCGTACGTGCAGGTGAACATGGGCTTCTCCCACGACGACGTTGGGGAGACTTCGGCCTCCAGCCCGAGAACGCCTGCGACGGCCGTCACGACCTGACCGGCGCAGACCATCTGCGCTGCCTCCGAAGGCCCGTGTTCGTTCTCGGGTCGGGCGTCGTGTGCTTCATGCTCGGAACCGGACATCACCGTCCCGTCGGGCATGGTGTGGGACGGCCCCGGATTCGGGCTTTCCGGTGCCTCAGCGGCCGACGCCGCACAGCCGGTCATCAACAGTGAGGCGACGGCGATGGCACCGAGCCACGTTCTGCGTTCCATTCGAATCTCCACATCCATCGCTCATGAGTTCAGGAGTGGTTCGTCGACGTGGAGCCATGGGATTGGTTCGACGGGCACAAGGCGGCGGTCACCGACCGACCTAGAGGACCAATCCTCGGCGGCGACGGTTCCGAATAACTACCCATGAACAACGGGCAACGTGAACAGGACACAAGCCTGTGCGCCCGCAATCTGATCGAAAGAGGTACTTCTCATGAAGAAGAAGGCACTCATACTCGCTCCGGCGCTCGGCTTGGGCCTCGTGGCGATGGGAGCGGCGGCGCCGGCAATGGCCGACCATGCCGCAGGTTCGTACTCGGCAACGCTCAACGAGATCAACAACAGCGGCGCATCCGGCGAGGCGTGGATCGACGTCGAAGGCACCGTGGCCACGGTCACGCTGAACGCGTCGAACCTGGCGGCCGAATTCGACGGCAACCCGTACCCGCATGTGCAGCACATCCACATCGGTGCGCAGGGCGTCTGCCCGGACATGAGCGTTGACGCGAACGGCGACGGCATCATCAGCACCACGGAAGGTGCGCCCTCGTACGGCGGGATCGGCACCACGCTGTCGGTCGGCGACGCCGATAAGAGCCCGGCCGCGGGAACGGACCTCACCGTCGCGCCGTGGGGCGCCACCATCGAGTACAAGGAGACGTTCGAGTTGAACCAGGAGACGCAGGACTCGCTGGCCAACGGAACGGCCGTCATCGTGGTGCACGGTCTGGATCCCGCTACGCAGCCTGAGGGCGCGACCGCGCCGAGCGACCTCGTTCCCGAGCTGCCGTTGGCCGCAACCTCACCGGCCCTGTGCGGCGCGCTGAAGATGCAGCCCGCCGGCGGAGTCGACACCGGCGTCGCCGGAACCGGCAACACCGGTGGCATCGACGCCGGAATGCTCGCCATTGGTGGCGTGATCGGCGCCGCCGCGGTCGGCGGAGCCTACGTCTTCGCTCGTCGGGCGAACGCGACTCGGTGAGGGTCGTTCACATGTCACATCACAGCACGGGCCGCCAGCTCCGTCTCCCAGCGGGGATGGTGGCCCTGCTGCTGCTCCTGACCGGCTGCGCTCTCAGTGACCAGCAGGAGCCCTCCAGTCCACCCGCCGCCAGTTCCGCTCCCTCGCCCGACCCGGCACCTGCCGAACCGGACCAGACGCCCTCACCGGCTGCGGAGCCCCAGCAAGACCTGCCGCCTTCCGTGGCGCTCGCCATGGAGCCGTCGGAGCCGGTGAGCCTCCGCATTCCGGCGGTGAACATCGACTCGGGGCTCATGAAGACGGGCCTGCGCGCGGACAACACGCTGGAGGTTCCGCCCAACGACGACGGATCACCGGCGAGCTGGTACAACGGCTCGGCCACCCCCGGCTCCGCCGGCGTGTCGGTGCTGCTCGGCCACGTCAACTCCTTGACCGATGCCACCGGTGTCTTCTACGACCTGCGCCACCTCCAACCCGGTGACCAGATCTCGGTCGCCCGTGCCGACGGCGCGACAGCGGTGTTCGAGGTGTACAAGAACGAGACGTACGTCAAGGACGAGTTCCCGACGAAAGCCATCTACTACCCGGTGCCAGGTGCCGAGATCCGCCTCATCACCTGCGACGCGTACGACGGGGACAACTTGCTGTATGCGAACAACCTCGTCGTCTACGCGAAGCTGGTCGGCGTGGCCTGAGGCCGTCGCAGCGGTGCCGGGCGTCGTCAGGCCGCGTGATTCGCCTATGGCGCCGAGAGTCCCAAGACCCAGGGAGTCGGAGGAACCAGCTCGATGAGTACGCCATCCACTCTCATCGCCGACCGCTACCGACTGGTCAAACTGCTCGGTACAGGCGGGATGGGTGTCGTCTGGGAAGCGTGGGACGAACGCCTCGAGCGGCGCGTCGCGCTCAAGATGCTGCGCACGCAGCCCGAACTCACCGACCTCGAGCGCGAGGCCGCGACGAATCGGGCGATGCGTGAGGCCCGCATCACCGCGGGCCTGCACCACGAGCACGCGGTCACGGTGTTCGACGTCGTCGAACATGACGGCCGACCATGCCTCGTGATGCAGCTGGTCGAGTCGACGCTGCTGTCGAACCTGCTTCGTGAGCACGGTACGCTCACCCCGCCCGAGACCGCTCGCATCGGAGCGCACGTGAGCTCCGCACTCGCCTCGGCCCATAAGATGCGCATCGTTCACCGCGATGTGAAGCCGGGCAACGTCCTCATCACCGAAGACGGTTCGGCGATGATCAGCGACTTCGGCATCTCGCACGCGCTCGGCGATGCGACGACCACCGCAACCGGCATGATGCGCTGCACGCCCGCCTACCTCGCGCCAGAGGTGGCAAGCGGACAGCAACAGTCGAGCTTCGCGTCGGACGTCTTCTCGCTCGGGTCCACCCTGTACGCGATGCTCGAGGGTGGGCCGCCCTTCGGCGCCGACGACAACGCGTTCGCCCTGCTGCACAAGGTCGCACGCGGCGACTTCCCGGCTTCGACGCACGCCGGAGCGCTCGGGCCGCTGCTGCGCGACATGCTGTCGGCCGATCCCAAGCGTCGCCCTTCGATGAAGTCGGTCGCGTCGCGCTTGGCCGCGATATCCCAGGGCACGGATGCCGCGGCATCCGTTCTGCCAACGGAACCGCTCGGCGCCGCAGCCGCCGACCTCGTCGTCGATGGGTCACCAGTCGTGACGGCCGAAGAGCCCGAATCCGAAGCGCCAACGGTTGAAGCGCCCACCGTTGAAGCGCAGACCGTTGAAGCGCTGACCGTTGAAGCGCCCACCGCTGAAGCGCCCGCCGCCGAAGCGCCCGCCGCCGAAGCGACCACCACTGAAGCGCCCACCGCTGAAGCGCCCGCCGCCGAAGCGACCACCACTGAAGCGCCCACCGCTGTAGTGCCTGCCGCCGACACAGATCGACTGGCCGGAGCCGCAACATCCCCGCCGCTGGCCTGGCTCACGCAGAGCCCGCAAAGTCCACCACCGACCGACGAGCCAACTCCGGGGCCCCCACCTATTCGCCGCCGCCGTGCCGATGCGCTGGTCGGCATCCTTGTTCTGGTGGCCCTCCTCGTGCTCGGCGGCCTCTCTCTCTTCGGTCCGCTCCGCCCGGATGCCGGCACCGCTGGAGGCCCCGGCACGGAGGAATCGCCCAGCACTTCACAGACGCCGGAGGCCGCCACCGAAACCCCGGCGACACGATCGCCCGAGGCGCAACCGCCGGTCGCCCCTTCCACTCCGCCCCAAGAAGCGGAGGAGCCGCCGCCAGCTCCACCGAGTGCCGAACAACAGGTGGTCGACGCGGTCACGACCTATTACGCGACCGTCCCGGGCGACCTGGACACCGGTTGGTCGATGTTGACCGCCGACTACCAGCAGAATCACGTCGGAGGGCGGAACGCATACGGTGCCTTCTGGGGCGCGGTTGCGAATATGAGGATTTCCGACGTGACCGCGTCCGCTGCCGACGCCGCGCAGGCGACGCTGGTCTACAACTTCACCGACGGGCGTGCCGTGCGGGAGGTGACGGCGTATCAACTGGTCGACGAGGGCGGGGTGCTCAAGATCGCCGCGACCGAGGTGATCAGCAGCGTCGACCTGCGATGACGCGAGGAGAGTGACATGGATGCTGCGACGCTGTTCAGGCGCGACCGACGCCGTGGGACTCGAGCCACGCGAACTCGTTCGCACGGCCGCAGGATCGTCGCGGCGGTCGACGACCGGCCGCTGCCGATCTGAAACTCGAAGCCGGCGTCCGTGGCATCCTGCGGCTCACGCCGAACGCCAGCCTTCGACGATCGGTGGCATCTTGATCTCGAGAGCCGTGATCCAACGACCGTCGTCGACGGCTCCACAGAACTGCCCACTCGGATACCAGAACGCGCCGGCGGGATCTCGCAGGTATTCGTCGGGCCGTTCGGGATGCGACATCCAGCACCGATAGTAGATCTTGGACTCGAACGCGATCCGAGTGATGTGGTCGGCGCCGCCCGGCGGGCATCGCTCGCCCTCGAGCGCTTCGCCCGAGAGTTCACCATCTTGGCCCAGCCGTCTGTAGCGACATCCGTACTTCAGCTTGAGGGGGACGCGCGAAGAGATGATTCGGGCGGTGATCGAACGGAACGCACCGCCATTCGCCACACGCGCGAAGAGGATGCCGTCGGTCGATCTGACGGTGGTCGCTTCACCCGTCTGGTTGTCGGAGTACGTGAATTCGAAGACCGGGAAGCGTGCGTCCTGATCCTCGATCGCAGTCGCCATGGGGCACCTCGGCTCGGTTGCGTCCTCGCGGTGCTAGTCTAGGCCGCGGCACGCACCAGATGGGGGTGCGCCGCTGCGCGGAACCTGGGGTCGCTGCGGCACAGGATCCTTCCGCGTCTCCTGCGTGAGGAGTGTTCGGATGCCTTTCGAATCGTCGACGCCACGCCAGGTCCACATCGTCGGCGGAGGCCCTGTCGGTCTCATGCTGGCGGCGTTGCTGCAGACCATGGGCGACTACTCGATCCGCCTCTATGAGAAGCGATCCCCGTACACTCGCACCCGAATGGTCAAGCTCGACACCTATCTCGTCGCGGATACTGTCGAGAGCTACTGCATCGACTACATCGATGAGGAGAACGTCGAGGCCGTCTTCGATCGCGCCGACCTCGAAGAGGGCGTCGCATCCAGGCAGTCGATCGCGCCGGACCTTCGGTCGCTGCTGCTCGAATGGACGCTGGGATTCTGCCCACTCAACGCCATCGAGCAGGCGCTCAGCGACCTGATCGATCAGCGTGGAACGCACTCGGTCGAACGCGTGGCCGGCGACCTCACAGCGCAGGACGCGCTGGCGATCGTGGGACCGGACGACATCCTCATCGACTGCACCGGGAGCAGATCACTCCTCCGGGATCACATCTCTCCCGCGTTCGGCGGGGTTGGCGGCGAAGCCAACCTCTTCAAGGTCCGGCTGGAGTATACGCTCGTGATCACGTTCCTGTACAGCCAGACGTATGTCTGCGACGAGTACTGCAAGTACTACAAGAACGCCGAGAATGACAGCTACAAGTTCATTCCCGCGGTGCACCGAACCTTCTACGACCAAGGCGTCAGCCACGTGACCGGCATCGTCAACATCACGGAAGCGGAGTACCAGGCGATGCCATCGCGGTTCGACAGCGCATGGCTCCGCAGCAACTTCCCGGGCGTCACCCTGTCGATGGACCGATTCATCGACCGGATCAAGCACGAGACCGGCGGAGAAATCCTCGGCGAACTCGAGATCGTCCGTATCCCGCTCGACCTCTATCACGCCCGCAACGTGACCAGCCGCAAGTGGCACGCGCTCGACTCGGCCGACCACCCGCTCGCGAGCTCGCCGGCGTTCCTTGCCGGCGACTCGGCCATCGGCTCGCCGTACTTCCAGTCGATCTCGCTGGGCTTCGAATGTGCGATGTTCCTCGCCGGGCTGATCGGGCAGCAGGATCTGCCACTGCGGGAGAAGTTCGACCGGTACGAGAACTTCATGTACAAGCAGTGGCTGCGCGTCTACATGCGCAGCAAGATGATCAAGCACAACAAGGATCTGTTCGAGACCCTCGACGACACGTTCGCGCTCTTGGAGAAGCTGCACATCTACTGACCGAGCCCGGTCAAGGTCCCTCGGCGATCTCCTTGATGGTCGCGAGACGGCGGTCCCACTCCGCGCCCTGGCCTCGAGCCGGTGCGCGGTGTCGCTCAGCTGCGAGCCGAGCACGCGGTACCGCACCTCGCGGCCGACGCGTACCGGCTCGACGAGGCCGACGTCCTGCAGCACGGCGAGGTGCTTCGCGATGGCCTCCCTCGCCGACGGCGCGTACAGCTCCGGATGCTCGCGCTTGACGTCGTAGTTCGCAGCCGTGGGCTCGGCCATGCCGGGAGCAAACGCCACCCCGTGCACGGAACGCTCGGCTTGAGGACGTAGGGTCTTTTCACCGTCACCTGCCTCGAGAGGAGCCCGCCTGCCATGAGCAGCGACACAGTTCTGGACGTCTTCGACCGCCGCGAGTCCGAGGTTCGTGGATACATCCGCTCGTTCCCGACCGTGTTCGACCGCGCCACCGGTTCGACCCTGATCGACGCCGACGGGCGCGAGTACCTCGACTTCTTCGCCGGCGCCGGCGTGCTCAACTACGGGCACAACAACCCGGCGTTCACGCGCGCGCTCGTCGAGTACCTCGAGCGCGACGGCATCATCCACGGCCTCGACATGGCCACCTCGGCGAAGAAGGCGTTCATCGAGGCGTTCGAGCGGCTCGTGCTTCAACCGCGCGGCCTCGACCACAAGCTGCAGTTCACCGGGCCGACGGGCGCGAACGCCGTCGAGGCGGCGCTCAAGGTCGCCCGCCAGGCGACCGGCCGCTCGCTCGTGGTGGCCTTCACCAACGGCTTCCACGGCCTGAGCCTCGGCGCCCTCGCCGCCACCGGGAACAGCCGCTATCGCAACGCCGCGGGCGTCGGCCTCGACGACGTCGCACGCCTCCCGTACGACGGCTACCTGGGGGCGGATGTCGACACGCTCGACCTGTTCGAGAAGATGCTCGACGACCCAGGCTCGGGCCTCGACCTGCCCGCGGCGGTGATCGTCGAGGCGGTGCAGGGCGAGGGCGGCATCAACGTCGCGAGCGCGCCCTGGCTGCGGCGCCTCCGCGGGATCACGGCGGCCCGCGGCATCCTCTTGATCCTCGACGACATCCAGGCGGGCGTCGGCCGCACCGGTGCGTTCTTCGCGTTCGAGGAGGCGGGCATCGTGCCCGACATCGTCACCGTGTCGAAGTCCATCTCGGGCTCCGGCCTGCCGATGTCGCTCGTGCTGCTGCGCCCCGAGGTCGACGTGTGGAAGCCCGGCCAGCACACCGGCACGTTCCGCGGCAACAATCTCGCCTTCGTCTCCGCGCGCGCCGCGCTCGAGACCTACTGGGCGGATGCCGCGTTCGCCGACGAGGTCGCCGCGAAGTCGGCCCTGCTGCGCGCCGAACTCGAGCGCATCGCCGCCGACCACCCGGGCCAGGGCTTCGTCGTGCGCGGCCGCGGTCTCATGTACGGCCTCGCGTGCGATTCCGATCGCACGCTGGCCGGCCGCGTCTCGGCGGAGGCGTTCCACCGCGGGCTCGTGATCGAGACATCCGGCGCCTTCGACGAAGTGCTGAAGTTCCTGCCGGCGCTCACGATCACCGACGACGAGCTCACCCGCGGCCTCGCGATCGTGCGCGAGAGCCTCGACACGGTGCTCGCCCGCTGAGCAGCCGTAGGGGGTGGCCGCGTGTCGGCGGCATCCGGAAGCATTGCCACATGCACGTCACAGACTGGTTGCTCGACTCCGATCCCTCGATCCGCTGGCAGGTCATGCGCGACCTGCTCGACGAACCTGCTGATGCCGTCGCCGGCGAGCGGGCGCGTGTGGCACGCGACGGGTGGGGTGCCCGACTCCTCGCGCTGCAAGACGAGCGCGGCTACTGGGGCGATCATGAGTACGGCATCGACGGAGACCGCAGAGGCACGCACTGGTCCCTGCACCTGCTGAGGCGGCTCGGTGCCGAGCCCGCCGATCCCACGGTGCGCGCCGCGACCGCTCGCGTGCGCGACGGCGTCGTCTGGAGCGACTGGGGTGGTCGGCCGTACTTCCATGGCGAGGTCGAGGAGTGCGTCAACGGCGGTGTGCTCGCCAACGCTGCCTACTTCGGCGAGCTCGGCGAGGGCAGCGAACGCATCATCCGGCTGCTGCTCGAGGAGCAGCAGGGCGACGGCGGATGGAACTGCGATCGGGCCGAGGGGTCGGTGCGGTCGTCGTTCGACTCGACGATCTGCGTGCTCGAGGGGTTGCTCGCGCTCGAGCAGGCGGGCGGGTCGGGCGATTCCGATACTGATGCCGTGCTCGCCGTGGCCCGCCGCCGTGGCGAGGAGTACCTGCTCGAACGCAGCCTGTTCCGCAGGCGCTCGACGGGCGAGGTGGTCAAGGAGCGTTACCTCAACGTCTCCTTCCCGCCGTACTGGTTCTACGATGTGCTGCGGGCGCTCGACTACTTCCGCGAGACCGGCGACACGCCCGACGCTCGCCTCGACGAGGCGATCGACGTGCTTCGCACGCAGCGGGGCGACGACCAGCGCTGGCCCGCCGGAAGGCCCTGGCACGGTGAGGTGTTCTTCGCGGTCGACGCGCCCGAAGGCGAACCGAGCCCCTGGAACACGCTGCGGGCGCTTCGAGTGCTGCGCTGGTTCGAGGGCTGACGCGCCTAGCGCAGGATCTCGATGTTGTACGAGACGATCTCGGTGATGCGCCCGCCGTCGAAGTCGTAGACGTCGCACGATGCGACGACCGAGACGCCACCCGCAGCATCGGTGTACCTCGCCAGGCTGTCGACTGCGACGCTGTCTTCGCCCACCACAGTGCGCTGGCGCTGGAACTCGGTGGTCACGCCGGCGAGTTCGGCGACGGTGCGCTCGCAGGCCTTCTTCACGGCCTTGAGCCCGATCAGGGGGTCGGAGCCGACGAGCGTCCAGACGACGTCGTCGGCGAGGTGCGGCAGCGCGACCTCGAACCGATGACTCGAGAACGCGCAGGCGATCTTCTCGGTCATGAGGTCGGTCGTGAGTTCGGTCGTGGGGTTCATGGGGCCTGCCCTCTCGCGCGGCATCCCGCGCCGTTGCGGTTGACGTATGCGATCAGCGTGCTCCGGACTCGGGCGGTCGTCAAGCGTTCTGCAAGAACGCCGGCATGGCGGCGACCCGTCGATGCACGCCCGACGTGCACCCTATGCACCTGCCCCTGGATCGTCGACTCGCTCGACATGCACCCCGGCGACGCCGGCAACCGGCCCGCGTGAGGCGACCCGTCACAGCCCCTCGGCGATCTCCTTGATCGCCGCGAGACGACGATCCCACTCGGCACCGATAGCCTCGAGCCGGCGTGCCGTTTCGCTGAGCTGCGACCCGATCACGCGGTAGCGAACCTCGCGGCCGACACGAACGGGCTCGACCACGCCCACCACCTGCAGCACGGCGAGGTGCTTCGCGATCGCCTGCCTGGTGACCGGCAGGCGCTCGGCGAGCGCCGACGCCGAGGCATCGCCCTCGCCGAGCGCAGCCAGGATGCTCCACCGGGTCTCGTCCCCGAGCGCAGCGAACACCGGGACCAGCGTTTCCGTGGTCACGCAGCGCCCTCGGAGCCCTCGGCGCCCTCGGCGCCCTCGAGCAGGGCGACGAGCTTGTCGAGCTCCGAGACCCAGCCCTCGGCGTGGCTCTCCATGTTCGCGGCCGGGTCGGAGGTGCGCTCGAATCCGGTCTCGACGACCGTGAGCCGGGTGCCGCCGGCCTCTGCCTCCAGCGTGAAGGTGAACACCGTCGACGTGTCGTCGTCGACCGCGTCGGGCAGTTTGCCGAGCGCGTCGTCGTTGCCCCAGCGGTACGACACGCTGCGCGGGGCATCCACCGCCTCGACCCGCAGGGGCACGGCGCCATAGTCGGTGAATGTGATGGTGCCGGATGCCCCGGGTCCGGTGCCGTCGAGCACGGTGTGCCCGAACCATCGCGAGATGTGCTCGGGCTCGGTCACGGCACGCCACACCTTCTCGATGGGGGCGGCGATCCGGATGGTGCGTCGCACGGTGAACGTGCCCTCGTGGATGACGGATGGCTGGTTGTCGGTCATGGTCATGATGATCGTCCTTTTCATGTCGCTCTGTGTGTTCTTGCAACTCGATGGTTGCAGACCTCAGACAATAATGCAACTTTCGAGTTGCAGATAGCCTTCGACGCCGATGCGACGGCGTCCTCGTCCAACCATGGTCGGCCGATGACCCGGGTGCCGCGCTGACGGCCGTCGGCGAGAATGGTGAAGTGGAATCGCCCGGCACCTCACCGCAGTTCGACGCCGACGTCGCCGTGATCGGTCTCGGCGCGGTCGGGTCGAGCGCGGCATGGCGGCTCGCGGTGCGCGGCCTCGATGTGCTCGGCTTCGAGCAGTTCGAGCCCGGGCACCCCTGGGGCGGCTCGACCGGACGCACGCGACTGTTCCGGGTCGCGTGCCTCGAGCATCCGGGCCTGACGCCCATCGCCAGACGCGCGCGCGACCTGTGGCGCGAGCTCGAGGCATCCAGCGGCCAGGCACTGTTCCACGAGACCGGCGGCCTCATGATCGGGCCGCCCGGCTCGCACATCATCGCCGGCACGCTGCGCGCGGCCGAGGCGCACGACCTGCCCGTCGAACGGCTGGGCGCCGACGACATCGCCCACCGATTCCCGGCGCACGCCCGCCTGAACCCGGGCGACATCGGCGTCTGGGATCCCGAGGCGGGCATCCTCCGCCCCGAGGCCGCGATCGTCGCAGCGGTCGACGCTGCACGAGCGGCCGGCGCCCGCATCCGCACCGACACCCGGGTGATCGCGATCGAGCCCGACGACGAGGGCGTCACGGTGCGCACCGCCGACGGCGAGGTCCGCGTACGGCGGTGCGCCGTGACATCCGGCCCCTGGATCACCCGCTTCGTGCCCGGCCTGCCGCTCACGGCGCACCGCGTGGTCATGACCTGGTTCCGCGCGCGCGCCGGGCATGACGCGAACCTCGACGCGCTGCCGGTGTTCATCCGCAGCGTGCCCGGGCACGCCACGTGGATCTGGGGTCACGGCGCGATGCCCGGCGACGACGGCGACGACGGGTACGACGGGTACGACGGCTTCGACGCGAAGGTCGGGCCCGAGTTCGACGGACCGTTCGCCGCAGAAGACCCCGACGCGATCGACCGGATCGTGCATCCCGGCGAGACCGACGGCATCCGAGACCTGGTCGCCGCGACCTTCCCCGACCTCGATCCCGAGCCGTCGGGGGTGACGACGTGCATCATGACGCACACGCCCGACGGGCAATTCGTGGTCGGTGCGACGGCGCACCCGCGCGTCGTCGTCGGCGGCGGCTGCTCGGGTCACTCGTTCAAGCACGCCTCGGCGCTCGGTGAGCTCGTCGCCCAGTCGGTCGCGGGCGAGCAGCCGTTCACGGATGCCTCGTTCCTCGACCCGCGGCGATTCAACGGCATCCGCAGCTGACCGGGGTCGCACCGCCCGACTTGCCGTGAAGGAAGTCGACCGGACAGCGCGACCCCTCGATCCCGCCGCCACATCGGCGTAACGTGGCCGCCGAAGCGTCGGGCGAAAACAAGGGGGTCACCGATGGCCGAACTCTCACCCATCCAGCCGTGTCTCTGGTTCGACGACCGGGCGCGCGAGGCGATGGAGTACTACGTCGACGTGTTCCCGAACTCCCGGATTACCCGGATCGATGAGTATCCCGACGAGTCGCTCGACGAGCATTTCGAGGGGATGTCGGGCAAGGTGCTCAACGGCCAATTCACCTTGAACGGGGTGGACTTCGTCTGCCTCGACGGCGGGCCGCTTTTCACCTTCAACGAGTCGATCTCGTTCATCGTGTCGTGCGCGGACCAGGCCGAGATCGACGACTACTGGTCGAAGCTCTCGCACGTGCCCGAGTCGGAGCAGTGCGGCTGGTGCAGGGACCGCTTCGGCGTGAGCTGGCAGGTCATCCCCGCGAACATGGGCGAGCTGACGCGCCGGCCCGAGCAGATCCAGGTGATGATGCGGCAGAAGAAGATCGTGATCGCCGAACTTGAGAACGCCTGACGGCGGCGCGAGCCTCCCGCGGAACCATGCCACGCCAACCCGACATCCCTGACGCGTTCGACGTCTACACGGTCGTGGTCTTACGGCGGCCGGCCGATGCGCCGCAGATGTCGGAGGAGGAACTCGACGCGCTGCAGGCACGCCACCTCGCCTACCGCGCCGAGCTCGGACGGCGCGGCGTGCTGGTCGCGAACGGGCCGTTCGATCAGCAGAGCGACCCGTCGTATCGCGGCATGTCGATCTTCGCATGCCGCCCCGCCGAGGCCGCACGACTGTCGGACGGCGACCCGTCGGTCGCGGCGGGGCGGCTCGTCTACGACGTGATGGAGTGGTGGGTCGGCGAGGGCGCACTCGTCTTTCCGTTCACCGACCGCCGGGTCGGCGAACGCCGGTCGATGACCGAGGAGTGAAGGTCGGTCCGGTCTACCGCTTCAGCACGAGGAAGGCCGGGAACCGGCCGCTTCCGACGATCCGCTTGAGACGTGGCATGGCGATCGCCGCAGCTTCGTCGGCGTGGACCAGCCGAGGTTCGGTCGCGCGATGGTCGCGCCCCTTCCACGTCACGGTCGCTCCGCCTGCCGCCAGCACGTTCCTGGCCCAGTTGGTCTTCGGTCCCCATGGCAGTCCGATGAGGAAGACGTCGGTTGCCGCCGTCGGGATCACGGCGATGGGAGTCGCGTAGTCGTTCCCGCTCTTGCGTCCGCGGTGATGCACGACTGCCCACAGGGGAAACCAGCGCCGGCCCGAGAAGGCCAGCACAAGGGGTTCGGTCGCTCGCACCGCCCATCGCGGTGGTCCGGGTAGCCGCGTCGATTCGCCCATGACTCCAGCATCCGCCAATTCGGCGCGAATACTTCTCGTGTCCGGGCGGGCGGGCGCCCGGAGGCATCCTTGCCGCGGGGCCGCGGGGCAGAACGGCCGCGGGCAGAACTTGGGGCGGGTCAGAACGGGGGCGGGTCGTGGTCGCGCACTGCGCCGGTCGGAGAGGTGAATCGGATGATCCCGTCGGCGATCTGATCGACTCGGAGCCGGGTGCGGTGCTTGATCCGGTGCTTCGCCCTGCACAGCGGGCCGAGATTGTCGTCGTTGGTGAGCCCGTCGTGCTGCCAGTCAGTGGTGTGGTCGATATCGGTGTGGCGGGCGTCGTGCGCGCAGGTCGGGTCGATGCAGGACCGGTGCGTGAGCCGCACCCAGTCGCGCTGCGCCCGCGAGGGACGGTAACGACTCCGGTCGAGCCTGAGCCGGACACCGGTGAACGGGTCGGTCGCGATCCGCTGGAACGACGGCGCATCCGCGAACAGCCGCGCGGCGGTGGCATCGTCGATGATGCCGTATCCCTCGAGGGTGGCCGACTCTGTGGCCACGCCGTCGGGAGCCACGCCGCCGGGACCCACGCCACCGGGAGCGACGCCGCCGGGAGCGACGACGTCGAGGCCGACGCGGGCGGGCTCGACACCGGCGAGGTTCAGCAGCGGCACGGTCACGAACACCGTCGCCGTCACCTCCTGCGGCGTGCCCGCACCGGTCAGGATGTCGCCCGCGACATCCGCCCGCAACTGCTCCAGCGTGCGCGCCTCGCCATCGACCGCGGCGAGCCGGCGGGCCTGCGCGTCGATGCGTGCCCGGGCTCGCAGCACCACGTCGGCCGGGGCGTAGAGACTGAGCCACGCCATACCGTCGGGCACGGTCTCGACCGAGATCCGACGCTCCGACCTGGCCCGGTCGAACCGCTCCTGCCTGCTCGCCCTCTCCAGCCGCTCGCGCACGACCTGTGCGGCGGTGCGGAGCCGGCCCGGCACCAGGCGGCCGGCACGCTCGAGCAGCGCCTCCTCGAACCGGGCGTCGTGCTCGTGCGGCATGCCCATCGCGACGTCGGCCAGGACCCTGGCGTTCGCCGCAGCGATCTCACCCCGCACGAACCGTTCCCACACCCTCGGCAGCCGGAGTCGCAGCACGTCGGCCTGCGCCGCGATGGTGCGCACCGCCGTCGTCGACATCCCGACGCGCAACGCGATATCGTGTGCGACCGCCCGCAGAACGAACTCGGCATCCTCCCCGGACCGGACCGGCCCGAACACGTAGGTCTCGGGAGATGCCGCGGCCGCGGCGAACGCGTCGGCGATCGCCCGGAACCTGGCCGCCTCGGCACGCGCGAGTGCCGCCGTCTCGACCTCGACGAGATCGAGACAGTCACGCAGCCGCCCCTCACAGGTCGGCGCCCACTCCTCGACATCGAGATCTGCCGGCACCATCGACCACGGCGCCGACGAACCGGCGGGAGTGACCGTGAACTGCTCCATGCCTCGACGCTATGCCCACCCGCCGACATCCGATCGCGCCCTCGAGGCAGGGCAGTGGCTGACCGACCTTCGGCGACCGGATGCATGCCTGTGCCCAGCCCGGAATGCGTCGTCCCGCGGAGCCGCGACAGCGGCGAGCTCGGGTATCCGAACTCGCCGCTCCTGACCGGCGATGCCGCCGACTCCGTCGCGGTCCTCGAGCGCGACCTCGACGGCGCGGTCACCGTGCTCGGCAGCGACGAGCTCGTGCGGACGCCCGTCGCCGCGGGACTCGTCGACGAACTCGTGCTGCTGGTGCATCCGCTCGTGCTCGGATCGGGCACGCCGCTGTTCGCCGCGGCATCCGTCGAACTCGACCTTCAGCGGAGCGTGCCCACCACGACCGGGGTCGTCATCGCCCAGTATGCGGTTCGCTGAGCCGGCACCACGGCGCAGGGCCATGTCGGCGGCGACGGTTACTCTGGTGCTGCTCGCCGGCTGATGGGAGACCCCGTGGACAAGTTCGACCCCAAGCGCGCATATCGCGAGCTGTACGCGCCGCCGGCCGAGTTCGTGCTCGTCGACGTGCCCGAGTTCCTGTACCTCGCGGTCGACGGGCACGGCGACCCCAACACCGCAACCGAGTACGCCGCCGCGCTCGAGGCGCTCTACGCCGTGGCCTACGCGATCAAGTTCGCGAGCAAGCGCGCCGGCCGCGATTTCGTCGTCGGACCGCTCGAGGGCCTCTGGCGAGCCGACGACGAGACCGCGTTCACCGGCCGCCGCAAGCACGAATGGTCGTGGACGATGCTGCTCGTGCAGCCCGAGTGGATCAGCCCCGCGGATGTCGCCGACGCCGTCGCCGCCGTCGGCGCGAAGAAGGCGCTGCCGTCCCTCGAGTTCGTGCGGCCGCTGCGATACGCCGAGGGCCGCAGCGTGCAGATCCTCCACCACGGACCGTACGACGACGAGGCGCCGACGCTCGCCCGCCTGCACCATGAGTACATGCCCGAGCACGGCCTCACCTTCGACGGCGACCACCACGAGATCTACCTCACCGACCCACGTCGCACCGCCCACGACAAGCTCCGCACCGTGCTCCGGCAGCCGGTGCGACCCGTCTGACCGCGGAGCATCCATTCTCATGCGTCGGATGTCGCTGCCAGACTGGCCCGATGGAGAACCGCCCGATCGACGAGACCGCCGCACGAGAGTTCTGGGCCGAGTACCGCTCCGCTCATCCCGACCGGGCGACCGACACCGAGCCGCCGTCGGCGGAGGTCTTCGGCGACAATGCCGAGCTCACCGACGAACTCCTCGGGCTCGTACTCGACGGCACGAAGCGGGCCACGGCGTCCCTCGTAGTGGAGTTCGAGCTCGATGGGCAGCCGCTCCCCCGCATCGGCAGCCACTGGATCGCCTGTGACTCGGCCGGCCGGCCCCGCGCCATCCTGCGCAGCGTGGAGTTGCGCATCGGCACCTTCGCGAGCGTCGACGAGCAGTTCGCGTTCGACGAGGGCGAAGACGACCGGTCGCTCGCGACGTGGCGCGAGAACCACAGCCGCTACTGGCAGCGGGTGAGTGCCGGCCTCGGGTTCGAGTGGACCGAAGACCACGAGATCGTCTTCGAGCGCTTCGAGGTGGCCTGGGCCGAGGCCTGACCCGTTGCCGGGTGTCGGTGGCCGGTGGCATCGTGGGCTGCATGACCCTCGAAGTGCGCGCGGCGAGCACGTTCGCCGATGTCGCGACCATGGTCGGGCCCAAGCGGCCCGATGCGAACGTGTGCTGGTGCCTGAGCTACCGCCTCACGACCTCGAAGGAGAACCTCGCCCTCAGCGGCACGGCCCGCGGCGAGCGCGTGCAGGAGCTGGTGGGGCAAGATCCCCCGCCCGGCGTGCTCGCCTACGACGGCGACGAGGTCGTGGGCTGGGCCGGCGTACACCCCCGGGCGGACACGAGCTTCGCGCGAAACCGCAGGATCCCGCACGTCGACGACCTCGATGTCTGGTCGGTGTGGTGCATCCGGGTGCGACCGGGCCATCGCGGCGAGGGCATTTCGCATCACCTCCTGGCGGGCGCGGTGCAGTTCGCCCGCGACCGGGGCGCACCCGCCGTCGAGGGCTACCCGCTCGACAACAAGGGCAAGAAGATCGACCTCACGATGGCGTACGTCGGCACTCGTGCGCTGTTCGAGAAGGCCGGCTTCACGAAGGCCGCCGACACCGAGTCGGTGCTCAACGGATTCCCGCGCGTGCTCATGCGGCTCGATCTGAGGTGAGTCTGAGGTGAGTCTGCGGTGAGCTGCGGTGAGCACGGCGGCAGCGACCGTGGCGTCGGGGTGAGCCCGCGACATCCGCTCAGCGATCAGGCTCGCCGTCACGCGAAAGGCGGCGCAGCAGCCGGGCGAGCGTCGCCTGCTCCTCCCGGGTGAGGCCACGCAGCTCCTCGGCCTCGCGGTTGGCGAGTCCGCGCATGGCGTCGTCCACGAGGGTCACGCCGTCGGCCGTGAGGCGAACGAGCACGCTGCGGCCGTCGCGGGGGTTGGGCCGACGCTCCACGAGGCCGCGATGCGAGAGCTTGTCGAGCCGATTCGTCATCGCGGCGCTCCCGATCATGGTCGCGGCGATGAGTTGCGCCGGACTGAGCTCGTGCGGCGGCTCCTCGCGGCGGAGTGCCGCGAGCACGTCGAACTCCCATGCCGCGAGGCCGGCCGCGCTGAAGGCCCCGGCACGAAGCCGGGCGAGCCGGTTGGCCACACGCCGAAGCCGCGACATCACGTCGAGCGGCGTGAGGTCGACGTCGGGCAGCCGACGCGACCACGCGTCGATGATCAGGTCGACCTCGTCGTCGCGCTCGCTCACGGTGGGGAGCCTACCCCTGCCGATGTTCGACGCACACCGCCGACCTCAGCCCTGGAAGTCCTCGGGATCCACGTCCTCGAGGAACCTCTTGAACTCGTCGAGCTTCTCCTCCTCGGTGCGCGGCTCGGCCGCCCCGGTGCGCGGCTCGGCGACCTCAGCGGGGATCCCGGCCTCGTCGAGCAGTTCCTGCGCGACGAAGAGCGGCGCTTCGGTGCGCACGGCGAGCGCGACGGCATCCGACGGACGCGTATCGAGCACGAGCGGACCCGCGGGCGTGGTGAGCGTGAGCTCTGCGAAGAAGGTGCCCTCGTCGATACGCGTGACCTCCACCCGCTCGACCTGCGCGCCCACGGTGTCGAGCAGCGTCTTCATCAGGTCGTGGGTGAGCGGCCGCGGCGGGTGCTCACCCGAGACGGCGAGCAGGATCGAGGTCGCCTCCTGGGCGCCGATCCAGATCGGCAGCACGCTCCCCTCGCCCGGCTCCTCGAGCAGCGGTTTGAGCAGGACGATGTGCTGCCGCGCGGCATCCAGCGCGATACCGAGGACACGGACCTGGATCATGGGTGACTCCCGTCTGAAGATCGGGCGTGACACTGCCATCGTAGGTCGGCTCGCCGATGGCGCGACCCTGAGCTGAACGGATGCCTCGCCCGGCCCTGCCGGCGACTGGCGCGCATGATGCCTCGGGCCGTCTTCGACCGCCTACTCGACGCGGATCGAGCGCAGCGCGTACTGGCGCACGCGCACGAAACGCGTCGCGGCACAGGTCGAGAGCAGCGGGTCCGACCTGGTCTCTCCGAGGTCGACGACGATCTCGCTGCCACCACCCCCGAGCCGCACCCGCCACCCGGTATCCGTGACCGCTTCAGCGATCGGCGGGTACGCGTCGATCCGGTCGTCGCCGAATGCCTCGCGGACGAAGTGTTGCGCGGCCTGCACCGGGTGCGACAGCGAGCTGCGTCCCCGGAATCGCTCCGGCACGATCCGTCCGTCGGCGAATGCATCGGCGATCCGCACAGGGTCGCCGTCGTCGGCGTAGCCGTAGTAGAGACCGTGCGGAAAGACCACCATCGTGCCGGCGAACCGGTCGCCGCCGAGGTGCGAGCACTCCCAGGTCTCCTCGGGATGCGCCTCCGCCAGCGCCGTGACCACGCGCCGGCCGCGCACCGCGCAGCACTGGTCGTGGCGCCCGTGGGTGCAGACGCAGTACAACGGTCGCGACGACGGGGTGCCCGTGGAACCGTCGAGCGGCACCTCGAGGAGGGCCGCGGCATCCAGTACCTCACCCCACACGATGCGCTCGTCCCAGGGCCGCGAATCGACGATCGCCCAGCGCTGCGTCGACGGCGGCTCGCGGCGCCCGGTTCGGCGGATGGCGAGCGGGCGCATCCCCGCGCCCTCGATGCGGCGTACCAGCGCACGACCGAGCACCCGGTCGAACGGCTCGTCGAGCAGCGCGTTCTGCCCCCAGCTCGCGGCGACCTCGATGAGGAACCAGCGGATGCCGCGGGGTCCGGTGCCGGCCAACGGGTCGCCGCGCTCGCGTGCTCGATCGCTGCACGGCGCCCAGTGCTCGGCGGCGAGCGACACGCTGACGCGAGTCACGCGCGCACCACCGGCACCGCGAAGCCCTCGCGCACGAGCCGGCGCGCCACCACGATCGCGCTGTCGACGTCGAGGCCGGGCAGGTCGCCGACCGTCGCGGGGTCGCCCGTGGTGAGCCGGCGCAGCGCCGGTTCCGCTTCGAGCGGCAGCGAGAGCGTCTTCGTGCGCGCGATGATGCGCACGCGATCGCCGACCGTCGTGATGCGCACCCGCAGCGATCCGCGCCACCGCACTCGTGTCGCGGCATCCAGCGTCGCGAGCGCATCGAGCGTCGCGAGCGGCGCGAGCGGCTCGGCTCGCGTGTCGGCGTCGAAGCGGCGGCTGAGCCAGGCCGCCGGCCGCGAGGCATCCGTCGTCTGTAGATGTTCGACAAGGGCGTGCACCGTCTGCTCGACGATCGGCGCGAGCGCCTCGGCGTCGTGCAGATCGACGCCGAGCGGCAATGACTCGCGGAGAGCGGCGCTCGCTCCGGCCTGGGCGACGAGCGCCTGCACGATGTCGGCACGCGTGTAGGCCGACATGCCGACGGTGAGATGCACGGAGGTCTCGCCGAGCGCGGTCGCGGAGTGGATCCATCCGCGCGGAAGATACAGGGCGTCGCCCGGGCGCAGCACGGCATCGATCACGGGCTCGTGCGTGGCCGCGCGTGCGACGGCTTCGCGGTGATCGGTCCACGGCTGCGAGCGGAGCGGATCGACGTGCACGGGCGCGTGGATGCGCCAGTGCTTCTCGCCCGCGATCTGCAGCACGAACACGTCGTGGGTGTCGTAGTGGGCGTCGAATCCCTGCGAGGACGGCGGGGTGACGTAGGCGTTCACCTGAGCCGGGTGGCCGAGGTCGTCGACGAGCGCGCGGGTGAAGTCGATGATCGGCGGCCAGAGACGGTGCAGCCCCTGCAGCACGATCGTGGCGCCGCCGGCGAATTCGGCGAGCACCTTGTCGCTCGAGACCTGATCGGCGATCTCGGCCCCGAAACCCCCTGAGGCGGTGTACGCGGATGCCGCGAGCACCGCACCCTCATGCGCCATCCGGATGAACGGGGTGCGCACGCCGCGCCTCGCGATGAGCTCGTCGACCGCGCTCGCCGAGAACAGATCACCGAAGGCGGCGGCGAACTCGTCGGCGGTCGCGAGCTCGGCCGCAGTGGAGAGGAGCGGCTCGCGGCCCCAGTACTGCTCGGCGAACTCGCCGACGGAGACGCGGATGCATCGGGAAAGCGCGGGCCGGCTACCCGACCCGCGCTGAACGCCGGTCACTAGGCGGAACCGTCGGCACCGCCGTCGTGCCCGCCGGGGTTGGCGCCGCCGTCGGCGACTCCCTCGCCACCGGCCGCGGAGCCGTCGGCTCCACCGTCGTGGCCACCCGGGTTGGCGCCGCCGTCGGCCACCCCTTCGCCCTCGGCGGCCGCCGACCCGTCGGCACCGCCGTCGTGGCCCTCTGGGTTGGCGCCGCCGTCGGCGACTCCCTCGCCGCCGGCACCAGGCTCGATCGTGATGTCGTCGTCGTTGATCGTCATGAGATCTCCTCCCGTAGGGTCTTCGCTCAGCGTAACGAGCGCCGCCGACGGCCGCGAGGGCTTGACGGGTGCGCCGAGCGAGTACCCGGGGCAGTGAAGGAACTACAGCGAACCGGCTGCTGATGCGAACTCGTTCGCGACCGCCGCGACGTCGTCGACGTAGTCGTTGTCGTGGTTGTACGAGTACACGGCCGCCCGCCACCCTTCGGGGCTGGTCATCGGGCCGGACGCGCACAGGTACAGCGCCGTGGTCTGAGCGGCATCGTCGATCTGGTTCGGGTCCGCGATGCCGTCGTCGTTCGCGTCGCTCGCCCACTCGGCCCAGGTCGAGGGGATGAACTGCATCGGCCCGACCGCGCGGTCCCACGTGACGTCACCGTCGAGGAGCCCGTCGTCGGTGTCCGCGATCTTCGCCACGCCGTCGCCGTCGAGCGCCCGGCCGATGATCGCCGGTCGGGAATTCCCGTTCTCATCGAGGACCGCACCGTCGTGGCTGCCATGATCCGATTCGATCTCTCCGATCGCAGCGATCGTGGTCCAGTCGAGGCCGCACTCGGGCTGTTCCTCGGCGATCGAGACATGCGCGAAGGCATAGGCCGACAGGGCGCGCTCCGGAATGCCCGTCGCCGCGGCGACCCGCGACGTCCACCCGGGATCGACGCGAGGCATCGGCGACGCTGCCGAGCCCGACACCTCCGCCGGCTCCTCCGTCGTCGCGAGCCGGTCATCGGCCTGCTCGACGCGCTCTGCCGGCGCGATCACGGGTGGCAGTGCCACATTCGCCCCGTGCGCGGGCGGCGCGCTGAATCCGCCGGGTCTGGCCGCGATCCCCGCTGCGTTCACGGCGAAGACCGCGCCGACCGCCAGCGCGACGACCCCCGTGAGCAGGCCCGCGTATCCGAGCACTCGACGCGCGATCTGCCACCCGGTGGTGCGGGCTCTCCGCTGCTCACCGTATTCGTCGGCGTCGGAATCATCATCCCAGGACATCCGTGAGCTGCTCCGTTCGGGCGTTCGTTCGAAGGTTGCCCGTCGGGGTCGATCGTGGTCGTCTCATCCCAGATCCCCCGTAGCCGACCCGCCCCTCCAGCGTACTCGCCGTCACGTGAACCGCCTAGGCGAGGCTGCCGGGCGCGGGCGCATCGAGGAACGTGATCACGACATCGCTCACGAGGTCGGTGCGTGCAAGCCCGAAGAAGTGGGTCGTGCCGGGGAACACGGCGAGCTGCGACGCCGGAACGCCTTCGAAGTCGCCGTTCACATCTCCCCCGCGCAGTTGCAGGAAGCGCACCGCGTGGTCGAGCTTGACCATGTCGCAGTCGCCGACCGTCATGAGGGTCGGGGCGGCGATTCCGCGGATCTCGTCGTCGCTCCATCCGCTCTCGCCCACGTCGTACCGAGCGAG
This sequence comes from Agromyces sp. NPDC058484, assembly GCF_042720415.1. Classification (NCBI taxonomy): domain Bacteria; kingdom Bacillati; phylum Actinomycetota; class Actinomycetes; order Micrococcales; family Microbacteriaceae; genus Agromyces; species Agromyces sp. NPDC058484. The sequence goes on along the minus strand of NZ_JBHXMP010000012.1, from coordinate 25,467 downwards.
CTTGTCGAGCAGACCCTGCAAGTGCTCGAGATCGGGGTGCGGCGACACGGCGAGGTAGCGCTCCTCCATCGAGGTCCCGGCGATCATGTCCACGGTCATCTCCGCGACCGCCTCCGCATTTCCACCACGATCGCCCTCGGGCCGGAACGACACCGACGACACGATGAGCTTCCGCACGAGGTCGGGATGCTTGATCGCGAGGTGCAGCGCGACGGCCCCGCCGACGCTGAAGCCGAACACGTCGACCCGGTCGACATCGAGATGCTCGAGAAGGCCGACGACATCGGATGCCAGGGCGCCGGTGCCCAGCGGCCGATCGATGTCGTTGGTGCGCCCGTGCCCTTGGAAGTCCGCGGCGATCACCCTTCGGCCGGCCGACAGGCTCGGAATCAGCGCACCGAACTGCTGTTCGATGTCGAACAGCCCGCCGTGCAGGAGCAGCACGGGTGTGCCGCTGCCGCCGCCGTACGACTCGTAGTACATCTGGAGCCCGTTGACCGGCGCGTGTCCGGTTTCGGGTGCTGTCGTCCCTGCGTGCATGTGCAATCCTCCGCGTCGGGTTGGGACCTCTCCCTCCACCTTGACACTGCTGGCAGACTCGTGCCATGACCACGAGCATCGGCATTCCAGGCGGCACATCCGAGCGGCCCGCCCTCTTCTTCTCCGGGCCCGAAGAGTTCCGCGCCTGGCTCGAGACCAACCACGCCACCGAGACCGAGCTGTGGATGGGCCTGTACAAGCGGCACGTGCCCGATCGCGGGCTGACCTGGGAGCAGGCGGTGCCCGAGGCGTTGTGTTTCGGATGGATCGACTCGGTGTCCCAGCGCATCGACGACGACGCGCGTCGCCAGCGCTGGAGCCCGCGAAAGCCTTCGAGCAACTGGTCGAGCGTGAACATCGCCCTCGTCGAGAAGCTCACCGCCGACGGCCGCATGCACCCTGCAGGCATCGCCGCCTTCGACCGGCGGCGCGAAGACCGGACGGGCGTCTACTCGCACGAGAACCCGCATGAGGAGTTTCCGCCCGAGTTCGCGGCACGACTGGCGGCGGATGCCGCGGCGTCCGCGTTCTGGAACGCGGCCACCGCGACCTACCGACGCCAGGTCACCCACTGGGTGCTCTCCGCCAAACAGGAGGCCACGCGCGAGCGGCGGCTCGCGCAGCTCATCGAGAGGAGTGCGGCAGGCGGGCTCGTGTCGTTCCAGCGCTACGGCGAGACGCCGAAGTGGGTGGAGCGGGCCGCAGCGGCGGCGCGGGAGGCCGCGGGGGCGTAGGCGGTGTCGGATGTCACCGCACCGAGCGGATGCGATAGACGACGATCCCGCCGAGCGCCATGATGACGGCCGCGACGATGTACAGCTCGGTGAATCCGGCGACGCTGAGCACGAGCCATCCGATGAGCGCGGCGATCGGCAGGTGCTGAGCCGAGTTCACGATGCCGAGGTCCCGCGCACGTGTGGCCTCGTCGGGCAGCACGTCGGTGAGCAGCGCCTGATCGACGGCGAGGAACAGCCCGTAGCCGATGCCGAGGAGCACGCCGGCGACGATGCTCGCCGACGAGGTCGGCACGAACGCGAGCGTGAGCGCAGCGAGCACCTGCAGGGCCGCCGACACCGCGACGAACGTTCGACGCGACCGGGTGCGGTCGGTGAGCAGGCCCCCTGCCCATGAAGCGAGGCCGCTCGCCACGAGGTAGACGAGGATCAGCACCGTGAGCGCGCTCTCGGGGTTCTCGAGCTCGAGCACGTCCGACAGGAAGTACAGGAGGTACGTCGTGCCGACGAGGTTGCCCGCGTTCACGAGCACCCGGGAGAGCGTCGCCCAGCCGAAGTCGCGATATCCGTGGAGCCATCCGGAACTGCGGCGTCGTTCGGGTCGGGCACGCTGCGCGATGGCGGGTTCGGGGTACGCGAGAAGGAACGGCAGCGGCGACACGAGTGCGATCGCCGCGATCACCGCCCAGCTCCATCCGACGTCCCGCACGAGTTCGGTGACCACGATCATGCCGACCGCGAGGGCGATCACCTGGGGAACACCCATCGCCGCCGAGGCACGCCCCCGCTGCCCGATCGGCACCTGGTCGGCGATCATCGCCGACAGCGACACGAGCACGGCCGACTGGCCGATCGCCACGACGGCGAGCAGAAGCGCGGCGAGCTGCCACGACGTCTGCACGCCGACGAAGGCGAACGGCACGGTCGCCGCGACGAATCCGCCCAGCGCCCAGGTGCGACGCCGGCCGAACCGGGGACTGCTCCGATCGCACAGCCAGCCGATGATCGGCACAGACACGACGATGACGCTGGCCATCTCAGCGATGACGATCGAGCCGACCCCGATCTTGGCGGCCGGGTCGATGACGCTCGCGAGCTTCATGACCATGAACTGGCCCGGCAGCATCATGAGCAGCCAGAAGCCGAACCATGCGGTGCCGAAGCCGAGCAGCCAGCCGCGGCTCACGCGCGAGGGCTCGAGCGACGGCGTCGAGACGGCAGGCGCCGTCTCCGTCTCCGACGGCACGGGGATCTCGGTGGTCACGCACTCAGCCGATCCGCGCGGCGCGCAGCGAGCAGCTCTCGGAGCCAGTGATACGACGCCTTCGGGGTGCGGTCCCCCGTCGTGAAGTCGACGTGCACGAGACCGAACCGCTGGGTGAACCCGGCGGCCCACTCCCAGTTGTCGATGAGCGACCAGACGAAGAGCCCGCGCAGGTCGAGGCCCTCCGCCGGTCCGCCCGGCGCTACGGCCCCGATCGCCGCCCGCAGGTGGTCGCCGAGGAACGCGATGCGCTCGCGATCGTCGACCGTTCCGTCGGGGCCGACCTCGTCGGGGAAGCTCGCGCCGTTCTCGGTGATGTACACGGGCGGCAGCGCCTCGCCGTAGCGCTCCTGCATCTCGCCGAGTGCGCGCACGAAGCCGTCGGGCTTGATCGGCCAGCCGAACCCGGTCGTCGGCACGCCCTCGAACGCCTCGAGGCGGAATGGGAGCCCGGCCATCGCCTGGCTCGTTCCGTCGGGGCTCTCGCCCGACCCGGCACCCGCGGCGACGAGGGTCGGCATGTAGTAGTTCAGGCCGTAGAAATCAAGCGGTTGGTGGATCTGGGCGAGGTCGTCGGCCGGCACGGCATCGAACGCGGCGAGTGCGTCGCCGAGGAACCCCGGCGCCTCCGGATAGCGACCGAGCAGCACGGGATCGGCGTAGACCCGGTTGTGCACGAGGTCGAAGAGCGCAGCCATGGCGTGGTCTTCGTCGGTGTCGGCGGCCGGCGACACCGGGCTGTGCACGTTGGCGATGCCGACGCGACCGGGCACGCCGGCGGCCCGCAACGCCTGGACGGCGAGCCCGTGCCCGAGCAACTGGTGGTGCACGGTGGGCAGCGCGTCGAACAGCAGGCTCTCGCCGGGGGGGTGCAGACCGAGTGCGTACCCGTTCAGCGTCACGGTCGCCGGCTCGTTGATCGTGATCCAGGCGTCGACGCGGTCGCCGAATCGTTCGCCGAGCAGGTGAGCGAGGTCGCCGAGCCGCAGCGCGGTCTCACGGTCGAGCCATCCGTGCGCGTACTCCTCCGGGAGATCCCAATGCGAGATCGTGGCGAACGGCGAGACGCCGGCCTCCTGGAGTTCGTCGAGCAGCCGATCGTAGAAGTCGGAGCCCGCGGGGTCGAGCGGGCCCCGGCCGTGCGGCTGCAGGCGCGTCCACGAGAACGAGAAGCGGTAGGCGTCGGCGCCGAGGTCGCGCATGAGCGCGACATCCTCGCGGTACCGGTGGTAGTGGTCGGCGGTGACCGAGGTGTCGCTGCCGTCGAGGATGCGGCCCGGCTGGGCGGCGAACCGGTCCCAAACGCTCGGCGAGCGATTGCCAGCGCGGCTGGCCCCCTCGATCTGGGCGGCGGCGGTCGCGGTGCCGATCACGAAGCCCGGCGGCAGTGCGCGCGCGAGCGCTTCGGGAGTCGGGTGGGCGGTGGTCTCGTCGAACATCATCGTCTCCCGGGCGGACTGCGGTTTCCGCGACAGCTCAAGTGGGACGTTTGTCCCACTTCGGGCAACTATAGGGATGCTTCGCAGGGGGTGCAAGACCTCCGGACGGTATTCAGGCGGCAGCCGCCTGGCGGTCGAGCGCGTCGAGCGCCTGGGCGATCATGGTGACCCGGTCGGACACCGTACCGTCGTCGCCGGCCCATCCGACCTTGACGCCGAGCCAGTCGACGGCACCGGCCGCGCGTAACGCGTCCGCGACCCGCTGCTCGGTGAGCAGCGACACCGGGTCTCCGAACGGGTGAGGACCCGACCTCGCGAACGGATGGTGCGCATCCAGCCACGGCCGCCCGAACGCGCCCTCTTCGCCCGACGCGCCCGAGAACATCAGTCCGCGAAGCAGTCCCTCCGAGGCAGCGAGTCGGATGTGCTCGGTCACCCGGTCGCCGTCTCGCAGTTCGATCGCGGAACGCCCCCAGTTGATCGCGATGCCGACCGGCGCACCGGCCGCCCGGACGGCGCCGATCTCGTCCTCCAGCGGCAGGTAGCCCTTCTCGGGCTCGTGCCCCGGCACCTCGGCGTCGCAGTGCTCGACGACGAGCGCCGCCCCGTCCCAGTCCCACCGCGACGCCTCTTCAAGGGATGCCGCGAGCGCGGCGGCGCTTCCGAACCGCGCCCTGGGCGCCGAGTGAAGCTCGACGACCTCGACCACCCGGCGCGCGGAGTGGTCGTTCAGGCGGTGCACGTCGCCGCGGAGTCGCTCGAGCGTGGCGATCGCCTCGGCTCGTGCGTCGTCGTCGCGGGAGGCCAGTCCGAATGCGGGCGCCTCGGAGGTGCGCCCGACGGTGTGCCCGATGTCGGTCATGACCGCGCCGAGCGACGACGGCAGGTTCTGCAGCAGCCAGACGTCGTCATGCGGGTGCAGCCTGCCGAGCCACGGAAGCTCGAGCGCGCCCACCCGCGGCATCCCGCCGAGCGCGCCGAGGAAGGCCGCCTCGAGCTCGGGGTTCCACTGCCGGTGAGCAGGGGATGCCGCATACGCCCCCACGACGTAGCGGCGAGGGTTCGAGTCGTGCACGGGTCCTCCTAGACGGTCTGACACCACCTTAGAAGGCTGCCGAGAAGAAGTCCGGATAGGCTATCTGGTCTGGCTAGGCTGGTCTGGCCAGTGGTACCATGACGTGCATGGTTCAGGTCAACGTGCAAGACGCGAAGGCTCAGCTTTCCAAGCTGCTCGCCGCGGTCGAGCGCGGCGACGAGGTGGTGATCGCTCGCAACGGCCGACCGATCGCCCGGCTCGAGCCCATCGCGAGCCCGGCACCACGCGAACTCGGCATCCTGTCGATGTCGATCCCCGACTCCTTCTTCGAGGAACTCCCTGAAGCAGAGCTCGCCGCGTGGGAGCGCTGAATGCGACTCCTTCTCGACACTCACGCACTCTTGTGGGCACTCGCCGTCCCCGATCGGCTGAGCACGAGCGCGCGCAGGCACATCGCCGACCGGGCAAATGAGCTCGTCGTGTCGGCCGCGTCGGCGTGGGAGATCGGCACGAAGGTGCGCATCGGCAGGCTGCCGCACGCCGTGCCGCTCGTGAAGAACTACACCCGACTCGTGGGCCAGCTCGGCGCCACCGCGCTGCCGATGCACCAGGAACATGCGCTCTTCGCCGGCACGCTCGACTGGAACCATCGAGATCCGTTCGACCGGATGCTCGCCGCCCAGGCTGTGCTCGAGAACGCGACACTCGTCACGATCGATCCCGTGTTCGGCGCCATGAAGGCCGTGCGAACGCTCTGGTGAGGAGCAAGGAGGTCCACAGATGACCGATGGCAACGCGGCATCCGCTGCTGCTTCGTCGACTGACTACGCGCGCTTCAAGCTCGACCCGACCACCATCGCGCAGTGGGAGGACGGCGCCCGTACCGACAACCGGCCGGGCACCTACGAGTGGTGGTACTTCGACGCGCACCTCGACGACGGAGCGAAGCTCGTGGTGGTGTTCCAGAACAAGGACATCGTGAACCCGAACCAGCCCCTGTCGCCGGTGCTGCGGCTGAGCCTCGACCTGCCCGACGGCCGCTCGTTCGAGAAGGTGCTGAACCTGTCGGCCTCCGACTGGACCGCAGCGACCGACCGGGCCGACGTGCGGCTCGCCGGCAACCGCTTCGAGGGTGACCTGCACACGTACCGCATCACGGCGAGCGCCGAGGAGGTGTCGGTCGACGTGACACTTACCGGCCAGATCCGACCATGGCGGCCGGCGACGGGGCACATGCTCTTCGGCGCGAACCGCGAACTCGAGTTCGCATGGCTCCCCGCCGTGCCGCAGGGCACCGTAACCGGCAGCCACACCGTCGACGGCGTCACGACGCAGTTCACCGGGGTCGGCTATCACGACCACAACTGGGGCAACGTCAGCCTCGTGAAGATCATCCACGACTGGTACTGGGCGCGCGGCCAGGCCGGCCCGTACAGCGTCATCGCGTCGTACATCACAGCCGTCGAGAAGTTCGGCCACCAGACGATCCCGGTGTTCATGCTGGCCCGCGACGGTGAGATCGTGGCGGATGACGCGTCGCTCGTGCGGTTCGAGACCGAGGGCGTGTACACCGACGACGTCACCGGCAAGCCCGTGGCATCCGTCGTTCGCTACCGTTACCCGCGCGGGGACGAGGAGGTCGTGGTCACCTTCATCCGGGAGCGCGACCTGACCCGGGCTCTCATGGTCGACGAGTTGCCACCGTTGAAGCGCCTGATCGCGCGGCTGGCTCGGTTCGACGGTGCCTACCTGCGCTTCGCCGGACCGATGACCGTGACGGTATTCCGCTCGGGCGAGCAGGTCGAGGAGTTCTCCGACGACGCCATCTGGGAGCTGATGTACTTCGGGCACGCGCGGTGATGGTAGGCATCGCGGCCGATCAGAGCTTGTACCAGCGGGTCATACCTGCCAGATGCTGCGCCACCGCGCGTGCATACTCGGTCTCGGCCGGCCTGAGCTCTGCGAGGTCGAGAACCGACGTGGGGATCACCATCTCCGCGTCGCTCTCGATGGCAGGACTGCGCCACGCCTCCGTCATCGCCGTGCCGGCAACCCGCCGCGCCTGCGTGATGAGTTCTGCGTACGCGGCCCCGAGGGATTCGGACTCCGCCGCAGTCCAGGCCACATAGAAGTTGATGCGCTCCTGCGTGGCGCGGATGAGCTCGGCGATACGCACACGTTCTTCGGCCGGCTTCTCGCTGTTCCGTCGTCGGATGGCGGAGGGATACTGGCGGTACTGGGCGTACGCCGCAAATGCCTCGGCCAGCACCGTGCGGACGCGCGCACGTTCCTCCTGCTTGGTCTTGTTGCGAGCCAAGAGGATGTTGATGGTCGCGGTGAGAAGCGCCGCAACCACGCTGCTGGCGAGGACGGCGGAAAGTGAGAAGACCATGCTCGGCTCGTTTCGCGATCGTTCGTATCAGGAGCGTCAGGTACCTCATCGCCGGTGCTGCCCGACGATGTCTCCCCATTCTCGCGCTGGAGATCAGCTGATCGCGTGGATTCCTCCTGCGATTCCGTTCGGCTCGGGTGGATGGCAGGCCGAAACATGTAGTACACTAACTATTCGTGCCCAATGAAATGAATCCGTTCGTCGGTCGCCCGGGATTCTGGAACCGCGTGAACCGCATCATCTATCCGATCGCGGGCCCCGCGCAGGTCGGCATCGGGTACGGCAAGACCGAAGCGCCGTACGTGCCGCCCGCCGATCCCGCTTGCCCGATCTGCCGCGAACCGATGGCCGACCACATCGTGCAGCGAGGCGACGCCAATACGCCCACCCACGTGATCTGCCCCGGCCGATGAGCGAGACCGCCGTCGGATCGCGGGTCATGCCCGGCGACGACCTGCTGCGACTCGACCAGCAGGTGTGCTTCGCGCTCGCCGTGGCATCCCGCAGCGTGATCGCCCTCTACCGCCCCGTGCTCGAACCGCTCGGCCTGACGCATCCGCAGTACCTCGTCATGCTCGCCCTCTGGGAGCAGAGCCCGCGCACCCTCGGTGGGCTCGGCGCCGACCTGATGCTCGAATCCGCAACACTCACCCCGATCGTGAAGCGCCTGGAGTCCTCGGGCCTCGTCACCCGGGCGCGCAGCACGACGGACGAGCGGGCGCTGTCGATCCAGCTCACCGAGCCCGGGCGGGCGCTTCGCGCCGAATGCCTCTCGGTGCCGAAGCGGATCATCGAACGGCTCGGCCTCCCGATCGACGAGCTCGAGCGTACACGCGACGCGTTGCATCGGCTGATCGACGCCGCGCATCCGGGCGCGAGTTGAGCGTCGAACAGGTCGCGCCCCGGGCTGGCTGGCCGGTCGGGGTCTCCGTCTGGGAGAGTTGACCATGGCCGGCACGCCGAGATCGCCCTCGCCGGAAGACCTCCGAGATTGCCTCGACGAGACCCCGCGAACCGTCTCGACGGCGTTCGGGCCCGTCGAGTACGCCGAGCGCGGAGACGGCGACCCGGTCCTCGCTGTCCACGGCACCCTCGGCGGCTGGGATCAAGGCCTCGTGGGGGCGGAGTTCCTGCGGGTGAACGGGTTCAGGATCATCGCTCCGAGCCGGCCCGGGTATCTGGGAACGCCGCTGGCGACTGGACGAACCTTCGCACAGCAAGGCGATGCCCTCGCGGCTCTGCTCGACGTGCTCGGCATCGACCGCATCCCGGTGTTCGCCGCCTCCGGCGGCGGACCCGCGGGTTACGAGCTCGCTGCGAGACATCCCGACCGTGTCAGCAAGCTCGTCCAGGTCGACGGCGTCTGCATCCCTGGCCCGATTCCCAGGGTGTCGACGAGCATCGCCGCACGGGACAGCCTCGCGCGGGCGCAGCTCTGGCTCCTCCGCCATGCGACGAGACCGACCCTCACGGCCCTCTTCCGGGCCCTCGGCAGCGACTCTCGAGCGGTCGCGTCCGATCGCGCCACGAAGCTCGCGGCGATCCCGGGCCGCACGTCGACGCTCGAGGCGACGCTGCGCGCCGTGCTCGGCGCTGCGCGACGTCGCGCTGGCGTGAAGAACGACTTCACCGTCTTCACTCCCGCGCCGCTGGAGCGCATCACGTGCCAGACGCTGATCGTGCACGCGCGCTCGGACAAGGCGGTGCCGCCGGCCAGTGCCGAGTACGCCCACGCGCACATCGCCGGATCCGAGCTCTACTGGATGGACGGATCGCACGTCGCGTTCGTTCTCGAGGCCGCCGACACTGCGCCGGCCTACGTCGTGAACTGGCTTCGCGAAGCCGGCTGAGGGCGGTTGCGGCGGCATCCGCTGCGATGATGGATGACATGCCCGAGGCCACGCCGACTTCAGCGCGATCGCGCGAGGCGGGCCGGCCGCACGTGCACGGTCTCGTCGTCGATGAGATGACGCGTTGCGTGCACTACCGGACCGAGGTCGACATCGTGGCGATCCGCTTCGCGTGCTGCGGCGAGTACTATCCGTGCCACCGGTGCCACGCCGACACTGCCGACCACCCCGCCGAACAGTGGCCCGTCGCAGAGCGCGACCGTGAGGCCGTGCTCTGTGGCGCATGCGACGCCGAGCTCACGATCGCGGCGTACCTCGCCACCACGGAGTGCCCGGAGTGCGGGGCGGCATTCAACGAGCGCTGCCGTCTGCACACCCACTTCTACTTCGAGGATGAGGGCTGAGCGCGCGCAGCCGTGGGACAGCCGACGGGGCGCTGCAGCTGACTCAGGACGGGCCGCCGCGCCGCCTCGCCGCCGGGTGTTATGGTGCGCACATGTGGGGTCGCCTGTACTTCGCCGTGCAGGCGATCGCCGGAAGCGCCTGGTGGGTCGCGGTGTTCGCCTCGCCCTTCGTGCGCGAGGCGACTCTCGGGAGCCTCGATCCCATGGCCGTCGCCATCCTCGACATCCCGCTCTTCGTGGGCATGTCTGCGTTGGCGGCTCTCGGATGGCGCATCGCGGCCGTCGCCGCCACCGCCTGGACGATCTTCGTCACCGTCGGGTTGGCGATCTTCGCCACGTTGACCTCCGAAGCGGGCTGGGGTGTGCTGCTCATGGTCGCGGCGGCGGTCGGATCGTCGGTCGCACTGAGCCTCATGGTGATCGGACGGGCGCCGACCGAGTGGATCGCCGCGCGCCGCCCGTTCGCGTTCCGCGTCGCCGACGCGAGGGCCGCGACATCCGCGCATCTGGCAGCCACTGCGGTGCAGATCGTGATCTTCTGGGGCCTCTTCCTCGGCGTGCTCCCGCTCGCACTGACCTTCTTCGAGCAACGATGGGCGCTGGCGGCGCCGTTCCCGCCGTTCGCCGCCGCGGCCGGCCTCGTCCTGCTTCTCGCCGCCAGCGCTCTCGGTCTCTGGTCGGCCGCCTCGATGTCGTCGAAGGGCGCGGGCACGCCACTGCCGACGGCGATGCCGAATCGGCTCGTCGTCGCCGGCCCGTACCGGTTCGTCCGCAACCCGATGGCGATTGCAGGGATCACGCAAGGGTTCGCCGTCGGCCTCATCCTCTCTTCGTGGCTCGTCGTCGCGTACGCGATCGCCGGCTCGCTCCTGTGGAACTTCGTGGTGCGACCGCTCGAGGAGGCCGACCTCGAGGCGCGCTTCGGCGACGAGTTCCGGCGGTACCGGGCATCGGTTCGGTGCTGGTGGCCGCGCTTCACCGGCGCGTCAGCCGGCGACCGCGGTCGCAATCGCTCGCTTGCGGCCCCCGCCCGCGAGCCGCTGTCGAGGCGTTGAGGGCCGCGAGCCGGCCGAATGCCTCGGTGAGCTCGGTCGGCCCGACGACATCGATCTCGGCGTCGAAGCGATTGAGTGACGCAGCGAGGGCGACCCATGACCACGATCCGACCTCGAGGCTGCACCGCTCGGGGCCGAGGTCTTCGACGATGCCGTCGCCGGCGAACGGCAGCACTTCGCGGGCCGGCCGGTGAAGGACGACCTTCCCGTTGCAGGGCCACTGGTTGTTCTGCTCGGAGCCCTTGAACCGGGCGGACACGAATGCGGCGACATCGCCACCCGGAACCTCTCGGGGTGCGAAACGTGGCCCAGAGGGGGTGCGCGGAGCGACGCGATCGGCGCGGAAGATCCGCCAATCGTCGTGCTCGAGGTCCCACGCGACCAGGTACCAGCGGCCGCGAGACGTGACGAGGTGGTGCGGCTCCACTCTGCGCGGCGGTGCGGATCGGGCCTCGTCGCCGGGGCGTCGGCTCGCGTAGTCGAAACGCAGCACCTCGTGAGTCCTGGCCGCGGCCGACAACGCGATGAGGACATCCGGGGAGATCGAGGCGGATGCCGCGTCGCCCGGCCGACCGGGGATCGCCGTGAACGCGAGGGCGTCGAGACGATGGCGCAGACGAGACGGCATCACCTGCCGCACCGTGGTCAGCGCGCGCATGGCTGCTTCCTCGATCCCGGCGCCGGTGACGGTTGCCGCCTGGAGGGCTACGGCCAGCGCAATGACCTGCTCGTCGTCGAACAGCAGCGGTGGCAGTTCGCTCCCCGCCTCGAGGCGATACCCGCCGTCGGGCCCCATCGTGGCGTGGATGTGGTACCCCATGGCCCGCAGGCGATCGACATCGCGGCGTACGGTTCGATGGCTGACGCTCAGCCGTTCGGCGAGGACCGCGCCCGGCCAATCACGCCGGGCCTGCAGCAACGACAGCAGATCGAGCAGCCGCGAGGTGGGCGTGGTCATTTCTCAAGCCTAGGCCAGTCTAGGACTGAATCTGTCCTATACGGCTGCGAACGTAGGAGTTGCCAGGGAAACGCCCTGGCGGCCATCTCACGAGGAGCAGACATGAGCATCGCGACGACCACCCACCTCAACTTCCGCGGCGACGCCCGCGCTGCACTGGAGTTCTACCGATCCGTCTTCGGTGGCCAGATCATGATCGCGACCTACGGCGACTTCGGCATGCCGAAGGACCTGCCCGGCGCCGACAATGTCGTCTTCGGTCAGGTCGAGACCGACGACGGTTTTCGAGTGATGGCGTACGACATCCCCGGCCAGTCGGGAGGATCGGCGGGCCAAGCGGGTTCCACGCACCGCCAGAACGGCGCCACCATCACCGATCGGCCGTTCTTCGTCTCGCTGCGCGGCGAATCCCTCGAAGAGGTCCAGGGCTACTGGAACAAGCTCTCGGGCGGCGCCATAATCATCGAGCCCCTCGCCGCCTCGGCGTGAAGCCCCGGCTTCGGCATGCTCACCGACGCCTTCGGCGTCACCTGGGTCATCGACGTCGCCGCGCCATACGACGCGGAATAGTCCGAAGCTGCGGCGCGGTCGACCCCCGAGGGTCACCGCGCCGCCTGCTCGAGAGCCCGGGCTCCCCCTGTCGCGTCATGCCCGACGGGTGCGGGTGGCTTGCTTGACGCCGCCGCGCAACTCCCCCGCATAGGATTATCGGATGCCTCTCTTCGACCATCTCGGCATCTCCGTCCATGATCTACCCCGATCGATCGCTCAGTTCGATCCGGTGATGCAGGCGCTCGGCTGCACGCGACAGGATGCCGACAACGGAGTGTCGTGGCACAAGGGCGAGGAGGAGCTGATCCTCTTCCCCGCTCGCGAAACCAATGGCGGACCGCACCGGCACGGCCGCGTTGGATGGCAGCACCTCGCCTTCGCCGTCGACTCGCGCGCCGAGGTCGATCGCCTGCACGCGATCGCGCTCGACGCGGACTGGACCGCCGTGCGCGAGCCGAAGCCGTACCCGCGGTTCAACGACCGCTACTACGCGTCCTTCGTCGAAGACGACAACGGCATCCGCATCGAGTTCATGCACAACCCGCCGCGGGAAGTCGTCGCGGGCTGACTCGGGCCTACCCGTCGGTTGCGTCGCCGCCGCTCGGTTCAGCGTACTTTCGATGCGCCGCTTGGCGCGAGATTCCGAGCATCATGCCAATGGCCGCCCACGAGTTGCCATTGTCATGGGCCTTGCGGATAGCCGAACGCAAGGCACGCTCTGCGTCGTCGAGCGCAACGCGTGCTGCGACGACTTCGCGAAGGTGCGCTCCGTCCTTCCACTCGATGTCAGCGGAGTTGAGCTCATCGAGCCATTTCTCGACGTCGTTCGGGTTCGTCGTCTTCATGGCTCACCTCAATGCGTCGAAGAACTTGGGTCGTACTCGATCTCGGCATACCGGAGCGCATTCTCGAAGGCGTGCCGGACGTCAGCATCCGCGATGCCGTGTTTTCGAGCGCTCTCCGCGATCCATTGTCATCATATTGTTGACGCTCGTGCAGTCAGTGTCAACTCTCCACAGGTCGTGCGCAGCAGGCCAACGGCGGTGCCTGGCCGGACATCTCGCACCTGCCGGGAAGCAAGCCCGGGTCGATACCGACCACCCACGTGTTCGAGGGGCGGCACCTCCTGCCGCGTCATGCCCGACGTCGTGAGCGTGGAAAGCTTGACGCCATGGGTCAGGAGTCGACGATGAGGGCGTCCGCTGTGAAGATCGTCGGTCGGTTCAGGGCGTTTCCGATGTGGGCGAAGGTTGCGGCCGTCGCCGCCGGTGCGGCCATCGTGCTCGGCGCCGTCTCGATCCCGGTGGCCGCGGCCGCCGTCGACGAGCGCAACCGGCGACTGACCCTCGAGATCGCGGCGAAGGAGGAAGCCGCCGAGCAGAAGGCCGCGGCGGAGGCTGCGGAGGCGCTCGCCGGGGCGAAGGACGCCGCGTCCCGATTCAACGCAGAATTCGACGGGCTCACCGCCTCACTCGCTGCAGCGTGCATCCGGACGCCGCCGCGGCGTTCGAAGCCGCGCGCGTCAAGCTCGCTTTCGCCGTCGCGGACGGCAAGCTCGAGGAGGTGTCGGCGGCGGTCGCTGCCGTCACCGAAGCCTTCGAGCAACTCGTCGCGAGCGCCGAAGCGCAGGCTGACGCGCTCATCAGCGCGAGCCCGCTCGCCGGCGCATCCAGAGACTCGCTCGCCCAAGCCGTCGTCGATCTCGGAACCGCCGACGACGTGAAGGCAGCACTGGCCCGGGTGAAGACCGCCGCGGACGCCGTCGTCGCTGCGCAAGAGGCCGGCAAGGCGGCGGCGGACGCGGCCGCCGCGAAGCAGGGAGCGGAGGAGGCATCCGATTCAGTTGGTTCGAGCGGTGGCGACGCACCTGGCGAAGACCCATCGAACGGCAGCGGCTCGATCGGGCAGTTTCCTGATCCCGGGATCATCGGGATGTGGCCGGGCGAGTACGCGAGTTGCGGCGAGTACCCGTCGGGCCAGGTCGTCACGCGCGATTTCGCCTGGGAAGCTCGCGAGGGCAATACCGTCGACATCTACTACGCCTACACCGACGGCGACTACCAGGCGACCGGCGGCTTCATGCTGCTCGTGTCGGGCGGCGGAACATCGGGCTCGGTCAGCATCCCGAGGACGTGCCCTGTCGGGCCCGGGCCGATCTCCCTCATCACCGTCAAGGCCGTCGCGAACAACGCGAACGGGTCGGCCGCCGCCTACTACTGGGGGCTCTGACGCAGGCCGCGTTGGAGGGTCATCAACGCGACCGGCCCTGGCCGAGCCGTACGCATCCTTCGTCGATGACGACAACGACAACGACATCAGCATCGGCAACGACATCAGCATCGGCATCGGCATCGAGTTCATGTACAAGTCCTCAGCGCTCCTCCGACCGGCGGGATGATTCCGCCGCGAGATTCCGCGCGTGCTCGACGAGTGCCGCAGCCGCCTGCTGTCGTACACCGCTTGTGCCGTACTGGTAGTCGCTCTTGTCGGAGAGTAGCGCTCGTAGGTGCTTTCTCGGGGCCGGATCAGGCTGGGTCGCCTCCCAGAGCACGATGAGCGCATCTTCGTGGTTGCCGCTCCTCGGGCATTCACCGAGGACAACGCCGCAGATCACATCCGACGCCGCGATGCCCGCATTCACGGCATTCGATCCGGCGACCTTCCAGGAGGCGACATCCTCCTCGCCGATGTAGAGGTCTGCGGCGTCGAGGAACTTCCGAGCATCTGCGAGGCGGGCCGCGATTGCTGCGGCACCCATCGGATGCCGCTTCCCGATCCGTCTCGGCATGGTTACACCACCTCCGGCAGTTGTCCAACGAGGACCTCGCTCGCGTGCATCCAAAGATCCACCAGCGGATCGTCGCGGCGAGCCGATTCTCGAAGCGCGCCCTCCCTGATCTGGATGACCTGCGCCGAGTTGCCACTCCAGAGCTCGACATTCCGCGCCAACTCATCGACGAAGTCATCGCCGGCATCCCCCGACGCGCCATCGGGAAGGACCACCAGGAGATCGACGTCGGACTCGAGCGTAGACTCGCCGCGTTCGACGGAGCCATAGAGCACGACGGATGCTCCGGCTGGTGCCGAACGATGTGCGAGGTCGCGGATGCGGCGACGGAGTTCGGGCAGGGAGTCGGCAGCAGCCACGACCGCCGGCCAGAGGAGATGGTCTCGGTTCACCCGGTACAGGGTCTCCGCTTGACGATGGACGGCGAGCACCAGCCCCGTTCTCACCAACCGCGCGAGCCCACCCTGCACGCCTTTGATGCTGACCGAGCCCCCGAGAACCCGTTCGATCTGCCGACCGTTGAGTGAGGCGGACCCTCGCGAGAGTACCGTGAGGACGGCCCCGTCCACTCGGCCGAACATGCTCGCCAGCGGCATGTTGAGTTCCATCGCAAACCTCCACGATTGCTGTGAAATCGACACCGTTGGGATACACGTGATTCCATCAGGAATCAGTTTCCCAGCGAATTCTGACGGGCGGATGCCACGTGGTGTCTGCCGGGACGGGGCGTGGCGGACGTCAGTTGCGCGGTTCCCCGACCTTCGCACGGATCAACGCCGCCAGTACCTCCGGTCGGACGCCGGCCGTGTTCAGCGTCGGATTTCGAACTGCGGTTGCTGCGAGTCGATGCAACTCGCACTGGGCGTCGCCTCTCAATCCCGACCGTTGAGGCTCACCGATGCCCCACCCTCCGATCTCATCGACCCCATGCCCGTAAGCAACCTGCAGAAGGTTGTGAATGTCGACGAGGTCCTTGGACGAGTGGCGCGAGCCGTAGCTCAGCGCTTTCAGGATGAGGGCGTGCTCGACAGCCGGCAGCTTGACGGTCAAGTGCAACCGCGTGTCATCCTGAGTGTCACATCGAGATCGATGAGGATCGGATCTGCGGCAAAAATCAGTCGCAGACCGGGCACCGCGTCGAATCCGCGCCCTCCGAGCTCGACCTGGCGGAACCGGTTGTCGCTCGGTACGAGCACGTCAATCGCGCGGCCGTCTTCAGACTCGTAACGGCTCCCGCGTTTCGGTTGGTATCCGGCGGCGATGAATGCGGTATGCAGCGCCCCGGACGCGGCCACTTGAGTGGAGACGGCCGCATCAGCGTCCGCGGTCCTGCGGATGATCGCGGGTCCGGTCGGAAAGGCAGTGACCAGGAGACCGACCATCTGGCCCCCGACCACACGGGCGTCAGGGATGTCCTCGGTCGCAATTGCGACATCGCGGAGTGCACGGTATGCGGCGTCGTCGGCGTTCGACGTCGACACCGTGACCGCGCGACGGCGGATCACCGGGCAGCCCACTCGCGTGTCAGTTGTTCCACGACCTTCTCGACGGCTTCGTCGGCGTCGGCACCACCGGTGCGCAGAATGTCGTGCGCCACGATCAACGGGTCGGCCGTTGACGGGCGTTCGCTGCCGGCATATGCGGCGGCCGTCGACCACAGGGTCGGGTCCGCCGGTACCCGCAGCTCGAGGGTCCCCCGTTCAACCGTCGTCTGCGCGAAGCCCGCCTCGGCCAGGTCGATCCCTGCAGCGGCGTAGACGATCGCCTTGTGGGGAACGCGCCACGGTGCGATCCAGTCGGCGCCGACATCACCCGACAGCAGCGCGTCCTTCTCGAGGCCCGAGCTCAGTGCCTTCTCCGCTTGGGCGTTGACCGAGTCCAGAGCGAACCAGTTGATCCCGATCCCGCCTGCGCCGGGGTACTCAGCCAGGAACCTCTCGGCTACCGGCCGTGCTTTCACGGCCGCCCATCCGGAAGATTCTCTCGTCACGAGGTCGTTCAGCTTCGACAGAGTCTGCGACACGGCCGCCTGAGTGATCCCGACTTCGTCAGCCAGCTGCGCTTGCGTCCGCGGTTCACGGATGCGGCACAGCACTCGTAGGAGTGCGAACCTACCCCACGGCGCGCGGCGAGAAGACTTCGGAAGCGCCGGCACGGTCGCTGCCGCCGCCAGCGGCCGAAATTCCTGACCGTCGATAAGGACGACTCGATCATCGACTGCGACAACGGTGAGACCCCGCTCGGCAGCAGCGCTTCTCATCGTGGAAGTCAGGCGTGCCACCACATAGAGCAGTTGGCCGCCACCCGCGTGATCGATGTCGCGAGTGATCTGCGACGGTGTCACCGCTGTTTGACGAACCTTCATCTCGACCGGACGTCGTTCGTGCAGGAGTAGGTCGACCCTGGAGGCGCCTTGCACGTCGGTGTCGACACCCGATGCCACGAGCAGGTCGATCGCCCGATCGGCGGTCACCCGATCCATCCGCGGCCCCCTCATAAGTTCTCCTGCATTTCTTAGAATAACTTATGGCAGCATCTTTCATGGAAACTTATATGTCAACTTCTGGCGGCAATTCGCCCATCGAGATGCTCGCCTTCGGACGGATCGTCGGGGAGGCGGCTGCTGCCTACTCGGCTTCGCTATAGACCCAGAACCGGCCGGCTAGGACCGTTCAGGCGGCGCTCCGATATCGGCTCGCTGCTCTGCTCGCATCGGATGGCACAGAGAACGAGTGCGCCCCGCATCGTCCCTCCGCAACAACCGAGTACGCGTCGTACTCGACGAAGCCCGCCTGCTCACCGGCCTCGCCGTCACTAAGAGGGATGACTGGCGACCCGGAGCCAAACCGCTAAGGCCGTGCAACTTCGAGGCGGTCAAGTTTCGGTTCGACCTCGTCAATCAGTGTCAGCCAGCCTCGCATCACCGTCAGCCCGTCGACGAACAATGTCAGGCCTTCTCGCAGAATCCGAAGCGGCTTCCGAAGGTCGCGGGACATCTTCTCAATCGGTTCGATCTGGGCGATCATTTGTGCCACTGCGCCGAGGCCTAATTCCGCCTGTACGACCATGGCCCGGATTGCCGCAAAGAAGCCCTCGAAGTTCGCACGTGCTTCAGGGTCGCGCACGGATTCTTCCGGCGCGCGCGCAATGATGATTCGAACACCCTCGTCAACATCATTCAGCGAGGTCGCAAACTCGCTTCCGAGCGCCCGCACGGAATCCACACGAGTGGACAGTTCTCCCGCGAGATTTCGAGCCACGCGCAATCGATTCGCGAGTGCGGAACTCGGATTCTGGTTGGCGTGGATTTCACTCGTCGCGCTCTGCATGGCGCGTCCAATATCCTCGATGGCGGCACCGACCTGCGTAAGGATGCCTGTCATCTGCGGAAGGGACTCCTCCATGACGCCGAGCTTGTCAAGAGTGCCCGGCTCATCTTCGGACTCCGTTTCCACGGCATCGATATCGAGCTTCGCCGTGGATGCTTCAGCGGCAGAGTTGGCATGAACCAGACGTTCCGCCAACTGTGCCACTGCCCTCCGGTACTCCCCCGTGCCAAGCTCAGCGAACTTCAGCGCTGTCCAGTCCGACCACTGGAATCGACCAACGAGGGTAAGCAATTCGTCGGCCGGTGATTCTTCGTGCAGACCCGCAAAATCGACCCACAAAACGGGTAGCACAAGTTCCTTGAACCCGAGCCTCTCAGCTTGCCTAGCGAAGAAGTTGAGCTCACGTCTGCACTCCTTGCTCTTGAAATATCGCGGCGAGATGATCGGCACGAAGAATGCGATCGATGACAAACTCGCATCGATCTTGGGTCGCCAGTCATCACCCCAAACGAGCTGGTCCCGGTCAAGGAAGAGATTGATCGACTCACCGGTTAGCATTTCGAATTGGGCCGCCACATCCCTGGCTAGCTGGGAGATTCGACCGGACTCGGCGTCGTCGTCGGCATGGACATAAGACCAGAATCCATCGATCGCTGACACGCTAGAAGTCCCAGTCCTCATCCTCAGTGACGACCGCCTTGCCGATGACATACGACGACCCAGACCCCGAGAAGAAGTCGTGGTTCTCATCCGCGTTGGGCGAGAGAGCCGAGAGGATCGCCGGGTTCACGTCGGTGACGGTCTTCGGGAACATCGGCTCGTAGCCGAGGTTCATGAGGGCCTTGTTCGCGTTGTAGTGCAGGAACTTCTTGACGTCCTCGGTGAGGCCGACGCCGTCGTAGAGGTCTTGCGTGTACTGCACCTCGTTGTCGTAGAGCTCGTACAGCAGCGAGAACGTGTAGTCCTTCAGGTCGTCGCGCTTGGCCTGGTCGACCAGTTCGAGCCCCTTCTGGAATTTGTAGCCGATGTAGTACCCGTGCACGGCCTCGTCGCGGATGATGAGCCGGATCAGGTCCGCGGTGTTGGTCAGCTTGGCCCGCGAAGACCAGTACATGGGCAGGTAGAAGCCCGAGTAGAACAGGAAGCTCTCGAGCAGGGTCGACGCGACCTTGCGCTTCAGGGGCTCGTCACCGCGGTAGTACTCCATGATGATCGCGGCCTTGCGCTGCAGGTTCTCGTTCTCGACCGACCAACGGAACGCGTCGTCGATCTCCTTCGTCGAGCACAGGGTCGAGAAGATCGACGAGTAGCTCTTCGCGTGCACCGACTCCATGAACGCGATGTTCGTGTACACCGCCTCCTCGTGCGGGGTGAGCGAGTCGGGAATGAGCGACACCGCACCGACGGTGCCCTGGATCGTGTCGAGCAGCGTCAGCCCGGTGAACACGCGCATCGTGAGCGTCTGCTCGTCGGGCGTCAACGTGTTCCACGACTGCACGTCGTTCGACAGCGGCACCTTCTCGGGCAGCCAGAAGTTGTTCACCAGCCGGTTCCAGACCTCGAGGTCCTTGTCGTCCTGGATGCGGTTCCAGTTGATCGCGTTGACGTGGTCCACGAGCTTGAGCTTTCCGCCAGTGTGTGCCGGGTCGTTGCTTGCCGAGTTCACGGGGTCTGTGAGGGTCATCCGTCTAGTCCTTCGTTCGAGACATCCGAAAGTGAGAATTATTCACTACAGTGTGCAGCTGACGCACATGTCCAGCTCTGTGCCCTCGAGGGCGAGCTGGCGCAGGCGGATGTAGTAGATCGTCTTGATCCCCTTCTTCCACGCGTAGATCTGCGCGCGGTTGATGTCGCGGGTCGTCGCCGTGTCCTTGAAGAAGAGCGTGAGCGAGAGGCCCTGGTCGACGTGCTGCGTCGCCGCCGCGTAGGTGTCGATGACCTTCTCGTAGCCGATCTCGTAGGCGTCCTGGTAGTACTCGAGGTTGTCGTTCGTCATGAACGCCGCCGGGTAGTACACGCGCCCGAGCTTGCCCTCCTTGCGGATCTCGATTTTCGACGCGATCGGGTGGATCGACGCCGTCGAGTTGTTGATGTACGAGATCGACCCGGTGGGCGGCACGGCCTGCAGGTTCTGGTTGTAGATGCCGTGCTCCTTGACGGATGCCGCGAGCTCGCGCCAGTCCTCCTGCGTCGGGATGTGCACCCCGGCGTCGGCGAAGAGCTGCGTGACCTTCGCGGTCTCGGGCACCCACGCGGCATCCGTGTACTTCTCGAAGAACTCGCCCGACGCGTACTTGGAGTCCGCGAACCCGTCAAAGACCTCGCCGCGCTCGATCGCGATGCGGTTCGAGGCGCGCAGCGCGTGGAACAGCACCGTGTAGAAGTAGATGTTCGTGAAGTCGATGCCCTCCTCCGAACCGTAGAAGATGCGCTCACGGGCGAGGTAGCCGTGCAGGTTCATCTGCCCGAGGCCGATCGCGTGCGACTTGTCGTTGCCGTCTTCGATCGAGCGCACCGACGAGATGTGCGACATGTTCGACACCGCGGTGAGGCCGCGGATGGCGGTCTCGACGGTCTTGCCGAAATCGGGCCCGTCCATCGTGAGGGCGATGTTCAGCGAGCCGAGGTTGCAGCTGATGTCCTTGCCGATGCCGGCGTAGCTGAGGTCTTCGTTGTAGGTTGTCGGGGTGTTGACCTGCAGGATCTCGCTGCACAGGTTCGACATGTTGATGCGCCCCTTGATGGGGTTCGCCTTGTTCACCGTGTCCTCGAACACGATGTAGGGGTATCCGCTCTCGAACTGGATCTCGGCGAGGGTCTGGAAGAACTCGCGCGCGTTGATCTTCGTCTTCGTGATGCGCGCGTCGTCGACCATGGCGCGATAGTTCTCGGTGATCGGCACGTCGCCGAACGGCTTGCCGTAGACGCGCTCGACGTCGTACGGCGAGAAGAGGTACATGTCCTCGTTGTTCTTCGCGAGCTCGAACGTGATGTCGGGCACGACCACGCCGAGCGACAGCGTCTTGATGCGGATCTTCTCGTCGGCGTTCTCGCGCTTCGTGTCGAGGAACCGCATGATGTCGGGGTGGTGCGCGCTGAGGTACACCGCGCCGGCGCCCTGGCGCGCGCCGAGCTGGTTGGCGTAACTGAAGCTGTCTTCGAGGAGCTTCATCACCGGGATGATGCCGCTGGACTGGTTCTCGATCTGCTTGATCGGCGCGCCGGACTCACGGATGTTGCTGAGCAGCAGTGCCACGCCGCCGCCACGCTTCGACAGCTGCAGCGAAGAGTTGATGCCGCGCGAGATCGACTCCATGTTGTCTTCGATGCGCAGCAGGAAGCAGGAGACGAGCTCGCCGCGCTGGGCCTTGCCCGTGTTGAGGAACGTGGGCGTGGCCGGCTGGAAGCGGCCGCCGATGATCTCCTCGACCAGGTCGGTGGCGAGCCGCTCGTCGCCCTGGGCGAGGCCGAGGGCGGTCATCACGACGCGGTCTTCGAAGCGCTCGAGGTAGCGCTTGCCGTCGAAGGTCTTCAGCGTGTAGCTCGTGTAGTACTTGAACGCGCCGAGGAAGGTCTCGAAGCGGAACTTCTTCGAGTACGCGAGGTCGTTGAGCTTCTGGATGAACGCGAAGTCGTACTGCGCCAGCACCGCGGGCTCGTAGTACTCCTTCTCGACGAGGTAGTCGAGCCGCTCTTTCAGCGAGTGGAAGAAGACGGTGTTCTGGTTGACGTGCTGCAGGAAGTACTCACGCGCGGCCTCGCGGTCTTTGTCGAACTGGATCTCGCCGTTCGGGCCGTAGAGGTTCAGCATCGCGTTCAGCGAGTGGTAGTCCATCGCGACGCTGGTGCGCGGTGCGTCCATGATCGCTACGCCGTCAGGTGCTGCTGTGTTCGCCGCGGTGCCGGTCGAGACCGCTGTGCCTGTTGTGACCAAAATGCATCCAATCCGTCGTTGACGGCGCGAACGTCGTCGGGGGTTCCGAATACTTCGAAGCGGTAGAGGTGCGGCACTCCCGTCTTCGCGGCGATGATGTCGCCGGCGATGCCGAAGCCCGTACCGAAGTTGGTGTTGCCCGCGCTGATCACGCCGCGGATGAGCTCACGGTTGTGCGGGTCGTTCAGGAACCTGATCACCTGCTTGGGCACCGCGCCCTTGCCGTCGCCGCCACCGTAGGTGGGCACGACGAGCACGTAGGGCTCGTCGACCCGGAGCGGATCTTCACGGGCGTGCAGGGGGATGCGGGTGGCCGGCCGGCAGAGCTTCTCGATGAAGCGCTCGGTGTTGCCCGAGACGCTCGAGAAGTAGACGAGATTCGTCATGGTGCATCCCCTCACGTTCGCTCGCTGAGCCTGTCGGTCGCTGAGCCAGTCGAAGCGGCCGGATCCCTTCGACAAGCTCAGGGAACCTCAGCTGATCAAGCGAGTCGAGATGCGAGTTCGTCGATCTTGTCGGGACGGAAGCCCGACCAGTGGTCTTCGTCGGTGATGACGACCGGGGCCTGCAGGTAGCCGAGCTCTTTGACCTGCGCGAGGGCACTCTCGTCGACTGAGAGGTCGAGCACCTCGTACTCGATTCCCTTGCTGTCGAGGGCGCGATACGTCGCATTGCACTGCACGCAGGAAGGCTTCGTGTAGACCGTGACCGTCATGGTTTCCCCTCGTTCTCTTCGAGCTCCGGAGGAGCCCGCCCCCGTACATTCTTCGGTCCTTCAATACTACATCTAGTGGCTGCTGAACGGAACCGACACAACATGATGTAGTTACATTCGTGTAGTTATCCACCATTCTTTCCACCGACTGTGAAGAATGTATGCCGCGATGACCGGCGGATTCTCGCGAATCACACCGTTGTTATCCACAGCCTGTGCGATCGAGATCTCTTCGCCTGTGGACGGATGCCGGGCGTGTCGCCTGTTGTGCCTCCAACCCTGCCACCACCTACCGACATTCGAACGTGCGCCGCTGCGTGCGTCCGCGGCATCCGCTCGGTGGAGGACGTCGGCGGGTCGGCGTAGCCTGTCGCCCGACGCAAGAGAGGGTCTCATGACCGAGTACGTGACAGCTGCCGACGGCACGCGCATCGCCTTCGACCGCGAGGGTTCCGGGCCGCCCGTCATCCTCGTCGACGGCGCGATGCAGTTCCGCGGTTTCGATCCGGCGACGGTCGAGATGGGCCGCCTGCTCGCGGGGCACGGCTTCACGGTCGTCCACCACGACCGTCGCGGACGAGGCGAGAGCCCAGCGGATGCCCCCATCACCCTCGCCCAGACGATCGACGACCTTCGGGCGCTCATCGACGAGCTCACCGAGGGGGCGGATGACGCGGTCGCACTCTTCGGCAACTCCTCGGGCGGTTCGATCGCACTCGCTGCCGCGGCATCCGGACTGCCGATCTCGAGGCTGGTGCTGTGGGAGGTGCCGCTCGACGACGAGGGCGGCACCGAGGGTTCCGAGTTCCTCGCCGGCCTGCGCAGTCGCGTCGCCGCCGGAGACGGCGACGCGACCATCGAGTACTTCATGAAGGACATGCCGCCCGAGTGGCTCGCGGGCTCGAAGGCGAGCCCCGGCTGGCCGATCATGACGGCGATGGGGCCGAGCCTCGAGCCCGACTCGGAGTCGCTCGCCTGGACCCAGTCCGCGCCGCGGGCCGAACTCTGGGCCGGCATCACGCAGCCCACCCTCGTGCTCGTCGGCGAGGAGACGCTCGACATCATGGGCCCGGCCGCAGACTCGATCGTGGCGTCGCTGCCGAACGCGCGGAAGGGCACGCTCCCCGCAGCCGACCACCGGTGGGAGCCGCGGTCGATGGCACTCGCGATCGCCGAGTTCCTCGTCGGATGACCGTCTCGGTTCGTCGCGCCCTGTGAGCGTGTCGCGTTTGGTCATGTGAGCCTTGCCGCATGTGCGGCGGAATGCACATGAGCAATCTGCGAACACGCTTTCGAAGCCGCGAAGCGCACATGAGCAGCTTGTGACGACGACTACCCCTTCGCGGCCCTGGCCGCCGCCTTCGCCGCCTGCTTCGACGCCCGCACCTTGGCGAGCGACCCAGGATCGACGATGTCGGCGACCGACACGAACGAGCCCTCGTCGCCGTAGTGGCCGGCGGCCTCACGCCACCCCGGCGCCTCGAGTCCGCACTGCTTGCCGAGCAGAGCGAGGAAGATCTTCGCCTTCTGTTCGCCGAAACCCGGCAGCGCCCTCAGCCGCGCGAGCACCTCGGCGCCCGAGGGGTTGCCCTGCGTCCAGATGGCGGATGCCTCGCCGCCCCAGTCGTCGCGCACCGCCGCCGCGAGCGCCTGCACGCGCCCGGCCATCGATCCCGGGAATCGGTGCACGGACGGGCGCTCCTTGAACACCTCCACGAACGCCTCGGGGTCGTAGTCGGCGATCGCCGCGGGGGCGATCGACCCGACCCGAGCGCGGATCTTCTCGGGACCGGCGAACGCGGTCTCCATCGTCACCTGCTGGTCGAGCAGCATGCCCGTGAGCAGCGCGAATGCGTCGTCGCTCAGGAGCTGGTCGGCGGCGGACTCCCCGGTGATGTGCACTGCCATGCATTCATCTTCGCACCGGCACCGCACCGCGACATCCGTTCTGGAATGCGGACGGAAACCGACCGCTTCGTTGGCGAGACTGATGGTATGGCGATTCGATGAACCGGATCGTCAGAAACCCATCTCCGAATGCCAATCGAGGAGCGAACCCATGGACTGGAAGATCGAACTCATCTTCGTGCCCGTCACCGACGTCGACCGCGCGAAGGAGTTCTACGTCGAGAAGCTCGGCTTCAACGCCGACCACGACCAGCGGGTCGGCGAGGGCCTGCGCTTCGTGCAGCTGACCCCTCCTGGATCGGCGTGCTCCATCGCGATCGGCGAGGGGCTCGGCAGCACCATCGAACCCGGCACGCTCGACGTGATCCAGGTCGTGATCGACGACGCCGACGCCGTGCTCGCCGACCTTCGCGCGAAGGGCGTCGACGCCCAGGGCGTCGACGAGCAGGCGTGGGGCCGCTTCATCACGCTCGAGGATCCCGACGGCAATCGCTGGACCCTGCAGCAGCTCCCGCAGTACGGGTGAGCCGGTCTCGCGGCGCGGCCGTGTCGGGCGCCGCGCCGCGCGC
>NZ_JBHXMP010000011.1:18165-129455 GCF_042720415.1 Agromyces sp. NPDC058484 | reverse complement strand
TGGGCAGAACTCCTGGCCGCAGATGGGCAGTTCTATTGGCCACCAGCGGGCACTTCTGCTGGCCGCCGATGGGCACTTCCTACTGGCCGTTGACAGTCCGACGAGGGCTGAACGTCCTCGTCGTTGTCCTGGCCTGCCGTCCCATTGGAGGTGCCGGTGTCCCCGCACCGACCACCCACCATCCACCATCCACCATCCACGCGAGTCCCGGGTTTCTGCGGCCACACCCGCACAAATCCGGGACTCGAGAAAGCAAGGGCCGAGCGTGCGCACGGGTCCGTCCCGGGCGGATGCCCGCTGGATGGCGGCGGATGCCCGGTGGATGGCGGCGGATGCCGAGTACCCGTCCTGGCGCCGCCCGATTCCAGCGCCGCCCCATTCCAGCGCCGCCCGATTCCAGCGCCGACCGATTGCAGCGCCGACCGTACCCCACCTGGTTGCACCTGCCGGCAGGGAGTCGCAGCGACCGGCGTCAGTGCGCGGGCGGCGCCCCGGGCTCGCCGCCGCCGTCGCCGTCGCGGGGCGGTGCCCCGCCCTCGTCGACCTCGGCTTTCTCCGAGGCATCCGGCTTCACCGCCATCGCCAGCAACGCCAGCACAACGAGCACGACGATGAACACGCCGCCGGCGGTGATGAGCGTCAGCGTCCAGTCGCGTGTCACCATGAGCACGATGAGCGCCGTGAAGATCGCGGCGATCGCGGCGCCGCCGACGTACTCGACGGGGCGCAGGAGGTCGCGTCGGCTCGGCTTGAACTCGCCGGGGGGCTGGCTCACGAGTGCTGCTCCGTTCCGGATGCCGCGGCGCCAGGCGCCGTGGCCCACTTCAACGAGAATCCGCCGATGACGAGGTAGACACCGAGGATCACGAGGTAGCCGCCGAGCAGGCCGACGGCCGTCACCGCATCGGGCGGCAGGAGCAGGAACACGATCGCGAGCAGCGCAGTGAACCCGCCGGCGGCGATCCAGTCGCGTGCCGCCTGGGTGCGGCCGCGGGCGCGCAACCCCGCGTAGAGCTCGACGAAGCCGGTCACCGCCGCCCAGACGCTCACGAGGTAGAGCAGGAACGGCAGTCCGCCGGGCACGGTGACGGCGAGCAGGCCCGCCGCGACCGTCACCACCGCGTTCACGAGGAACAGCGAGCGGATGCCGCGGTCGCCGATGAGGCGCATCGCGAGCGCGCCGACGACGAGCCCCGACACGATCGCCCACGCCCCGAAGACGAGCAGCCCGAACGCGGGCGAGTGATTCTGCGAGAACGTGATGACCGCGGCCGGCACCAGAGCGAGGAGTCCCCGCACGACCGGGACGACCCAGTACTGGGCGCGCTCCGGAGCGGCATCGCGGGCGGTGGCCACGGCGACCTCTTTCACATCGGAGGGATACCGATCCATCCTACGTGGGAGTTCTCGGAGCTCGCGCCCGTGAGCCGAGCGCCCGGTCACGGGCGATCGAAGCGACGGACCACGTCGGACTCGAGCGTGATGCGCTCGCGTTC
Organism: Agromyces sp. NPDC058484; assembly: GCF_042720415.1. NCBI lineage: Bacteria > Bacillati > Actinomycetota > Actinomycetes > Micrococcales > Microbacteriaceae > Agromyces > Agromyces sp. NPDC058484. Next base: position 127,959 of record NZ_JBHXMP010000011.1, on the reverse strand, counting down.
GACGAAGCCAGCGGAGCGCAGCACGTCGACGTCCTGCTCCACACCGTCGCGGCTGCGCGAGACGACGATCACCCGATCGACACCCTCGAGACGCCGATCGACCTCGGCGAGCGGCGCCGTGACATCCCACAATCGATCCGTGCGGTGATGCGGGCGCACGAGCGTGAGATCCACGAGGCCGGCGAACCCGTCGGGGTAGGTGTACATCGCCAGCCGTGGCCGACGTGACGCACGCACCGACTCGTCGAAGACGATGCCATCGCCGGGTTCCGTCAGCCGAGCAACAGTGGCCGACACGTCGTGCCAATCGGTGCCCAGATTCTTCGCATACGGTGTGCGCTGGTCGCCGTAGCCCGGCGCGGCGAGTGCGACCACCGCGGCGACGACGCAGGCCCGCACCCACCCCGCCCGCAGCGCCGCCACTGCGACGGCGATCGCGATCGCCACTCCCGGCGCGCAGAACACCAGGTAGCGAGGCGTGTACATCGGCGTGACGACGACGGTGCCCGTCACCAGCGCGACCGTCGGGAGCATCATCCACGCGACGCTCAGTGCGAGCAGCCACCGCACCCCCGCCCACGATGGATCGCTTCGGTGCACGACGACGAGGGCGACGGATGCCGCGACGAGCGTCCACCCGACGACCGCGAGCGGCGGGAGCATGAACCACTGGTCGACGAGCACCCCCTCGAGGGTCACGACCTCCTGGTCGGCGCGGAACGCGACCTGGCCTCGTTGCATCGCGGCGATGACGACGATGGGCGAGGCGAGGAGGACCGTGCCTGCCGCAGCGCCCCCGAGCTCGGCGAGGCGCCCGCGGCGGTCCGGGTGGAGGGCTGCTGCAACGACGTGCACGGGAAGCAGCAGGAGGAGGTAGAGGTTCAGGTAGGCGCTCACGGCGAGACCGGCGGAGTAGACCCACCACCAGCGGCGCGAACGACGACCGTCGAGCAGGGTGGTGAGCAGCAGCGTGAGCCACACCGCGAGCGCGGTGGCGAAGGCGAGCGGGCGCGCCTCCGTCGCCGCCTGGGTCACGCGCGGCAGCACCGAGAGGATGATCGCCGCGATGAGGGCGGTCGCGCGGTCGGCTCGTGTGCGAACGAGCAGGTAGAGGCCGGCGGCGGCCGCCCCGAACGCCAAGCCCGACGGCAGGCGCACCGCGAACGGCGAGGTGCCGGCGACATCCGTCCAGAGATGCAGCAGGCCGTAGTAGAGCCCGTGCACGGCGTCGACCGTGCCGAGGAGCGCGGCGAGCGACGCCCAGTCGCGACGCGCCGACATGATGCTCGCCGCCTCGTCGCCCCACAGCGATGGGATCCACGACCCCGCGACCCCCACGATCGCCGCCGCGCACCCGACGACGAGCGCGACGCGGGCATCACTCCATCCCGCGCCCCGTCGCGTCGCGCGGGCCGCCTCGGCGGTGCGGGAGCCGATCACCCGGCTCCCGCCGGTCTCGGACATCACCACCATTCTCCGCTCATTCCCGTGGTCGAGTAGCGGCGGAGCGGTCACAGCCCCTTCACGGCCGACAGCACCTTCGTCAGCGAGTCCTTCGCGTCGCCGAACAGCAGCGTCGTCTGCGGCTCGTGCAGCAGGTCGTTCTCGATGCCCGCGAACCCGGGCCGCATCGAGCGCTTGAGGAACACGACCTGCTTCGCGTCGCCCACCTCGAGGATCGGCATGCCGTAGATCGGCGACCCCGGCGTCGTCTTCGCGGCGGGGTTCACGACGTCGTTCGCGCCGACGACGAGCGCGACATCCGCCGTCTTGAACTCGGGGTTCACCTCGCTCATCTCGCTCAGCGACTCGTACGGCACGTTCGCCTCGGCGAGCAGCACGTTCATGTGCCCGGGCATGCGGCCCGCCACCGGGTGGATCGCGAAGACCACCTCGGTGCCGCGGGCCTCGAGCGCCTGCTGCAGCTCGGCGACGGTGTGCTGGCCCTGCGCCACCGCGAGTCCGTAGCCGGGCACGATCAGCACCTTCTGCGCGTACCCGAGCAGCACCGCGACATCCTCTGCGCTCGACGAGCGCACCGGGCGGTCGGATGCCTCGGTCGAACCCGCGGTCGACCCGCCCTTGAATGCGCCGAACAGGATGCCCGAGACGCTGCGGCCCATCGCGGAGGCCATCGCCCGGGTCAGGATGGTTCCGGATGCCCCGACCAGCGTTCCCGCGATGATGAGCAGCACGTTGCCCAGCACGAAGCCCGACGCCGCGACCGCGAGGCCGGTGAACGCGTTGAGCAGCGAGATGACGATCGGCACGTCGGCGCCGCCGACCGGCAGCACGAGCAGCACGCCCGCGACGAGTCCGAGCACGAGCACCGCGATCGCCGCCCAGAACGGGCCGTCGACGACGACCCACGCGCCCGCGGCGATGCCCGCGAGGATCACGAGCCCCATGAGCACCGGCAGGCCGGCGAAGACGATCGCCTTCGCCGACATGATTCCCTGCAGCTTCGAGAACGTGATGATCGACCCGGCGAAGCTCACCGCGCCGATGAGCAGGGTCAGCACGATCGCGAGCCGGGTCCACCAGTCGGCGGCGTGGTCGAGCTCGAGCAGCGCGACGAGCGCCGCCGCGCCGCCGCCGACGCCGTTCAGCATCGCGACGAGCTGCGGCATCTGCGTCATCTGCACCCGGCGCGCGATCGGCCACGCGATCGCGGATCCGACGGCGATGGCCGCGAGGATCCACGGGATGTTCTCGAGCCTCGACGAGAGGAACACGGTGACGACGGCGATGAGCGCGCCGAACGCGCCGATGAGGTTGCCGCGGCGGGCTGTCTTCGGCGAGCCGAGGCCCTTCAGGGCGAGGATGAAGCAGATCGCGGCGACGAGGTAGAGCAGCGCGCTCCAGGTCGGGTCGAGGAGGCTCACTTGTCAGCCCCCTCAGGTCCCTGAGCCTGTCGAAGGGCCCGCTTCGACGAGCTCAGCGAGCGATCGGTCCCTGAGCTTGTCGAAGGGCGCCCGCGGAACATCTCGAGCATGCGGTCGGTGACGACGAAGCCGCCGACCAGGTTGGCGGTGGCGAGCAGCACCGCGAGCAGCGCGACCCCCAGCACCCACGGGTCGGCCGCCTGCCCGGCGACGATGACCGCGCCGATGAGGATGATGCCGTGGATCGCGTTCGTGCCGCTCATCAACGGCGTGTGCAGGGTGCTCGACACCTTCGAGACCACCTCGAAGCCGACGAATACCGCGAGAACGGTGATCGTGGCGAGGGCGATGGGATCCATCAGGCGTCTCCTTCCTTGCTGTCGTCCCCTGAGCTCGTCGAAGGGGAAGAACTCTCGTCCCCTGAGCTCGTCGAAGGGGAAGAACTCTCGTCCCCTGAGCTCGTCGAAGGGGAAGACGTTTCGGTGTCTCCCGCTTCGACAGGCTCAGCGAGCTCACTCGAAAAGGCGAGCGCCTCCGCGGTCGCCGGATGCCGCACCTCGCCGCCGTGGGTGAGGCACGAGTCCATGACGACCACGTCGCCGAAGTCGGGTTCGACCGAACCGTCGCGGCTCATGAGCTCCAGCAGATTGGCGACGTTCTTCGCGTAGAGCCGGGATGCGTCGGCCGGCATCGTCGACGCGGCATCCTTCATGCCGACGATCGTGACCGTGCCGCTGCCGTCGGCGGTCGGCACCGCGACATCCGACCCCGCGACCGAGCCCTCGACGTTGCCGCCGGACTCTGCAGCGAGGTCGACCACGACCGACCCCGGCCGCATCGCGGCCACCATGTCCGACGTCACGAGCAGCGGGGCGGGACGGCCCGGGATCGCCGCCGTCGTGATGAGCACGTCGGCGTCGGCGACGTGCGGCGCGAGCAGCTGCCGCTGTCGCGCCGCGCGATCGGCGCCGAGTTCCCTGGCGTACCCGCCGCCCGCGTCGGCGGCGTCGAGGTCGAGGTGGATGAACGTGCCGCCCATCGACGCCACCTCGTCGGCGGATGCCGCGCGCACGTCGTTCGCCGAGACGCGCGCGCCGAGCCGCTTCGCCGTGCCGATCGCCTGCAGGCCCGCGACGCCCGCGCCAAGCACCAGCACCCTGGCGGGCGGGATGGTGCCCGCGGCCGTCATGTAGAGGGGGAGGAATCGCGGCAGCCGCATGGCCGCCTCGAGCACGCACCGGTAGCCGGCGACGAGGGCCTGGCTGGTGAGGGCGTCCATCGACTGGGCTCGCGAGATGCGCGGCACGAGCTCGAGCGCGAACGCCGTGATGCCGGCGTCGGCGAGCGCCCGTACCGTCGGCAGCTCGCTCGACGGCGACGCGAGTCCGATCGTGATGGCCCCCCGGCGCAGCCGCGCGGGCGTCGCCGGGTCGAGTGGGCCCACGTGCAGGAACACGTCGAGATCGCCGAGCGCGAGCGAGTCGACGACGGTGGCGCCGGCCTGCTCGTACGCGACATCCGAGTGGCCGGATGCCTCGCCCGCACCGTGCTCGACGAGCACCTCCAGTCCCAGCCCGGTCAACTGGCGCGCGGTCTCGGGCGTGACCGCCACTCGCCGCTCACCCTCTCGCCGTTCTCTCGCGATACCGACTCTCACGGCACTCCTCTCACACAGGAATGCAGCGGTGCCTCGGCGGAGTGAACCCGGCGGCGGCGGCGCTGCATGTGAGGTTCAGCGTACGGTGCGGCACGTGTCTCGCACGATGATTCGGGCGATTCATGCCGTGAAGATCGTGGATTCTTTCACGAGGCGGAATCGTCGCGCTCATTGTGCGCGTCGCGCACATCTCGGTCGTCATGCATACCGCCGGCGTCCCGCACATCGCGAGCGTCGCGCACATCGCGAGCCTCCCACCCTCGGAACGGAACGGATGCCGCGAGCGCGAACGTGAGCACCGACCCCGCCCCGAGGACCGCGGTCAGAGCGCCGCGCGGCGTCGCGAGCGACAGGCGCCGTCCGCCGATGGTCGGCACGCTCGCCGCGGTTCCGGCGGCGACCGCTGCGGCCAGCACGCCCGTCAGGATGCGTGTCCAGCCCGGGCCGCGCCCCGCCAGCGCGTATCCCCCTCCGATCGCGGCGAGCGCGACGGCACCCGCCGCGCTGCCCTGTCCGTTCGATCGCAGCGTCTCGATCGCACCTCGTTTGGTGAGCGGGAGCACTCCGATGACGACCGGGGCGGCCGCGATGGCACGGCGATACGGGAGATTGCTCCCGGTGCGGCGGCGGTGCTCCGCCCACCCGAAGAGCGCGCCGACGGCGGCGGCGGGCGCCAGGACGCCGGCGAACGTGCCATACCAGGTCACCTCCGAGTCCCGCCCGGAGAGCGCCGACATGTACTCGCGGAACCCGGCGGCCCACGTCGCGCCCGCGAGACCGCCGATGGCGGCGGCGGCCGCAGCATCCCGTTTCATGCCAAGCCCATCCATCCCGATGTGAGTCCGTTGCGTCAACCGGCCCAGGTCGGGCAATTCTCCTCCCGATGCGGCGGGCCGACAACGGCAAGGAGGTCGGGACGACGGTGCAGGTGCACCTCAGGCACCGCTGCTCCTGATCCCGATCCGCGCGCGGTCGTTCGATTACCGGTCGATTCGTCCTAGTATCGAACGAGCGGCGCGAGCTCCATGGGTCGGCATGGCGCGCCGGTGGAGGAAGGGCACGGCGCAGCATGGCGGGCAAGTCCGAGGCGCAAACGGGGTCGCAGACGCTGAGCCGCGGCATCCGTGTGCTCGAGATCCTCGCCGCCGCCGACCGCAACCTGACGATCGACGAACTCGCGAACGCGCTGGGCGTGCACCGCTCGGTCGCGTATCGGCTGCTTCGCACGCTGGAGGATCACGGCCTCGTCACTCGTGACGCTGCAGGTCGCCTCGCACTCGGCGCGGGTCTCGCGGCGCTGGCCTCGGGCGTGGCCCGCGACCTGCAGCACCTGGCGCTGCCCGAGCTCAACGAGGTCGCGAACGAGCTCGGAATGACGTGCCTGCTCGCCGTGCTCGTCGACAGCGAGGAGGCGGTCACGCTGGTGAGCGCGTCACCGCGCCAGTCCGTGGCCGTCGTCTCGTATCGGCCGGGCCACCGGCATCCGATCACCCGCGGCGGCCCCGGCAAGGCGATCCTGCTCAGCCTCCCCGACAGTGCGTGGCCGGCGACCGTGCCCGACGGCCTCCGCGACGAGATCGCCGAGAGCCGGCTTCGCGGCTATGCGCGGAGCCACGACGAGGTCGTGCCGTCGCTGAGGTCGGTCGCGGTTCCGTTGACGCTGCCGGGGCAGCCGCCGGCCGCGATCGCGGTGATCCATGTCTCGTTCCCGCGACCCGAGGCTGAGATCGCCCAGCGCCTCAAGCTCGCCGCCGAGAGCGTGGCTCGAGCGTACGGCTGATCGGCACCGCGCCACCGCGCCACAGCGCCGAGTGTGCACCTTCCGCCCGTTCCCGGGCGCGAACTGCACGCTCGATGCGCGCGTACTGCGTGGCGAGTCTCCATTCAGCGGGCGAGCATCGTCCCCTGGAAGAACGCCGCGAGTTCCCCGGTCGCCGCCAGCGGCAACACGTGCGCGACGTACTGGTCGGGCCGCACGACCACGACTGCGCCGTCGCGCGAGATGCCGCGCTCCTCGAAGATGTCGGTGCTGCACCAGGCGCTCGGCCCGGCCGCGAACACCTTCTCCCAGTCCATCAGGCCGAGCGGCCCGGTCTTCGGGCGGAACACCTCGGGCGCCCCCATGATGTCGACGTCTTCGTGCGGCTGCTGGTAGATCACCTTCACGTCGAACACGGCATCGGCATCCGCACCCTCGGGCGTGAATCGCGTCAACGGGGAGTCGGGGGACGACGACATCCACTCTGCCCAGGATGCCAGCGCCGATGCCTCACCCGCTGCGGGCGCGTCGGCGAACGCGTAGATGCGCCAGCGGCCGTCGGCCCGGGCGTGGTGGCCGAGGTGCACGACGTTGCCGTCGCACACGAACGACACCTCCGACGACTTGAACCGCTTGCCGATGGGGAAGCCCGATGCCAGCCCCTGGTGCGTCGCCTCGCCGGTGGTCATCGAGGGTTCGTACCGCGTCATGAAGCCCGACGGGAACTCGGCGGTGCCGAGGTAGTAGTTCGCCAGCTCCTGCGGGTCGGAGATCTCCTCGGGCTTGCGCGCCATCAGCGACGACCACTCGCGGTCGAAGTCGATGAGCTGCTGGGCGACCGGCTGCCGTTCGGCCGAGTACGTGGCGAGCAGCTCGGCCGGCGACCGGCCGGTGACCACTGAACCGAGCTTCCAGCCCAGGTTGAAGCCGTCCTGCATGGAGACGTTCATGCCCTGCCCCGCCTTCGCGCTGTGCGTGTGGCAGGCGTCACCGGTGAGGAACACGCGCGGCGCGGCATCCGTGCCCTCTTCACGGTCGTCGAAGTGGTCGGTGACCCGGTGCCCGACCTCGTAGACGCTGAACCAGGCGACCTCGCGCACGTCGAGGGTGTAGGGGTGCAGGATGTCGTTGGCCTTGGCGATGATGGCTTCGATCGGCGTCTTGCGCACCTCGTGCTTGTCATCGGCGACCTCGCCGAGGTCGATGTACATGCGGCAGAGGTAGCCGCCCTCGCGCGGGATGTGCAGGATGTTGCCCGCCTCGGAGTTGATCGCGCACTTCGTGCGCCAGTCGGGGAAGTCGGTGTTCACGACCACGTCCATGACGCCCCATGCGTGTGCCGAGATTCCGCCGAGGTGCTTGCGGCCGATCGCCTCACGCACCCGGCTGCGTGCGCCGTCGCATCCCGCGACGTATTTGGCGCGCACGGTGCGCTCCTCGCCCGCGCGGTCGCCCGCGGTGTAGCGCACCTGCACCTCGACGGGGTACTCGCCCGCGGCCTCGGAGCCCGTCTCGTGCACGGTGAGGCCGGTGAACTCGACGCCGTAGTCGGGCACGATGCGGCCCGGCCCGTGGGCAGCCGCCTCGGCGAAGTAGTCGAGCACGCGCGCCTGGTTCACGATGAGGTGCGGGAACTCGCTGATCTTGAAGCCGTAGTCCTCGGTGCGCGAGGTGCGGATGATGTTCTGCCGGTCGGCCGGGTCGGGGCCCCAGAAGTTCATGTAGCCGATGTTGTAGGCCTCGGCGACGATGCGCTCGGCGAATCCGAACGCCTGGAAGGTCTCGACGCTTCGCGGCTGGATGCCGTCGGCCTGGCCGAGCACGAGCCGGCCGTCGCGGCGCTCGATGACGCGGGTGACGACGTCGGGGTACTGCGAGAGCTGTGCAGACAACAGCATGCCGGCAGGACCGGAGCCGACGATGAGCACGTCGACCTCATCGGGCAGCTCCTCGGGCCGGTCGAGACCGACACCCGCCGCGGGCAGCACCCGCGGGTCACTGGACACGTAGCCGTAGTGGTGGAACTGCACGGCTTCTCCTCACTTCTCTGTGGGCACATCTCTCTGTTGGCACATCGACGCAGTAGCGGCGTGTTCGATAATCGAACTAGACATTCTTTTATCGCTCACCTATGGTAGAGCCTCGACGCGGGCTGAACAAGCGCGCCTTCACTTTGCCTTCAATGACGAAAGCGATATCCATGCCCACCCGCACCAAGTTCCAGCCACCGCGGTCGGCGACGGAGTCGACCTCTGGACGCCCTCGCGAATCTCCTTGGAGGGTGACGTGGTCACGCACGAAGGCGAACAGTCGCCAAGTGGTAGACGCGCAACCAGGAGCCAGCCGGGCGCGAACGCGAAGAAGAGCCCCTGGAAGGCGGTGGCGCCGTAGTCGCGGATGCCGCATCGAGACCGCGGGGCGTCGGCACGATGGTGCCGGCGCCTCGTGTCGCTCTTCGGCGCGTCGCGGAGCGGGCTCAAGCGGGATCGTGCACGAGCTCGGCGCCCTGGATGACTTCGCCGGTGCCGATCAGCTGCGACGGCTCCGCCATCAACGGCTGCAGCAGCCGCCCGACGGCGGGACCCACGACCGGAAGCGCCTCGGTCGCATCCTCCTCGGACACCCACAGGTTGACGATCGCGTTGCGTCCCGTACCCACGTCAACCACCAGGCTGCCGATGAACCCCGGCTGCTCAGCGTGGATCCGGTCGAACTCAGCGACATCATCGGCCGCCGCCGCCCGCTTCGCAACGTCCCAGGTGTTGAGCCTCACCACTGCGTACATCTGACGAACCTCCGTACCGGTGCGCCTTCGAGGAACCCGCCGGCTTCGCGTGAAATCTACACCCGATCAGGAGGTTCACGTCGAAGTGCACCAGGGGCCGCGATTCCACAGTGGTGTCATCTCGCGCACGGCTTCTGGAGGTTGCGGTTCCAACGTGGAGGCGTACTCTGATTTAGAGAACGCAATGTTCTCTAGGAAGCGTCATGAAGGTCCTCCCGGGATTGATCCTCACCATGCTGCTCGGTGCGCTCGACCAGACGATCATGGCGCCCGCGTTGCCCTCCGTGGCGCGGGAGATGGGTGGCCTCGACCGGATGCCGGCCGTGATGACCGCGTACCTGGTCGCCGCCACCGTCGTGATGCCGTTGTATGGCAAGCTCGGCGACCGGTTCGGCCGCAAGCCCGTCATGCAGGTCGCGATCCTGGTCTTCGTGGCGGGTGCCGTCTCGTGCGCGTTCGCCCCCTCGTTGCCGGTGCTCGTGGCCTCGCGTGTGCTGCAGGGCGTCGGCGGCGGCGGCCTGATGATCGGTGCGCAGGCGATCGTCGGCGAGGTCTTCAGCCCTCGAGAGCGCGGGCGCTACCTGGGGTTCATCGGTGCCGCCTATGTGGTCGCCGCCGTCGGCGGTCCGCTCATCGGCGGATTCTTCGCCGACGGCCCCGGGTGGCGCTGGATCTTCGCGATCTACCCACCGCTCGGCCTCATTGCGTTCGTGGTGCTCACCAGCACGCTGCACCTCCCGAGGCCGCACGGCGTGACGCCGGTCGACTACGCCGGCGCCGCCACGCTCTCCGTTGCGGTCATCGGGTTCGTGCTGCTCTGCCTGAGTCCCAGCCTGCTGTGGGCGACGATCGCCATCGCCGGGATCGCGGCGTGGCTGGTGACCGCCCGTCGCGCGAGCGACCCGATCCTGCCGCTTCGCCTGTTCCGCGACCGGGCCTTCGCGATCCCGGTGGCCATCAGCTTCCTCATCGGCTTCGCCCTCTTCGGCACCCTGACCTACCTGCCCGCCGTGTTCCACGTGGCGACGGGTGCGAGCGCCACGCAGGCCGGGCTCCTCCTGACCGTGCTGATGGCCGGGGTGCTGATCACCACGGTGCTGTCGGGCGCCCTCATCACCAGGACCGGCCGCTATCGCGGATACCCGATCGCCGGCACTGCCCTGGCTGCCGCCGGCCTCGCCCTGCTCGGCGTTCTGACCGGGCAAGGGCAGACCACGGCCATGGTGGGCGTGATGGCGCTGATCGGGCTCGGCGTCGGCCTCGTGATGCAGGTGATGGTGCTGGTCGCGCAGAACTCGGTGTCGTACGGCGATCTCGGCACGGCGACCTCGACCGTGACGTTCCTTCGCCAGATCGGCGCCTCCGCCGGCGTCGCCGCGGTCGGGGCGCTGATCAACCAACGCGTTGCCGACCTGCACGACACCGGGCAGGCGGCCGCGTTCGCCTTCGTGCTGATGGCGCCGCTGCTCGGCGTCGCCTTCGTGCTCGCGCTCGCCATTCCGGCGCGCCCGCTTCGCACCACCGCCTTCGTGAAGGAGCCGACATGACCCCGGTCGCCCCGATCAGCGCCTTCGGTCGCACCGACGTCGCCCGCGCCGGGGGCAAGGGCGCCAACCTCGGCGAGCTCGTGCGCATCGGAATGCCGGTGCCCGACGGATTCGTCATCACCACCGACGCCTACGCATCGATCGACGTGCCGGCGACCGATCGGGCGCGCTACGAGGCAGCCGACATCCCCGCCGCGCTCGCCGAGGCCATCGTCGGCGCCTACGCCGAACTCGGCCGCGGGCCCGTCGCGGTGCGCTCGAGCGCCACCGCCGAGGACCTGCCCGGCGCCGCCTTCGCGGGCCAGCAGGACACCTACCTCAACATCGTCGGCGAGCGCGATCTGCTCGACGCCGTGCGCCGATGCTGGGGCTCGCTCTGGAGCGAGCGGGCCGTCGCCTACCGCGATCGGCTCGGCATCGATCCCGCCGAGGTGCGCATCGCGGTGGTCGTGCAGACGATGGTCGAAGCGGATGCCGCGGGCGTGCTGTTCACCGCCGACCCCGTCACCGGCGACCGCGACCACCTCGTCGTCGACGCCAACGCCGGCCTCGGCGAGGCCGTGGTCTCGGGGCTGGTCACGCCCGACCACTACGTCCTCGACCGGGACGGCCGGGTGCTGGGATTCACTGCCGGTCGCCGCGAGGTCGTGGTGCGGAGCGCGGTGGGCGGCGGCGTGATGCACGACACCGGCGCCGCGGCATCCGCTGACCTCGAGGACAGCACCGGCCCCGCGGCATCCGCTGATCGGCTCTCAGACGCCGTCCTCGCCGAGCTGGCTCGGCTGGGCACCGAGGTCGCAGCCCACTTCGGCCGCCCGCAGGACATCGAGTGGGCCGTCGCGTCGGGCCGGGTGCACCTCGTGCAGGCGAGGCCGATGACGGCGCTGCCGCCGCCACCGCTGCCCGGCAGGCTCAACCCGCTTCGGCGCCGTCTCGCCTCGGTGCTGATGGAGTACGTGCCAACCCGGCCGTACCCGATGGACATGTCGACCTGGCTGCCGCACGGCCCGGCCGGGCTGATGGCCCGGGTGGTGGAGAGCGTCGGGATCCACAGCGCGTTCGAGGGCTTCCTCCGCGAACAGGACGGCGTCGTCTACCAGCTCGTCCCGCCCGAGCCGCGTCCCACGCTCCGCGTGCTGATCGCGCCGTTCCTGCTGCTCTCTCGCGCGCGCCGGCACGATCCCGCGCGCTGGACGGAGGACCGGCGGTATCGCGAGTACCGGGAGCGCGTGCGCGAGCTGGCGGGACGCGATGTGACGGCCATGAGCTGGACCGAGTTGATCGACGTGTCGCACGAAGCGCTCGCTCTCGTCGAGCCGGTCGCCGACCTCCGAATCGACTACCTCCCCGGCGCGGGAGTCGCCTTCGCTCGACTGTTCGCCGCGCTCAAGCTGACGGGGCACTCCTCGGCCTTCGGCGACCTGCTGATGGACGGCAGATCCCGAACCGAACTCGCGAACCGCGAGCTGGAGGCGTTGGCCGATCAGGTGCGTGCCGACCCCGAGCTCGCCGCGAGGGTCGCCGCGGCGGAGACGGCCGAGCTGCTGCCGGTCATGCAGCGGATGCCGGGATTCACGGCGTTCCTCGCCGACCACGGCCACCGTGAGTCGGCTTCGCCCCTCTTCGTCACGTCGCCCACATGGGGGGATGCGCCGGAGATCGTGGCGGGCCTGATCAAGGTGCTCGCCGCCGAGCCGCCGACCCCTCGGGAGCGGCCGCCGGTTGCGGGAGGCGTTGCGGGATCGAGCGCGCGGATGCGCCGCCTGGTCGAGCGGGCCAGGGTGGGGATGGCCTTCCGCGAGGACAGCCACTACGAGTTCATGCGGCCGCTGCCGATCCTGCGCCGGGCGCTTCTCGAGATGGGCCGGCGGCTGGCCGCCGAGGGGGTGCTCGATCGTGCCGAGGACGTGTTCCACCTGCGGCTCGAAGAGCTGGAGGAGGGGCCGGATGCCGCGGGGTTGCGTTCGACGGCACTGGCCAGGGCCGCGCGGCGGGAGGAGCTCACCGGCGTGCGCATGATCGATCCGCGCGCGGTCTTCCCCATCGACGACACCGGTGACGCGCTGGCTTCGGGCGAGCCGGCCAGCGGCGGCAGGGTCACGGGGCCGGTGCGGGTCATCCACGGACCTGAGGAGTTCGGTCGGCTCGTGCGCGGCGACGTGCTCGTCTGCCCCTACACGAATCCGTCGTGGACGCCGCTGTTCCAGCGGGCCGCGGCCGTGGTCGTCGACTCGGGCGGCGTCGCCTCGCATGCGGCGATCGTGGCCCGCGAGTACGGCATCCCCGCCGTCATGGGCACCGCCGAGGGCACCACGGTTCTCCACGACGGGCAAGTCGTCACGGTCGACGGCGACACCGGCCGGGTCACACGAGAGGGCATGAACGCGGATGCGGATGCCGCGATGAGCACGCACACCGAGGCCGCATGACGGTCGACCACCGCACGCACCCGCGCCGCCGCGGAGAGGCGCTCGACACGGCCATCCTCGAGGCCGCCCTCGACGAGCTCGCCGAGGTGGGGTACGCCGGCCTCACCATGGAGCGCGTGGCCGAGCGGGCAAGGACAGGCAAGGCTTCGATCTACCGGCGCTGGCCGACCCGGATGGAGCTCACGCTCGACGCCGTGCGCCACGCCATGCCCGACCCGACCTCGCCCCCCGACACCGGGAGCCTGCGCGGAGACCTGCTCGCCCTCCTACGTGAGAGCGCTGCGCTCATGGACGGGCCGCCGGGCGAAGCGCTGCGCGGCCTGCTCGGCGACGCGCTCGCCGACCAGCAGCGCATGCGGGAGCTCCGCCGGCGCTCGCACGGCTCGGGCGTGACGGCGATGACCGAGATCGCCCGCCGAGCTGTCGCCCGCGCCGAGATCGACCCGGCCGACGTCACGCCGATACGGCTCGAGGCCGGCCATTCGATGCTGCGCCAGCACTTCCTGTTCAACGGCACCCCGATCGACGACGACGTCATCGTGGCGATCGTGGACGAGGTGGTGGTGCCGCTCTTCCGCCCGCCGGCACGCGGGCCGTCGAGTGCGGGATGAGCACGCTCGTGGTCTACCGCTGTTCCCACGCTGACCGGCGGTAGGTTTCAGTGGCGAGCGGTCCGCCCACGTACGCGGCCTCGAGTACATCCTCGACGCGGGCGGCGATCCCGTCCGCGAAGTCCTCACTGTTGTCGACTGGGTGATAGCCCAGTGCCCGGCCCGGTTCCAGGTCCCACCAAGCGCGACTATTCGCCGAGATGCCGTAGACCACGGCGAATCCGGGTCCTGGTGCGGCCAGGCAGGCAGCGAACAGGCGAACGCAATCGCCGGGAGAGAGCCACGTCGAAAGCTCTCGGAGCGTGGTTGGGGCCCGGCGAAAGGAACCGATCCGGCACGCGATCGTGCTGATGCCGTAGCGGTCGGCGTAGAGACTGAGCAGGGCCTCTGCGGCAACCTTTCCAACGCCGTAGAACGTGTCCGGGCGCGGGCGTGTCGTCACGTCCAAGCAGGCAGTCCGTGGTGCGAAGCCCACGGCGTGATTGGAGGATGCGAACGCGAAACGTCGCACGCCGTGTTGGACGGACGCGTCGAGCAGAGCAGCGGTCGTCAGGATGTGCGACGCGATTGCGTCGGGTAGCGAAGTCTCGCCGGGCTGACCCGCGAGGTGAATGACGGCATCGGGTCGTTCCGCTTCGAACACGTCGCGGGTTGCCTCGGGATCGCCGCAGTCGGAAACGCGCCAATCCTGGTCACCGCTTCGGGCGGGAACCTGGTCAACGCCCACGACGTGGTGGCCGTGGCGGGCGAGGCCGTCGGTGAGTACTCTCCCGATCCGACCGGCAGCGCCGGCGATCAACACCTTCACCGCCCCGCGCCCAAGGCGAACAGCACGGTCGCACTGCACGCGAGCAGCAGGAGAAGCGCGGGCGTGGCGGCATGGGCCAGATCGGCGTACCTGGCGTGGGCGATCAGTGCCAACACGAAGTAGACGGCGAGACAAGCCGAGGCGGCGACCCCGAGGGGCATCCAGAAGAATCCACCGACGACGCCGAGCGCGCCCACGATCAAGACTGCGGCAAGGCGGGGCAGTTGCCGGCGGCTCACCCCGACGCGGGCGTATGACTCGACGACGTCCGGCCGGCCCGAGAGCTTGCGACCGGCAGCGACCAGGAGCAGAACGACCAGGAGGCCGGCCACCGGGTACAGAGCTATCGTCACTTGGGACGCCCTCTCGTCGGCGGGAAGCAATATGTACGTACGTCTAGCTTCCATGATACGGTAGCCGGCATGAGTCCACAACCGAGCAACCGGTCCGCCCTGTTGGAAGGTGCGCTGCGCTGCGTGGGAAGCATGCCGCTCGAGCTGATCTCAGCCCGCGCCCTGGCTTCCGAGGCCAACGCCAATCTTGCGTCCATCGGCTACCACTTCGGGTCGAAAGACGGTCTTGTGACGGCGGCGGTTGTCGAGAGCCTGGACCGTTGGCTGGCGAGCATTGGTGAGCAGCTGTCGGCGGTGGACGACTCGGCGGATGGTTCGGAACGGTTCCACCAGGCGGCTGTTGCAATTGACGCCACACGGGCCGCGCACCAATCCGTCGCTCGGGCGTTCGTCGTTGCGCTGGCCCGGGGACACCACGACAAAGTGGTTGCTGATCACCTGATCGAGGGATTCATGCATACGCGTCCCCGCGTCGCGAAACTTCTCGGCTTGGGCGACGACGACATCGGAACAGATGCCGGCGGGTTGGTGCATGCCCTATTCACCGGACTACTGGTCCAGTCCCTCCTCAGCGACGAGCTCAGCCTCGACGCGGACCGAGTCGTGACCGCCTTCCATCGAATCGCAGAAACGATCACTCCGTACCGGTCGAACGACTGATGCGCCACCCTTGGGGAAAGAGATCGGGTCATGCTCGTCCCGCCGTCGCGTGAGGAAGGCGATCTCTGCCATGTTGCCGGCAAGGCCGATCGCGGCGTCGTACGCCTCGCGAGCTTCGGCGACCCGACCGAGGCGCCGCAACAGGTCTGCGCGCGCGGCGTGATAGGCGTGGAATGCCGATAGCTCGGGCTCGAGTTCGTCGATGAGTACGAGCCCGACCGCCGCTCCGTCGCGTTCACCCACCGCGATCGCGCGGCTGAGCCGCACGATCGGCGAGCCATCGAGCCTGACCAGCTGGTCGTACAGCGCGACCACCTGGACCCAGTCGGTCGCGGCTCCATCGGTGTGCACGGCGTTGATCGCGGCGAGCAACTGATAGCGGCCCGGTGCGTCACCAGAGGCCAGCCGCTCCCGCACGAGCGCGTGACCCTCTGAGATCAGCGCCTCATCCCACCGTCCCCTGTCCTGCTCGGCCATCGGGACCAGCTCGCCCGAGGACGACACACGTGCCGGGCGGCGCGCATCGGTGAGGATCATCATTGCGAGCATCCCCGCGACCTCGCCGTCGCCGGGCAGCAGTTCGTGGAGCAGCCGTGCAAGCCGGATCGCTTCGCTGGTGAGCTCCTCACGCACCGGCGCAGTGTCGGGTCCGGACGCGAGGTAGCCCTCGTTGAAGATCAAGAAGAGCACCGCCAGCACCCCGGACAGCCGGTCGGGCAAGTCGTCGGCGGTGGGCAGGCGGTACGGGATCCCGGCGGCCGCGATCTTCGCCTTGGCGCGGGTGATGCGCGCGCCCATCGTCGTGTCCTGTACCAGGAACGCTCGTGCGATCTCGTGCACGCTCAACCCGCCGACCATCCGAAGCGTCAGCGCGACCCGCGCCTCCATCGAGAGCGCGGGATGGCAGCAGATGAGGATCAAGCGCAGCCGGTCGTCGTCGATCGCGCCCAGCGGCTCGGGCTCTGCGCCGTACACGAGCTGCGCCTCCCTGTGTCTCGCATCGCGGCTGCTCTCTCGCCTGATCCGGTCGATTGCCTTGCGCGTGGCCGTGGTGGTGAGCCAGGCGCCAGGGTTCGGTGGGATGCCCTTCGCCGGCCAGTGCTCGGCGGCGGCCGCGAAGGCGTCCGCGGCCGCGTCTTCCGCGGTGTCGAGATTCCTGAACCGCTTGGCGAGCGTTGCCACCACCCGCGCCCACTCGTCTCGGTAGGCACGGGTCAGGGCATCACGCGCTTCGATCACCCCGGCAGGACGGGCCGCACTTCGAGCCGGCGATTGCAGGCCCTCGACCCCTCGACCATCAGCGACAAGGCGACGTCGAGGTCGGGCGCCTCGATGATCCAGAGACCGGCGGCCCATTCTTTCGCCTCGACGAACGGGCCGTCGGTGACGATGGGCTCGTCGCGACGGCCGTCGATGACGGTTGAGACGGTGGGGTCGGCCAAGCCGGCTGCGTACACCCAGTGTCCACCGGCGCGGAGCTTCTCGTTGAACGCATCGATCGCGATGGCTTCCTCGGCGGTCCCCGAATTGCTGCGGCTGTCGATGACATTGACCAGATACTGCATGCCCCTATCCTCTCTCAGCCGGCGTTGCGGAGCCTCGGGCCGACGCCCTCAGGGTTTCCCTCGTGCAGGTGCGGGGCGTACACGAGCTTCACGGTGCGACCATCGAGCACGGTCGACTCGATGAGTTCCAGGTCGAACTCAGCTCCGTCGTGGAAGAGGCTCGCGAAGCCGGCGCGACCCGTAATGGCCGGGAACACCATGACTTCGATTCGATCCACGAGACCGGCGGCCAACAGCGCGCGGTTCAGCGAGATGCTGCCATGCGAACGCATCGGAACGTCGGTCGTGCGCTTCAGACGCTCGATCGCGGTCACCGCGTCCTCATTCAGAACCGTCGAGTTCTGCCATCCGAGCGGCGCCTCGAGAGTGCTGGAGAACACGATCTTCGGCAGCTCATTCAGGCTGTCGTAGTACGGCTCGTCGTACTCGACCACGAACTCCCGGAACTGCCGGAACGTCGTCGCGCCGAACACGAGCACCTGGTTCTGCGCGAACGTGCGAACCCGGTCCTCGCGGACCCCTGGTCCTTCCTTACCCCAATACCCTGGCCAACCCTCGGCCGAGCCGTAACCATCAAGGCTGCAGAAGAAGTCGACGGTCAAAGTAGTGCTCATGGTGCTTCTCCTTGTTTGCTTTCGTGCACCCTCGTGTGGGCGCCTTCACTACCCCTACGAACACCGCCACCTTGATTCGACAACTCCACCCTGAAGTTCCTCGCTGCATCGCTTGAGAATCGGACATCTTCGCCGGCCGGCACGACGTCACCCTGTTCGTCGCCGCCGAAGAGACACCCCGGTCGAGAAGCCAGTTTGTAGCGGAGCCGCAATGCACGCACGGTGCTCGCCACCGGAGTTGCCGCGACAAGCGAGAGATTCGCCCACGAGGCGAACGTCGACGGACCAAGTCTCGGGTGCTTCGCCCCGCCGCCGAGGTGCAGGCGGGCTGACCGCACCCACCGCGCGCTGCAAACGGTGCTCTACCCCGCGGCGCGCAGGGCTTGTTGGAGCTTGCGGATGACGGCGCCAAGGGTGCCGGTGGCGAGGAGTCCTCCCACGCCGACGGGACCGGCGCTGTCTTCTCCAACTGGTGGCAGTCGGCGGAGTGCGGATCGCACTGCGGTCGTCATGTGAGCAAGTTGCCAGGCGATCTCACCATCGACCGCCTCCGGGACGTCGGATGCCGCGAGCCCTGCGGCTTTCGCACCAAGCGCGTGCGCACCCATGTGTGCCACCCCGGAGGCTTGAGCGGCAGACCGCGCCGCGGCGATCGCCGCCGGTGTGGTGACCGCGGACGCGGCGCGACCAGCGACGAATCTGCGGCGGATCTCCTCGGCTGCGCCGAGCTTCGCCGGATCGGATAACGTTGGATATCTGTCCCGAATTATCCGAAGGTATCCAGGAGGCTACATGTCCCAACCGAGCCCGTACACACCCGGCGAGGTCGCACATTCCGTCGTGGGTCGGCACGAGCAACTGGCGTACTACCACGAGCGGGCGGAGTTCATCTCCAGGCTAGGACGATTAGCTGCGCGCGTGCGCGTCGATCACGCAGTCCGCGGTATCGGCAAGACGTCGTTGCTGCGCGAGGGAGAGCGCGTCATGCGCGCCGCCCGCATCCGCACGGTGTGGGTGACTGCGAACCCGGATGAGAGCCTCGCGCGCGCCATCCTTGCCAAGCTCCCCGCGGCCGCGGGCGCCGAGCCCTCACGGGCGAAGGCGATCGCGGAGCTCGTCGAGAGCGCGACGCTGTCGCTTGGTGTGCCGGGGATCGTCACAGCCGAAGTCGGGGTCAAGCGCCGGAACGCGACGGTACCCGCGTCGGCCGCGGAGGCATTCAAGGCTTCGGTGATCGCGACGACTCAGGCGATCAAGGATGACGGCGGAACGGGGCTGGCGATCTTCGTCGACGAAATCCAGTCGGCAGACCGCGAGAGCCTGCGCGTGATCGCGTATGCGTGGCAGGAGCTGGCGAGCGAGCGACCCGGAACCCCTGCGGGCATCTTCGCCGCAGGCTTGCCCAACAGCGCGGAGGCGATCGCGAGCGCCGTGACCTTCGCCGAACGATTCGATTACCGGGCGCTGCCTACTCTGGAGGACAAGGACGTCGCCCTCGCGCTCGTCACCCCGGCGCAGGAGGCCGACGTCCAGTGGGCGCCTACGGCGCTGCGGCTGGGTGTCGGCAGCGCCCGGGGCTTCCCTTACAAGGTGCAGCTCATCGGTCACGAGGCGTGGACGGCAGCGGGCTGGCCCGACCGCGGCGGGATCATCGACGAGGCTCATGTGCGAACGGGGCTCACGGCGGCGGAGGAGCAGATGCGCGAGTTGTTCCGCGCGCGCTGGGGCGCCGCCACGCGTGCCGAGCGCGAGGTGCTCCGCGCCATCGCTCGACTCGGCGGACACGACGTCAAGCGCGAGGATCTTGCCGGCGCGCTCGGCACATCGACGCGCGCGATCAGCGGTCCGCGCGCCCGCTTGCTCCAAAAGGGCATCATCGAAGCGACGCGGTTCGGGTACGTTTCGTTCTCGGTGCCCGGGTTTGCCGAGTACATCCTCGAAACCGAGGCAGAGTAGCAAGAGCCGAGCGCCGGCTCACCGGTGACCCTTCATCAGGATTATCGTCCGTCGCTCCGAGGGCGCTGACCTGGGATCCGCGCCGTCATGGAAACATCGGTCGTCAGGGCCGTTACATTCCGACATTGCCGCGAATGAGGATCCCTGAGCGGGCAGGCCCACGTCGGGCGACCGCCTCCTGTTCGAAATCAACGAGGCAGCGTTCTGAAGTGTGGCCGGGAAACCCGGCCCTCCTCCTCAGTCCAACGACGACCTCATGTGTAGATGTCTCCTCCGAGGTACTTCAGCCCGGTGTCGGCCGAGATCGTCACGACGCGATGTCCTGCGCCCAGTTCGACGGCGAGATCGATCGCCGCGCACACGTTCAGGCCGGTGGACCCACCGCCGAACACGCCCTCCACCCGGGCGAGTCGGCGGCACATCTCGAACGCCCGGTCCTGACTCACGACCCGCACGTCGGCCAGCACCGATCTATCCAGGAACGGCGGGTCGGGGAAGACGGCAACCCCCTCCACATGGTGGGCGCCGCCGACCCCCGTCGTCAGCAGGGGTGACTCGGCAGGCTCGACAGTGACGACCTCGGGGTCGACGCCCGCGCGAAGCAGTCCATCGAGCGACCCCATCAGGGCACCGCCGGTCCCGACCGCCGCACAGAAGACGTCCAGGTCGCCAGCGAGCGCCTCGGCGATCTCCCCGCCGATTGGGGCGTAGCCCGGGCGCACATCCGGCGATCCGAACTGGTCGGCGTAGAAGTGCCCGGGCGGCTCGGCCAGGGCGCGCGCGCGCTGCTTCATCCGTTCCGCGAGTTCGGTGGTGATCATCCCGCCGTCGCTCGGCTCGATGAGGACGGTGGCGCCGAACGCCTCCATGGCCTGGCGCTTGCTGTCGGAGAACGCGTCGGAGAATACGGCCGTGAACTCCAAACCGAGCACCCCCGCGACCAAGGCGAGGGCGGTGCCGGTGCTGCCACCGGTGTACTCGACGACGGTGTCGCCGGGCCGGACGTCACCGCGCTCGAGCGCGCGTGTGAGCAGCGAGATCGCCATCCGGTCCTTGTACGATCCCGTCGGGTTCCCGCCTTCGAGCTTGACCCACACCTCGGCAGCACCCTCGGGCACCAGCGCCCCCAGTCGCACCAGCGGCGTATGCCCGATCGCCGCCAAACCCCCGCCGAAGCTGCCCGGGGCGCCACCGGCGTCACTCACCCGAGTGCCGGAGTCGCTCATCTTCAGGAAGCCTCCTCGCGGGCAGCCTACTCTCTCCACTCGCCTTCCGCGGGCGGGCACGGCAGCTGACCCGAACGCCGCACGCGCCGCCCCGCCCGATAGACGGTCCGGCGCTGCTACACCACCGGGCGTCTCAAGCCTGACGCGTGAGCAGCCTCCTGCCGGGCGGTCGCGATTCCCGCAAGACCCGCCCGCTGAACATTCCCGGTGACGGGGCGTCAAACGCAACAACCGACCGTAGGGGTCGGCGGCATTCTGGCGGCAATCGCAACAGGATGTCTCCGATGACTTCGATCGGGGTTTGGAACATTGGTCGATTGCCGGGTCGGGCTTCAGGGCCACCGGGCTGTCAATGCTCCGTTCAAGAGACTGAAGCTTGACACGTGCGGATCGAACGCTGCGGCTCACTCACAACACCCGCCTGCATTCAGAAGCGAGTGTCCACGGCAGGTGGCGGAACCGCCAAGTGCCCGTCATCTGTCCGCGGAAACCGCCACCTTCACGCGGACCATACAAATAGAAGAACCCCTACACCTGCACCATGTCGGCGAACCGCGAGAAGTGCCCGTGGAACGCCACCGTGATGGTGCGGGTCGGGCCGTTGCGGTGCTTCGCCACGATGAGGTCGGCCTCGCCGGCCCGGGGGCTGTCGCGCTCGTAGGCGCTCTCGCGGTGCAGCAGGATCACCATGTCGGCGTCCTGCTCGATCGAACCCGACTCGCGCAGGTCGCTGAGCGCCGGCATCTTGTCGGCGCGCTGCTCGGGGCCACGGTTCAGCTGCGAGAGCGCGATGACCGGCACCTGGAGCTCCTTCGCGAGCAGCTTGAGCGCACGCGAGAACTCCGAGACCTCCTGCTGGCGGCTCTCGACGCGCTTGCCGCTCGTCATCAGCTGCAGGTAGTCGATGACCACCATCTTGAGCCCCACGCGCTGCTTCAGTCGCCGGCACTTCGCCCGGATCTCGACCAGGGTCATGTTGGGGGAGTCGTCGATGTAGAGCGGCGCGTCGTTGATGCGGCCGCGGGTCGAGGCGATCGTGGTCCAGTCGCGGGAGTCGACCGTGCCCTTGCGCATCATTTGCAGCGGAACGGATGCCTCGGCCGAGAGCAGTCGCATCGCGATCTCGCTCTTGCCCATCTCGAGCGAGAAGAAGATCGACGGCAGGTCGTGCCCGATCGACGCCGCCCGGGCGAAGTCGAGCGCGAGTGTCGACTTGCCCATCGCGGGACGCGCGGCGACGATGATCATCTGCCCGGGGTGGAAGCCGTTCGTCAGCTCGTCGAGGTCGGCGAACCCCGTGGGCACGCCCGTGAACTTGCCGTCGGTGTGCTTCGCGGCCTCGATCTCGTCGATCGCCGCCGTGACGGCCTCGGTGAGCGGCACGTAGTCTTCGCTCTCGGACGAGCCCGTCACCGAGTAGATCTCGGCCTGCGCGTTGTTGACGAGCTCGGTGACCTCGCCCTCGCCGGCGTAGCCCATCTGCACGATGCGGGTGCCCGCCTCGACGAGGCGCCGCAGCAACGCCCGCTCGGCGACGATCGATGCGTAGAAGCCGGCGTTCGCCGCCGTGGGCACGAGGCTCGTGAGGGTGTGCAGGTACTCCACCCCGCCCGCCCGCTGCAGTTCGCCCGTCTTGGTGAGCTCGTCGGTGACCGCGATGACGTCGGTGGGTTCGCCGTGCGAGTAGAGCGTGAGGATCGCGTTGAAGACGACCTCGTGCTTCGGCACGTAGAAGTCGACCCCGCGCACCGTCTCGATGACATCGGCCACGGCGTCTTTCGAGAGCATCATGCCGCCGAGCGCGCTCTGCTCCGCGAGCAGGTCGTGTGGAGGGGTGCGCTCACCGCGGCGGGGGTCGTCAGCGTCGGGGGGTTCGACGAGCCCGATGTGCGCAATCGACAACTTCATGACCTCCGATTCGGCGTGCGCCGGCTACCCCGCTGAGCGCCTGCGTTTCAGTGTGGTCGGAGCCTCTGACATGTGCTCGCCGACCCCGGATCCACCCCCTGATCGAAGGACGCTGCTTCACGATAGGGAAGCGTCCTCCAACCCACAACCTGCCCTGTGGATAACTCTGGGGACAAACTGGGCGAAACGCCGTCGAACGTGTGCACTCAGCCTGTGGACAACTGTGGAATTCCTGTGAACTACACCGATTGAATTTCAATGCGACCTGCCTTTTTCTGTATCCACACCTGTGGGTGGATTTTTCTTCTGAACTCCACGGATGCCGCCTGCTCACCTGTGCACAACCATGGCGTCGAACGCACGAAAACGGCTTGCGCGCAGCGTCCATTCGGGTGTACAAGAGGAGCGCGCAAACGGCGTTCCTGACGCCGTGCACGCGCGACAACGCGACGACCCGGGCGCACGCGAAACGGCGGCCCGGGCCGAAGCCCGAGCCGCCGTTGCGGGGTGTGCTGCGAACTACTTCGCGGCGACCACCTGGAGGGTGATCGTGGCCGAGAGCTCGTCGTGCAGGCGAACCGTGGCCTCGTGCTCGCCGATCGCCTTGATGGGCGTCGGGATCTCGATCTTGCGCTTGTCGAGGTCGCCGAGGCCGGCGTCGGCGACAGCAGCCGCGACATCCGCCGTCTTCACCGAACCGAACAGGCGGCCGCCGAGGCCCGCCTTGACGGCCAGCTTGACCTTGCCCGACTCGAGCTTGGCCTTGACGACCTGCGCGTCCTCGAGCGAGTGGAGCTCGCGAGCGGCACGCGCCGCCTTGATCTGATCGACCTGCTTCTGGCCGCCACGGGTCCACGGCGTCGCGAAGCCCTGCGGAACCAGGTAGTTGCGCGCGTAGCCGTTCTTGACCTCGACCACGTCGCCGGCGGTGCCGAGGCCGGTGACCTCGTGCGTGAGAATTACCTTTGCCATTGTCGTGCTCCTTAGCGGCCGGAGCCCGAGTAGGGCAGGAGGGCCATCTCGCGCGCGTTCTTCACGGCGCGGGCGATGAGGCGCTGCTCCTGCACGGAGACACCGGTGATGCGGCGGGCGCGGATCTTGCCGCGCTCCGAGATGAACTTGCGGAGGGTGGCGACATCCTTGTAGTCGATGACGCCGACCTTGATGGACTTCGCCGGGGCGGCGTTCTTCGCGCCCTTCCCGCGGCTCGGCTTGCGGCGGTCGCCGCTTGACTTTCCAGCCATTGGATTTCCTGTCTGATTGAAGATGATTCGAGCGATCGGATGCCCCGGGGCATCCGATCACCGGCCTCTCGGCTCTAGAAGGGGGTCTCGTCGCCGTAGCTCGTGCCCGGCGTGTTCCAGACGTCGCCGCCGCCCTGCTTCTGGGCTGCGGGAGCGCTGGGCGCCCACGCGTCGTCGGACTGGCCGCCGCCGAAGGAGCCGCCTCCGCCGACACCGCGGTTGGAGGGGGCACGCGTCACGGACGCGGTGGCGTAGCGCAGGCTCGGGCCGATCTCGTCGACCTCGAGCTCGATGGAGGTGCGCTTCTCGCCCTCCTTCGTCTCGTAGGAACGCTGCTTGAGACGCCCGGAAGCGATGACCCGGGAACCCTTGGTGAGCGAACCCGCGACGTGCTCGGCGAACTCACGCCAGACGCTCGCGCGCAGGAACAGCGCTTCACCGTCCTTCCACTCATTCGCCTGACGGTCGAACGTGCGGGGAGTGGACGCGATGGTGAAGTTGGCAACAGCCAGCCCGTTCTGCGTGTAGCGCAGCTCGGGGTCGGCGGTGAGGTTGCCCACCACGGTGATGATGGTCTCGCCGGCCATGGGGACTAGGCGTCCTTGGCTTCGGCAGGCTCAGCCCGGCGCTTGGCCGATGCAGGGGCGGATGCCGCAGCGGGGGCGGATGCCGCAGCGACGGCCGCGCTGGGGGCAGCGGCCTTCGCGCCGGCCTTCGCGGCGGAGGCGGCCTTCTTCGCGGCCTTCTCCTCCTGCGCCTTGGCGTGGGCGGCGACCTGGGCGATCGCCTCTTCCGCGCGGAGCACCTTCGTGCGCATGACGGCCTCGCTGAGGTTCAGCTGGCGGTCGAGCTCGTCGGTGGTCTTGGACTCGGCGGTGAAGTCGACGACGGCGTAGATGCCCTCGGACTTCTTGTTGATCTCGTAGGCCAGACGACGACGTCCCCAGATGTCGACCTTGTCGACGGTACCGCCATCATTGCGGATGACGTTGAGGAACTTGTCAAGGCTGGGAGCAACGGTGCGCTCGTCGATCTCGGGATCGAGGATGACCATCAGCTCGTACTGGTGCATGACTAACCCACCTCCTTCGGACTATACGGTTGCAGACTCTCTGCAACAGGAGGGTTGTGCATACGTCGCTCCGAGGAGGCCGCGCCTGCGGCGCACGGGCAACCTCCCTATCGTAACGGATGCCGCGCCCCCACGCCATTCGCGCCGCCAGGCCCTCCGCCCGCGCCACCCCTCGCGCCGGCCCGCTCCTCGCGCCTTCCGCGTGGAACCGCGCCCGCGCCGACAGCGCCTCGCGCCTTCCGCGTGGAACCGCGCCCGCGCCGCCCCGCCCGCACACGCCCGCGCTCCCGCGCCGCGCCCGCACCTGCCCGCGCTCCCGCGCCGTGCCCGCGCACCGCACCTGCCCCCGCTACGGGGGTGCTTTCCGGCCATTTGCTCTACTGCGCGCCCGTCAGCGTGGCCGGAGTGCACCCCCGGAATGCACGTCGAGCTGCGGAAGCCCGACCTCGAGCAGGGCCTGGCGGAGTTTGCTCTGCGCGATCGCGATGCCCCAGCACGTGCATCTGGCCCCTACTCAGCGACTCGCCCACCGATTCGGCGCGTCCGTCGGCGAACTCGATCGCGACCTGAGCTCCGCGAGTCCCACGTCGACGACCATCGGCGTCGAGGCGCCCGAACACGTCGGCTCGGCCGACCCCGCAAGCCGTGACTGCGGCATCCGTTCGCAGGATGCTGCCCAGACCGGCATCCAACGCGATCACCGAGCTGAGGAATGGTCGTGAACAGGCGAGGTCCACCAACGTCTGCACGAGCCCCGTGACCAGGAATCCGTTCACCTCGACCACTTCGTCGAGGTCGACGGGGGTCCTGCGCCACCGCACGCCGTGCTCGGAACGAGGTGCGGTGCCGCGGACGTCGGCCAGTTCGACCACCAGTGGAGCCGGCCCGAGACGTGCCAGCCCCCACACCGCGGCGGCGGACTCGTGCGAGAGCACTGGCCACCGGCGCCGGGTGTGAACGACGGCGCCGATTCGCGCGAGCTCGAGACGACGGTGGGATGCCGCATTCCACTGTGCGCCGCTCGCGTACACGCCCGCTCGCACGCGGTGAAGATGGCCGGCGGCCGCGTCACGTCGCAGCGTGCGCGCTGACGTGTGCGGAGCGGCCGCCGTTCGCGCCAGCAGCATCGAGAGGGACGCAGGATTCGCCTGATTGGACTTCGCCATTCCCGGATCTTCGCGGTGGAAGTACCTGGCCGGCGCGCGTGTTCGGCGCCGCGGGCGATTCCTTGGGCGTACTGACACCTGTGGAGGAAGAGTCCTGTCCCGCACTCGCTCGTTCCAGGGGTGCTTATCGGCCAACCCGGCGTGGACACCCCTAGCAGGGTGGCCAGAATGCACCCTCAGATGGGAGCGCGGGAACGCCGGCAGCGCCGGCAGCGCCGGCAGCGCCGGCAGCGCGGGCAGCGCGGGCAACGCGGGCTACGCGCCGCGCTGCGCCCACCAGGCGCGCAGGCGCTCGGCCGCGGCATCCGGGCCGATGGGGCCCTCATCGAGCCGAACCTCGAGCAGATACCGGTACGCCTCACCCACCACCGGCCCCGGCCGAACGCCGAGGAGCGCCATGATCTGCTGCCCGTCGAGGTCGGGTCGCACCGCGGCGAGCTCCTCCTCAGCGGCGAGCACCGTGATGCGCTCCTCGAGGTCGTCGTAGGCGAATCCGAGGCGGTCGGCCTTGCGACGGTTGCGGGTCGTGACATCCGCCCGCGTGAGGATGTGCAACCGCTCGAGCTGATCAGCCGCGCCGGCGTCGCGCACGTAGCGGCGCACGGCCGAGTCGGTCCACGCGCCATCCGTGTACCCGAAGAACCGCAGGTGCAGCTCGATGAGCCGCGAGACGGCCGCGATCGTGTCGTTGTCGAACCGCAGCGCGCGCAGCCGCTTGCGGGCAAGCTTCGCGCCGACGAGATCGTGATGGTGGAACGACACCGCTCCGCCACGTTCGAGCCGGCGCGTCGCCGGCTTGCCGATGTCGTGCAGCAGCGCCGCGAGCCGCACGACGAGGTCGGGCGACGCCATCTGCCCGCGCGACACCTCGTAGTCGATCGCCTGGTCGAGCACGGTGAGGCTGTGCTCGTACACGTCCTTGTGGTGGTGGTGCTCGTCGACCTCGAGGCGCAGCGCCGGGATCTCGGGCAGCACCCGCTCGGCGAGTCCCGATTCGACCAGCAGACGGATGCCGCCACGCGGCGCTCCCGTGAGCAGCAGCTTCGACAACTCATCGCGCACCCGTTCGGCCGAGATCCGGTCGATCTGGGGGGCCAGCTCCGTCATGGCGGCCCGCGTGCCCCGCTCGACCTCGAAGCCGAGCTGGGACGAGAAGCGGGCGGCGCGGAGCATCCGCAGCGGATCATCGCCGAACGACTGCTCGGGCGCGGCCGGCGTGCGGAGGACGCCCGCGACGAGATCCTCCACCCCGCCCGACGGGTCGACGAG
This sequence comes from Agromyces sp. NPDC058484, assembly GCF_042720415.1. NCBI lineage: Bacteria > Bacillati > Actinomycetota > Actinomycetes > Micrococcales > Microbacteriaceae > Agromyces > Agromyces sp. NPDC058484. The sequence goes on along the minus strand of NZ_JBHXMP010000011.1, from coordinate 100,445 downwards.
GGTGAGCTGGGGCAGGCGAAGGGCGAGTGCATTCACCGTGAAGTCGCGGCGGGTGAGGTCGGCTTCGAGGGATTCGCCGAACACGACCTCGGGCTTGCGCGACTCGCCGTCGTAGGCGTCGGCCCGGTAGGTCGTGATCTCGACGGTCTCGCCCTCGATCCTCGCCCCGATCGTGCCGAACGCGCGGCCGATGTCCCAGTGCGCCTCGGCGATCGGCTTCACGATCGCGAGGATCTCGTCGGGCGAGGCATCCGTCGTGAAATCGAGGTCGTTGGTGGTGCGACCGAGGAACGCATCGCGAACCGGGCCCCCGACGAGTGCGATCTCGTGGCCGGCGGCGGCGAAGGCGGCCGCGAGCTGCGCGACGGTCGGCGAAGCAGCCAGCTCGCCCAGCCGGTCGAGGGCCGCCGCGACACTCTGCATGCCCCTATGTTAAGCGGCGCGGTCCGGACCCCGCCGAGCGGATGCCCCGGAGCCACGCCGTAGAATCGCCTGCATGGTGGCCGAGTCGAGACCTGCGCGTCGCCGCGCCGACTCCACCACCCCCAGGTCGAGCCGTCGCGGTCGCCTGGTGATCTTCGGCATCGCCGCGGCTGCGCTCGTGGGCATCGTCGCACCGTTCGCCGCCGACAGCGGACTCGGCTCCTCGCACAGCGTGCAGGCGATGCTCGCCCTCGCCGCCGTCGAACCCGCCGCCGGCTCCGAGGGCACGCCTGGCGCGGGTCGGTCCGAGCAGCCTGCCGCCGAAGAGACGGCTGGACTCAGGGTGAGCGTCTCGCCGACGATCTCGACGAGCATGTCGTTCGGCGCGCCCGTCGCGATCTCCGTCGAGATCGAGAACGCCACCGGCGAATCCTTGGCTCCGGGGCTCGTGCGCCTCGTGCGCGCGGCCGACGTCATCGACGATGCCGGCGAGCTCGACGGCTGGCTCGCGGGCGGGTCCGGTGGCCCCGCGGGGACCGACGCCGACGCGGGCACCGACGCCGACGTGGGGACCGACGCCGACGCGGGCACGGACGGCCCGGTGGTCGTCCTCGCCGAGGGCGAATCACGCAGCCTCCCGTCGGGCGGCTCGACGGTCGTGTCGTTCACGGTTCCCGCCGACGCCTTCGCCGATGTCGCCGCCTCACCCGTCGTCGGTCTCGGCGCGCAGCTGCGGATCGGCGAGACCCTCGTGGCCTCCGGCGCCGCCGCTTACCCGAACACGGGCGTGCCGGCGGCCGGATCGGTCGCCGTGGCACTCGCGGCCCCGCTCACGGCACCCCCGGACGATGACGCGACCGGGCTCATCGGGGCGACCCAGCTCGAGAACTGGACGGGCCCGACGGGGCTCCTCACCCGCCAACTCGACGCCCTTACCGGCCGTCGTGTCGCCATCGGACTCGATCCTCGCATCATCGCCTCGATCCGTGTGCTGGGAACCAGCGCGCCCGCCTCGGCGACCGCCTGGCTCGAACGTCTCGCCAGCCTGCCGAACGAGGTATTCCCGCTCGCCTACGCCGACGCCGATCTCGCCGCGCAATCGCAGCTCGACCTGCCGGCACCGCTCGCAGCTACCTCGTTCGTCGACGTGCTCGATCCGGTGAACTTCGCGACCCCGGCCGATGAAGACGCGGATGCCGACGCTGATGACGTCGCGGACGCGACACCGACGGATGCCCCGGCCGAACCCCAGCCCACCCCCGACGCCGTGCCGACCACCGAAGAGCTCCTCGAGTGGTCCTACACGCGCACCGACATCGCTTGGCCGGCCGATGACACGATCGCCGCCGGCGATCTCGCCTACCTCGACGCGGCCGGCCTATCGACCACGCTCCTCGCCCCCGGCAATGCCGAGCCGATCGAGGGCGCCCTGTCGTCCGCAGCGAACATCGACGGCTCGACGGCGCTGGTCGCCGATGCCGGGCTGACCGAGCCCCTGCGGGCGGCATCCGTGGCCTCCACCGACACCGAATGGCGAGCCGCGACCGGCGCGCTGCTCTCGGAGCTTGCGCTCGACGCCGGCGCCGCCCGCACGACCGTGCTCGCGACGTTCGATCGCGGCGCCCCCGCCCGCTCCGAACGGGTCTCCGCGCTCATCGACGAGATCGCAGGTTCCCAATGGTCGACGCTCGCCGGCCTCGCCGACGCGATCGGCGCGCCGCCCGAGTCGCGCACCCTCATCGACGAGCCCGAACCCGCCGAGCGGCTCGCGGTGATCGAGCGCCTGGTGGACGCCGAGGCCGACGTTTCCGCGTTCGCGAGCGTCCTCGACGACGAACGCCTCCTGACCGGCCCGACCAGACGCGAGTTGCTCTCGCTTCTCGACGTCGCCTGGATCGACGACCCCGACGCCTGGAGCACCGCGGTCGCCGACTGGCTGGCCGCGCAGCGCAGCGTGCTCGGCGCGGTCTCTGTCGTGCCGAGCAGCCAGGTCAACGTGGTTTCGCGCACGAGCCCGCTGCCCACGACGATCGAGAACACCCTGCCGTACCCGGTCACCGTCATCGTCGAGGTCGAGCCGTCGAACGGCCGGCTCATCGTCGACGACCGGGTCGAGTTCACGGTCGGTCCCGAGTCGCGGGGCACCGTGAACGTCCCCGTCGAGGCGGGTGTCGGCAACGGCGAAGTCCTGCTCACGGTCTCGCTCTCCTCGCCCACCGGGGTCCCGATCGGCAGCGCCGTGACGATCCCCGCGAACGTGCAGGCCGACTGGGAGGGGCTCGGCGCGGCCATCCTCGCCACAATCGCCGTGCTCGTGTTCGGGATCGGCATCTGGCGCAGCATCCGCCGCCGCCGTCGCGAGCGCGCCGCCGCGGCCGCCGAGACCCATCCGGATGCCGCGAACGAGCGCACGGATGCCGCGACCTCCGACCCCACCGAGCGCGCGGATGCCGCGACCTCCGACCCCACCGAGCATGCGGATGCCGCGACCTCCGACCCCACCGAGCATGCCGATGCCGCGGCATCCGACACCGCCGAAACCCCCTCAGCCGGTTCTGGCACGGGGGACCCCCGCCGTGGCTGAGGATCGCATCGGCCGCGCGAGCGTCTTCCTCGCCTCGGGCACCATCGTGTCGCGGCTGCTCGGCTTCGTGAAGGCGATCGTGCTCGCCGCGACCATCGGCGTCGTGGGCTCGGCGAGCGCCGACGCGTTCGCCGTCGCGAACGGCCTGCCGAACACGGTCTACGTCATCGTGGCGGGCGGGGTGCTGAGCGCCGTGCTCGTACCGCAGATCGTGCGCGCGAGCACGCACACCGACGGCGGAAGCGCCTACATCAACAAGCTGCTCACCCTGGCGCTCGTCGTGATCGGCGCGGCGACCGTCGTCGCCACCGCCCTCGCGCCCGTGCTGGCGTGGATCTACGCCGGCTCGAACCCCGAGATCCTGCCGCTCGCGATCGCGTTCGCGTGGTGGTGCCTGCCGCAGATCTTCTTCTACGGCCTGTACACGCTGCTCGGCGAGGTGCTGAACGCCCGTCGCAGCTTCGGCCCGTTCACCTGGGTGCCGGTGCTCAACAACGTCGTCGCCCTCGTCGGCCTCGTGGCGTTCGGCCTGCTGTTCGGCTTCGATCCCGACGGCACCCGGGGCGTGAACGAGTGGACGCCCGGCATGGTCGCCCTCCTCGCCGGGTCGGCGACGCTCGGCATCGTCGCGCAGGCGATCGTGCTGTTCTGGTTCTGGCGGCGCATCGGGCTGCGCTACCGTCCTGACTTCAAATGGCGCGGCGTCGGCCTCGGCACCGCCGGCCGCATGGCCGGGTGGACGTTCGGGATGCTGCTGCTCACCACCCTCGCGGGCATCGTGCAGACCCAGGTCGTGCTGCTCGCATCGGGCGAGGGTGCATCCCTCGCCGCGATCGACAACGCGTGGCTCGTGTTCATGCTGCCCCACTCCGTCATCACCGTGTCGATCGCGACGGCGTACTTCACGCGCATGAGCGAGCACGCCCACCAGGGCGCCCTCGACCGGGTGCGCGACGACCTCTCGAGCGCGATTCGCGGTGTTTCGGTCATCCTCGTCCTCGCGTCGGGTGTGCTCGTCGTGGTCGCATACCCGTTCGCGGCGGTGTTCCAGCCCGGTCTCGCCGGGGCATCCGCGCTCGGCAATGTCATCATCGCCTTCGCCGTCGGACTCGTCGGCTTCAGCATCCTGTTCGTCGTGCAGCGAACGTTCTACGCGCTGGGCGACACGCGCACGCCCTTCTTCTTCACGCTGTTCCAGGTCGTCGTGTTCTCGATCGCCGCGCTGGCGTGCATCTTCCTGCCGGTGGAATGGATCGCGGTCGGCGTGGCACTCGCGACCACCCTCGCCACGACCGCGCAACTCCTGCTCGCCGTCGTCCTGCTCCGGCGGCGCCTCGGGCACCTCGACGGCAAGCGCATCCTCGTCAGCCTCCTCCGCGACCTCGTCGCGGTGGCCATGCCGGTGGTGGCGGGCCTCGCCGTCCTCCTCGCCCTCGGCGGCTTCACCGACGGCGGGTTCGCCGTGCGCGACCGCATCGGCGCCATCATCACGATGGCGATCATCGGCGCGGTGATGGCGGTGCTCTACTTCGGTGTGCTCTGGATGCTCCGGTCGCCCGAACTGCGGGGGTTCGCGGCCCCGCTCCTCGCCCGCCTGCGCCGCCGCTGACGACGGCCGGCATGATCAGCGGATGCCGCGGCCAGGTCATGCGGCCCGCGGCATCCGTCGCGCCGGCAGTTCGCGCTGGCCTCTCAGGCGCCGGAATACGCCGCGCCTAGACTGTGTTGACCAGTTCGTGACATCCGTTTCGGCGGATGCCCCGAATCACCAGCAACGACGGGAGCGGGTTTGCGCGACATCATCATCATCGGTTCAGGCCCGGCCGGCTTCACGGCTGCGATCTACGCCGCGCGCGCGAACCTGGAGCCGCTGCTCATCGCGAGTTCCGTCGAGATCGGCGGCGAGCTGATGAACACGACCGAGGTCGAGAACTACCCCGGCTTCCCCGACGGCATCATGGGGCCCGACCTGATGGCGAAGTTCCAGGCCCAGGCCGAGCGGTTCGGCACCGAGGTGGTCTACGACGATGTCGTCGAGCTCGAGCTCGACGGCCCGGTCAAGCGCGTGAAACTCGGCAACGGCGACGTGCACGAGGCATCCGCGCTCATCTACGCGACCGGCTCGGCCTACCGCAAGCTCGGCCTGCCCGAAGAGGAGGTCCTCTCGGGCCACGGCCTGTCGTGGTGCGCCACGTGCGACGGCTTCTTCTTCCGCCAGAAGACCATCGCGGTGGTCGGCGGCGGCGACTCGGCGATGGAGGAGGCGACCTTCCTCACCCGCTTCGCCGACAAGGTGTACGTGATCCACCGTCGCGACTCGCTCAAGGCGTCGAAGATCATGCAGCAGCGCGCGTTCGACAACGAGAAGATCGAGTTCATCTGGAACGCCGAGATCGCCGCGATCCACGGCGACGCGCAGGTGAACGGCGTGACGCTTCGCGACACCGTCACCGGCGACGTGCGTGCGCTCGACCTCGACGGCCTCTTCGTCGCGATCGGCAACGATCCGCGCACGCACCTCGTGCACGGCAAGCTCGACCTCACGCCCGAGGGCACGATCGCGGTCGAGGGCCGCTCGTCGAAGACCTCGGTGGCGGGCGTGTTCGCCGCCGGCGACGTGATCGACCCGCACTACCGGCAGGCGGTCACCGCTGCCGGGTCGGGCACGGTCGCCGCGCTCGACGCCGAGCACTACCTCGCGGCGCTCGGCGAGACCGACGACGCCGCGGAGGCTGCCTTAGCCGAGGCATCAGTCGCCGAACTCGTCAGCTCGGCGGTCAAGTAGGCGGCCAGCCGATTGCACGCCACGCGACATCCGATTTCCATCGAAGGAGAAACCCAATGACTGCACGCGCTGTGACCGAGGCCACCTGGGAGCAGGAGGTTCTCAACAACGAGAGGGCCGTGCTCGTCGACTTCTGGGCCGAGTGGTGCGGCCCGTGCCGTGCGGTGAGCCCGATCCTCGACCAGATCGCGACCGAGCACTCCGACAAGCTCGACATCGTGAAGCTGAACGTCGACGAGAACCCGCAGCTCGCGATGAAGTACCAGATCACCGCGATTCCCGCGTTCAAGGTCTTCGAGAAGGGCGAGGTCGTGAAGACCGTCATCGGCGCCAAGCCGAAGCCCGCCCTCGAGGCCGACCTCGCCGCCTACATCTCGTAGCCGGCCGCCTCGCGAACCTTGAGACCCGCCCGGTGCACGCCGGGCGGGTCTTTTCGCTCCCATCGACCCCACGCCCACCCCACCCGTTCGCAGCAGCGGATGCCGCGGCATCCGTCGATCGAACGGGCACGACCTCGGCGACAACTAGCATGAATAGTCTGAGCAGAACGGAAGCCAAGTGACCTCTGACGGCGTCCCCCAGCGGACCGGCAACAATCTCGACCCCTGGTACGCGAACTACGCCGAGCGAGCCGCCGGGTTCGCCGCCTCGGAGGTCCGTGCCCTCTTCGCCGTCGCCTCCCGCCCCGAGGTCGTCTCACTCGCCGGCGGAATGCCGTTCGTTTCGGCCCTGCCGCAGGAGCTCATCGTGTCATCGATGGAGAAGGTCATGCGCACGCAGGGCCCGACCGCGCTGCAATACGGCTCTGGCCAGGGTATTCCTGCGCTTCGGGAACACATTCTCGATGTCATGTCGCTCGAGGGGATTCGGGGTTCCGTCGACAATGTCGTCACCTCGACCGGCTCCCAGCAGGCGCTCGACCTCGTCGCGAAGCTCTTCATCGACCCCGGCGACGTGATCCTCGCCGAGGCGCCGAGCTACGTCGGTGCGATGGGGGTGTTCCGCTCCTACCAGGCGACGGTCGTGCACGTCGCGATGGATGAGCACGGGCTCATTCCCGAGGCGCTGCGCCAGACCATCGCGCACCTTCGCGGGCAGGGCCGGCGCCTCAAGTTCCTCTACACGATCCCGAATTTCCACAATCCTGCCGGCGTCACCCTCTCGGCCGAGCGACGGCCGGAGATCCTCGAGATCTGTCGCACGAACGAGATCCTCGTGCTCGAGGACAACCCCTACGGCCTGCTGCACTTCGACGAACCGGCGCCGAACGCGTTGCGCTCGCTCGATCCAGACGGAGTGATCTACCTCGGCTCCTTCTCCAAGACACTCGCACCCGGATTCCGGGTCGGCTGGGCGCTCGCCCCGCACGCGATCCGCGAGAAGCTCATCCTCGCCGCTGAATCGGCGATCCTCTCGCCGAGCTCGTTCAGCCAGCTGGTCGTCTCCGAGTACCTCTCGACGACCGACTGGCGGGCCCAGATCGACACCTTCCGCGGAGTCTACCGCGAACGCAAGGAGGCCATGGTCGAAGCGCTGGGGGAGTACCTTCCCCAGCTGTCGTGGACCGATCCGAACGGCGGCTTCTACGTGTGGGTGACGATGCCCGACGTGCTCGATTCGAAGCAGATGCTTCCGCGTGCGGTCAAGGAGCTCGTCGCCTACACCCCCGGCACGGCGTTCTTCGCCGACGGCCGCGGCCGTCACGCGATGCGGCTCTCCTTCTGCTACCCGACCCTTGACGCGATCCGCGTCGGCATCCGTCGTCTGGCGACCGTCGTGAACGGCGAGCTCGACCTGCTCGACACGTTCGCCGGAACCGGGTTGCTGCAGCTGCCCCCGAGCGTCGACACTCACGACTCCGCCCCGCCATCCGACCTGAAGTAGTGGAGAAAACCCCAGATCATGAGTGATTCCAACGGTCATTACGTCGTCGTGCTCGCGGGTGGCATCTCGCACGAGCGCGATGTGTCGCTCCGTTCCGGTCGGCGCGTCGCCGACGCGCTCACGGCTGCCGGTCATCGTGTGGTGCTGCGCGATCCGGATGCCGGACTGTTGCCGTTCCTCGCAAAGGAGCGTCCGGACGTGGTGTTTCCCGCCCTGCACGGCTCGAGCGGTGAGGACGGATCGCTGCTCGACCTCCTCCAGGCGCTCGGGGTTCCGACCGTCGGGTCCACCGGTGCGAGCGCGCGCCGCGCGTGGTCGAAGCCCGTGGCGAGCTCGCTCATCGCCGACATCGGCCTCGCGGTGCCAGAATCGATCGTGCTCTCGCATGAAGCCTTCCGGGAACTCGGGGCGGCGAGCGTGCTGCAGGTCGTGCATTCCGCGCTCGAGGGTGATCTCGTGGTCAAGCCCGCTTCGGGTGGATCGGCGCAGGGCGTGAGCATCGTCGTGGACTCGAACGATCTGCCTCGCGCGATGGTCGAGGCATTCACGTATGCCGACGTCGCGGTGGTCGAACGACGCGTCGTCGGCACCGAGATCGCGGTGGCCGTCGTCGACACGGGCGATGGCCCCAGGGCGCTCACGCCGGTCGAGATCGAACCGACCGACGGCGTGTACAGCTTCCAGGCCCGGTACAACGCGGGGGAGACGACGTTCTACGCGCCGTCGCGACGTGGTGAGGATGTCATCGAATCGGTGAAGGATGCCGCGGTGCTCGCACACCGCACCCTCGGGCTCCGCGATCTCTCCCGGGTCGACTTCATCGTCGATGACGACGGAACTCCGTGGTTCCTCGAGGCCAACGTCATTCCCGGGCTCACCGAGACCTCACTCGTTCCGCTGGCGATCGAGGCATCCGGCACGGATGCCCCGACGATCTACGGCGGGCTGGTGAGCGCCGCGGCGGCCCGCGCTTCCATCCGCACCCCCTGACCTCGGGGCTCCGTGCGGAGCCATCCCGTGGTGGCCCTGAGATCAGACGCCTTCGAGTTCCTCACCCAGGTCGCTGAGGATGCGCCGCAGATCTTGCACCGTTGCGAAATCGATGCTGATCTGGCCTTTCCGTGCTCCGAGTGCGATGCGGACGCGGGTATTGAGCCGATCGCCCAAGCGCCCGGCCAGGTCGTCGAGGAATTCCTGGCGTCGGCCCGCTGCGGGCTTCGCGCGCGACGGCTTCGGCTCGCTCGTTGCGGCGGCTTCGGCCGCTCGCACGGACAGCTCCTCGTTCACGATCTTGTCGGCGAAGCGCTGCATCTCCTCGGGGTCGTCGCCCACCGAGAGAATCGCCCGCGCGTGGCCGGCGCTCAGCACACCCGCAGCCACCCGCAGTTGCACGGGCTCGGGCAGCTTCAGGAGGCGTAGCGTGTTCGAGATCTGTGGACGCGATCTGCCGATCCGGGACGCGAGTTCCTCCTGCGTGATACCGAAGTCGGAGAGCAACTGCTGATACGCGGAGGCTTCTTCCAGTGGGTTGAGTTGCGAGCGATGCAGGTTCTCGAGCAGGGCGTCACGCAGCATCGCCTCATCGGCGGTGTCCTTGACGACGGCGGGGATCGTGTCGAGTGCCGCCTCCTTCGTAGCACGCAACCTTCGTTCGCCCATGACGAGTTCGTACTTGCCGGGCTGGTCGGGATGCGGGCGTACGACGATCGGCTGCAGGACCCCGAATTCCCTGATGCTGTGCACCAGTTCGGCGAGGTCGTCGGGATCGAAGACACTCCGGGGCTGTTGCGCGTTCGGGAGGATGTCGTTCGGGTTGAGTCGTGCGAGATGAGCTCCCGGCACGGTGAGCAGTTCCTCGGCCGCGGCGGCCTGTTCGACCGCGGCGATCGCGGTGGCCGGGGTTGATTCGGCGTCGGGGAAGAACACGTCGACGGGCCGGGCCGACCGGACTACGTCATCACCGCCGGGGATGAGGGCGCCGATTCCCCGTCCGAGGCCCGTTCGCTTAGTTGCCATCTGTGGTTTCCTTCGAGTTCGAGGCGGATCGGCGAGCGATCTCGGCGGCTGCCTCACGATATGACAACGACCCGCTTGAAGCGAAGTCGTAGCTGATGACGCTCTGGCCGTAACTTGGAGCTTCGGATACCCGCACGGAACGCGGAATGATCGTGGTGAGCGTCTGGCTGGGGAAGTGGTCGCGTACCTCTTGCGCCACCTGCTGCGCAAGGTTGGTGCGGGAGTCGTACATCGTCAAGAGGATGGTCGAGAGGCGAAGCTCGGGATTGAGGTGCTTCTCGATCAGTTCGATGTTGCTCAGCAGTTGCGACAGTCCCTCGAGCGCGTAGTACTCGCACTGGATCGGAATCAACACTTCGCGCGCCGCGACGAAAGCGTTGATCGTGAGGAGCCCGAGCGACGGCGGGCAATCGATGAAGACGTAGTCGTACGGCCGGTCCATGGTCGCCAGATGTCTGTCGAGCGCGCGCCGCAAGCGCTGCTCGCGTGCGACGAGCGAGACGAGTTCGATCTCAGCGCCGGCGAGATGGATCGTGGCGGGAACGCAATCGAGTTGTTCGTGCTCGGTCGAGGGGCGGATCACCTCGGAGAGCGGGAGGTCGGCGACCAGCACCTCGTATACGCTCTGGTCTTCAGAGCGGTGATCGACGCCGAGGGCGGTCGAAGCGTTCCCTTGGGGGTCGAGGTCGACGACCAGTACATGTGCACCGGCACGCGCCAGGGCGGCCGCGAGGTTCACTGCGGTGGTGGTCTTTCCCACACCACCCTTCTGGTTCGAGATCGTAAGGATCCGTGTGCTCGGGGGTAAGGGCAGCACGGCCTCATCGAGCGCGACACGCCGACGGGTCTCATCGGCAAGTTGATCGGCCAGGGGCGTTCCTCCGTGTTCAAGCCCCGTTTCACGTGAAACGGGGCGTGTTGAGCGGCGTTCGAGGGTTTCACGTGAAACGTCGATTCCCCGCCCGGTCGTCGTCGCCGCGATGGAGGCGTCGGTTGGCCAGGACGCCGGCAGTGCGCGGCTCAATGGGTCAGAGGGGCTGGGCGGCGTCGATGAGGCCTCTGGGGCCCGATCGGGCTGCCCACCGTCGTTCACGTGGGCCACGGTGGGCGTGGCAATCGAGTGGTCGGCCTCGAGCTCCGCGGTCGTCCACCCTTGAGTGTCAGTGGCTGGATCGCCTTGAGTGTCAGTGGCTGGATCGAACTCCCGGGTGGGCCCCACCGTCGCAGTCGGTGCGGCAGGATCAGCGGAGCCGAACTCACCGCCATCCACTGCTTCGGCGGCCCGCGCGGACTCGGCCGGGAGACCAGCGGGCGAGTGTCTGGCTTCGGTTGCCGCGGCAGTGGACGCGGGCTCGCTGATCAGCTCGGCGGCGGCCACCGGTTCGCGATCGGCGGTCGAAGTGGAATCGACGGATCGGCCGGAGCTTGGAAGGGTGGTCGACTCAAAGTCAGGAACGGGTGTGTGCTCGGGGATCAGGTCGACGGGGGGAGTTGGCGTTGGCCTAGCGGTCGCCTTTGATGCGGGGACCGGTGAGGCCTCGGCGGTCGGCACTGCCTCGGCGGTCGGCACTGCCTCGGCGGTCGGCACTGCCACAGCGGTCGGCACTGCCTCAGCGGTCGGCACTGCCTCAGTGGCGACCGGTTCGGCCTCGGCGGCGGCCGGCGGTTCGCGATCCTCGGTTGGTGTGAACGAGACAGGGGGACGTGGCGTTGGCGTCGTGGTCGACTCCGCTGCGGACTCGGAGATCGGCTCGGCCTCGGCGGCCTGCACGGCCACAGCGTCGGCGATCCGCGCGGCCTCAGCGGCGGCGGCTGGCAACGGCTCGCCGATCGGTACCGATTCGACGAACGGCTCGGACTCGGCGCCGGGCGTGGCATGGGGCGCGGTGGTCGACCTGGCTGCCGATGAATCTGGTGCATCCCGCTGGATGCGTTGCTGTTCAGAGACGCCTCGCGCCGTCGGCGTCTGCGGCTCGGGTATGGACTGATCGGTAGGCAGCGGCGACGCGGTATCCATCGCGGTGTCGCCGACGATCTCGCGGATGATGTCCTCGAGCAGGCGGTCGGCGGTGGACTCGGAGGGCATGTGCGGCGGTTCGCCTACCCACCGCTCGTCGGGCTCGTCGCTCAGCGCCGCGGCCGTCGCGGCATCCCAGTCGATGCTCGAAACCGGAGCGGAAGCCACGTACCCCACGGGATGTGCGTCTGCCTTGTCTTGCTGATCTAGCGGCGTTCCGGCGGTTCCGAGTGACGTCGCATCGGCGCCTGTGGGGTGGGTCCTCCCTTGAGATTCCGGGCGATCGTGTCTTGAGGAATCCGCCACATCGTCGGCCCCAGCGTTCGATCGGAACGAATCGCTCTCCGTCGAAGTCCACGGCGCGCCGTCCTGGTCCGAGTGGGTGCGAGGATCGGTCGGAGCCGGTTCACCGCGGCGATCCTCCAGGTGTGCTTCCACCGAGCCAGAGGGTGCCGTGCCGGTTGGCCGGCCGGGTTCGGGCCGATGACGCTTGCGATGGAACCACCCGCGTCCTCCACCCTGTGCCATACCGACTGCTCCAACCCGCTGCTCGCATCCCGTCCGTGAACCGGCGGCGCTCCGCAGGACACGATAGTCAAGCCTAACCGCCTGATCGTCGTGCACGAGTGAGGATCGCGAGTCCTCGAAGGATCCGAGCGACCACTGTGCTGTGGAGGAGGGGTGACGACGAGCCCGTCGGCTCCAACGAGGGAGTCGACTCGACGTGTGAGCGCACCGACAATGCCTCTGCGCGCACCCAAGCGGTTCACCCTCCAGTTGCCGCGTCCATATCAGCCGATGAAGCGTCGTGCGCCCGTCGCCCCGGGACGATCCTCGACGGATGCCTGAACCAACTCGAGGTTTGGGTTTCGGTGCGCGTCCGCGCCGACCATTCGCGAGGTCTGACCGTCCGCGCGATGCGACTCGGCCAGTGCATCAGCGTGGGCGACGATTCACAACAAACACCGGGTCGGTGTTGTAATGGTGCGCCACCCGAAGCATCGATCAACGCGCGCACCTTCTGGCCGGGCTGAAGGAAGGCGGACGTGGCTCGCGTCGATGGCACAAAGGGTGGGCGTTTCACGTGAAACGTACCAGCCGGGTGTCCGCTTGCCCCTTTGCACCGATTACGCGAGTGGTCGGTAAGGCGCCCCGGCCTGTGGCCCCGACGCGATGCGTCTGGGCCCGATGCGCGTCGTCCGGGGTGCCTTGTCCAGGCATCTCGTCCCGACACGATGTTGCTGGCGTTTCACGTGAACGCACCGGCCCCGTGTTCCGCTCGCCCGTGGCAGTGACTTTGCGAGCGGATCGCTGATGTGGAATGAGACCGGCCCGATGCGCCCGGCCGATGCCGGGCGCATCGTTGAGACACGATCGTGATGGCGTTTCACGTGAAACGCTCGGCCGGTGTCCCGGTGCCCGTGTCGACTACACTCGCGCCGACCACAGATATCCAGTCTCGCCTAGAGCTGACTAGCACGTGATGCGCCCATTCAAAGGCCGCGTGGACAACGTGTTTACACGTGAACTCACCCGGCCAGCGTTCTCACGTGCGCCCCGGAGCACGCCCCGGGCGACTACGTCTGCCGTGCCGAATAGCCACCCTGCGCTCCACCTCGTCCGAGACGGGCCAACACGTGGCTGGCGATTCACCCGAGACTCCACCCGGCGGGGGTGTTCTGGTGGGCGGCCCGGGCCGACCACGCCCATGCCTTCCTCTGCTGAGCCGGAACGGCGCCTCGCTCCCGTCGTCCGAAGGGCGCCGTTGTCTCGAGGGCGCGGTGGTCCCGAAGGACGCCGCTGTTCAGGATGTCTCCATGATCCGCGGCGAGGTCAGGGGTCCAGAGCGCGCACCCCGCGCCGATGGCGTCGCCCGCCCGGCTCTGGCTTCCGAAGAAGATCGGTGTGAGGCGACCTTTGTGCGTGCCGACCCAGATTCGCATGCGGCGATCGGCCCGCTCGCGACCCCTCCGTGGCCGTCAGAGGTGAGCGACCCTGGGTGATCTTTGCGCCCCTAAAACGCGTGATGTGGCCACCGGTCCCACATGCGGCTTCGCTCCTCTCGGGCGGGCGTCATCACGAGGAGCCGCGGTGAAGAACGGTGAGCCGTCAGCCCACAACACCGCGGAACACGCGAGTGACCTCATCGGTGACGCCCTCGCCGAGCACGAGTACTTCGGTGTCATGCACGTGATACTTGCGGATCACCTTCTCGGCAGCGGTGATCTCGCCATCGACGCCGGCGCCCTTCATGAGTACGAGCTCGCCGCCTGGTCGAACCAGGGGAGCGGTGATGGGTATGAGGGTGCGAAGCGCACTCACGGCCCGTGCAGTCACCTGATCCAGCGCGCCCTTGAGCTTCGCCTCCTCGGCGCGCGCCCGGATCACATCGACGTTGTCGAGCTCCAGCTCCTGCACTTGGCGCTCGAGCCATGTCACACGGCGCTCCATCGGCTCGATGAGCGTGAACGAGACGTCAGGCCGCACGATCGCGAGCACGAGTCCGGGCAACCCTGCTCCGGATCCCACGTCGCCCACGCGCCCGACGCGGAGCAGGGGAGCGACGAGTGCACTGTTCAGGATGTGCCTCGTCCAGAGTCTCGGAAGCTCGAGCGGGCCGATCAGGCCGAGTTCTTCGCCCTGGCGCGCGAGTGCCTGAGTAAAGGCGCGACCACGCTCGAGATGCGAACCGAAGATGTGCGCTGCGGCGTGAGGCTCGCGCTCGAGTCCCTCGATCATCGTTTCACGTGAAACGTCAGGCACCGCGGGTGATGACGGTGTGTCGTTCTGCACCCTCACCGCGGGATTCCGAGTGGAACCCGTGCTCACTCACGAGGTCGTGCACCAGCTTTCGCTCGTACGACGACATGGGCGGCAGTGCCGCCTCGGTCGCACCCGCCTCGATGCGCTCGACCGCGCGGATGACGAGGCTCGCAAGCTCGTTGCGCCGCACATCGCGGGAGCCGCCGATATCGAGGATGAGGCGGGAGAACGCGCCGGTCTTCGTCTGCACGGCGAGGCGGGTGAGCTCCTGGAGGGCGCTCACGGTGTCTGGCTTGGAGAGCAGGTTCAGGTTCGCCCCCTCGCCCGCGTTCACCGACACGTAGGCGCGGCCATTGCGAGCATCGATGTCGATATCGCCGTCGAGGTCGCAGATGTCGAGGAGTTCCTCGATGTAGTCCGCGGCGATGTCGCCTTCTTCTTCGAGTTGGGCGATCGACCGATCGTCCGTGTCGTGCTGCACGTTGGTCATGGGCTATTTCCCGCTCTGCTTCTTCGCGCGAGCCTTGCTGATCGGCTGCTGGCGCTGGGTTTTCTTCGGTTCTTCTACGATCACTGTGCCGTCGTGCTTCTCGTCGACGACGAGCTTGCCCTTCTTTGCGAGGCGTGCCTCGCGGGCCTTCGCGGCCTCACTACCGGGCGTCGGCATGTTGCGGATCACCACGAACTGCTGGCCCATGGTCCAGAAGTTGGAAACAAGCCAGTAGAACATCACGCCGATGGGGAACGCGACACCCGAGAAGGCGAACACGAGCGGGAGGAGGTAGAGCAGCACTCGCTGCTGGCGGAACATCGGGCTCGCCTTGGTCTCGGGCGACATGTTCTTGGAGACGATCTGCAGCTGCGTGATGAACTGCGAGGCGGTCATCAGCACGATCATCACCGACGCGACGACCATGACCTGCCACGGTTGGAAGTCGTTGTTCCACGCGTTGATGAACGTATCGTTCAGCGGCGCGCCGAGGAACTCGGCGTTCGAGAACGATTCGGCGAGTGCGGGCGTCAGAAGCCCGACACCGCCGCGAGCGGCATGGATCGACGCGTCGTTCAGCACCGAGAACAGGCCGAAGAAGATCGGCATCTGCAGCAGGAGCGGAAGGCACGAGGAGAGTGGGTTGGTACCGGTCTTCTTGTAGAGCTCCATGGTCTCGCGCGACATCGCCTCACGAGAGAACTGGTCCTTCTTGCCCTTGTACTTGTCCTGGATCTTCTTCAGTTGCGGGGCGACCTCGAGCATGCGGCGCTGGCTCTTGATCTGTCGCACGAAGATCGGGATCAGTGCGGCCCGCACCACGATGACGAGGCCGACGATCGAGAGCACCCACGTGAGACCCGCGTCGGGGTCGAGCCCGAAGAACGTCCACATCGAGTGGAACGCCACGAGGATCAGCTCGATGACCCATTTGATGGGCCAGAGGATCAGGCTGATGAAGTCCATTGGGTGAAGTCAGTCCTTCCGGGACACGGTGGGGGTGGAGCGAACCAGATTCGGCACGTCGCGAACATCTGAGGTCAGAGGTGCAGACGCGAGCCCTTCACGGCCGACCGGAACCACCCAGCCGAAGGCGGTGACGCGGTATCGCGCGTGACGCGCAGGACGCACATCGTCGATGCCACCCTGCGTCCAAGGATTGCAGCGAAGGATGCGCCAGGCCGTCAGCGCTGCGCCGACGACGAGACCCTGCTGCTGCACCGATCCAAGACCGTACGCCGAGCACGACGGATGGTAGCGGCAGACGTCGCCGTACAGCGGGGAAATGACCGCCCGGTACGCGCGGAGCAGCAGCACACCGACGTTGCGGGGGATGAGCAGCATGAAGAAGGCGACGTCGCGCATCTCAGGCGCCCTTCGCAGGCACGACACCGGATGCCGCGGTGGGCGCCGTGACCTCGGCCGCCGTGTTCGCTCGCGCGTGCCCGACGCGAGCCCGCGATCGGGCGAGCGCGTTCAGGACCTCGTCGCGGAGCACGGGCCACGTGGCATCCGCTGCACCGGGCAGAGCGCGTACGACGACGTCGACGCCCTGGACACCGCCGAGGAGCGCCTCGTGGCACGCCGCTTTGAGGCGCCGACGCACGAGGTTGCGTCGGACTGCGGTGCCGACCTTCTTCGAGACGATGAAGCCGAAGCGTGCGTCGGTGCCCGACTCCCGCGAGCGCACATAGCTCACGGTATGGGCGCCGGCCACCTTCGCACCTCGGCGCACGATGACTCGATAGTCGTCCGCCCTCGTGATGCGATTGGCTTTGGCGAGCACCGAGCGACTATGCGGAGAGTTCGGTGCGACCCTTGGCGCGACGTGCCGACAGGATGGCACGGCCCGCACGGGTGCGCATGCGAAGACGGAAGCCGTGCTTCTTGGCGCGACGACGGTTGTTCGGCTGGAACGTACGCTTGCTCATTCTTCTTCTCCGACTGTCGGATCTTCGCGCCGCACCGCGAAATGCGATGTCATGGCGGGAAAACTGGGTGCCCGAAGGGCTGGGGTCAACTGATTAAAACTACGGCCTCGGAGTCCCGGGGTCAAACCAGGTGCGGCTCGAGCTGGGGCGTGGTGCAAACGACACAGTATCCTCCCCTCCTCGGGATCCCCTGTGGACCGACACGCGCGGGACGTCGAATCCCCCGCTCGGCATTTGTGGCGAAGCCTCTCGTTCGCTACCGTTTGAGACCAGTTATCCCCAGCTCGGTTCGCGCAATCTCGGGCCTCTTGCCGAATCTGCTCACAGGACGTGGATAACGTTGTGAACGCGTCGCCTTATGCCGCTTGCTCCGTCGATCGGGGGGTCGATGAACGGCACACGAGGCACCGAAAGAATGCGGGGAACGATGACAGAGCAGCCCATTTCCGAGACATGGGCCACCGTGCTCGACCGGCTGTCCGACGACGAGGCGATCACGCCGATGCTCCAGGGCTTCCTCAACCTCGTCGAACCCAAGGGCATCGCGGCCGGCACCTTCTACCTCGAGGTGCCGAACGACTTCACGGCGAGCATGCTCAACCAACGGATGCGCGTGTCCCTGCTGTCGGCGATGAGCGCGATCGACGGCCCCGCGTCGGTGACCTCCTTCTACGTCGTCGTGAATCCCGAACTCGAGGAGACGCGGGGGCCCGAGCCGCACGCTGGGAACCTCGATGACTACCAGAATCCCGTCGAACTGCCGGCGTCGCCGCAGTCCGTGTTCGAGAACACCAATGCCGACCGCCCGCGTGATTCGCGCCTGAATCCCAAGTACTCGTTCGACAGTTTCGTCATCGGCCAGTCCAACCGCTTCGCCCACGCTGCGGCGGTCGCCGTGGCCGAGGCGCCGGCGAAGGCCTACAACCCGCTGTTCATCTACGGCGACTCGGGTTTGGGCAAGACGCACCTCCTGCACGCGATCGGTCACTACGCGATGAGCCTGTACCCCGGCATCCGCGTGCGGTACGTGAGCTCCGAGGAGTTCACGAACGACTTCATCAACTCCATCGCGAACAACCGCGGCTCGCTGTTCCAGCAGCGGTACCGCAACATCGACATCCTGCTGATCGACGACATCCAGTTCCTGCAGGGAAAGGCCGAAACGCAGGAGGCCTTCTTCCACACGTTCAACACCCTGCACGACCACAACAAGCAGGTCGTGATCACGAGTGATGTGCCGCCCAAGCACCTCACCGGATTCGAAGACCGCATGCGCAGCCGCTTCGAATGGGGTCTCATCACCGACGTCCAGGCGCCCGACCTCGAGACCCGTATCGCGATCCTCCGCAAGAAGGCCCAGTCCGAGCGCCTACAGGTTCCCGACGACATCCTCGAGTACATGGCGTCGAAGGTCTCGAGCAACATCCGCGAACTCGAGGGCACGCTCATTCGCGTGACGGCATTCGCGAGCCTGAACCGAACTCCGGTCGACATGCCGCTCGTGCAGACGGTGCTGAAGGACCTGATCACGGATGACACCGACAATGTGGTGGCGCCGGTCGACATCATCACGGCGACCGCCGAGTACTTCAAGCTCACGGTCGACGACCTCTACGGATCGAGCCGTTCACAGGCGGTCGCGACGGCACGGCAGATCGCCATGTATCTCTGCCGCGAGCTCACGAGCCTCTCCCTGCCGAAGATCGGGCAACTGTTCGGCAACCGCGACCACACCACGGTCATGTACGCGAACAAGAAGATCTCCGAGCTCATGAAGGAACGGCGCTCGATCTACAACCAGGTCACCGAGCTCACGGCTCGCATCAAGCAGACGAGTCGTTACCGCTGATCGGATGCCGCGCGCGCCGGCCGCACGCGCGCGCGCCGCCGCACGAATCCCACAGCTTGTGGAAAACCTGTGGATTGTTAACGAGCAACCCCCTGCGCGCTGTTGAGATCACGATCGAGCCTGTGCACAACCTGCCCCGGCGCAGGGGTCGAGCCCGCGGCATCCGTCTCGAAATCCACACACCGTGCACAGATGGGATGTCGTCTCTCGGGCGTGATTCCGGCGATCGCTGCACACCATCCACAGTTTCCACAGCGGTTAACACCGTTAAGAGAAATGGATTAACCGGGGATTCCCGACAACATTCGATTCGGACCGAATCTCTCCCGTCGCCGCGTGGGGCTCTGCGGATAGCATGGGGAGGCCACGAAACGCATCCACGACGGGAGAACCGTGAAGTTCCAGGTCAATCGCGACGTCTTCAGTGAGGCCGTTTCCTTCGCCGTGAAGCTGCTGCCGCAGCGCACGACACTGCCGATCCTCTCCGGCATCCTCATCCAGGCGCGCGATGACGGTCTCGTGCTGTCGTCGTTCGACTACGAGGTCTCCTCCCAGACCGAGATCCAGGCCGACGTCGAGGAGCCCGGCACCGTGCTGGTGTCAGGCCGGCTGCTCGCGGAGATCGCCGGCCGCCTGCCCAACGCGCCCGTGCGCGTGACGACCCAGGACGCCCGTATCTCGGTCACCTGCGGATCCGCGAACTTCACCCTGCTGTCCATGCCGGTGGAGGAATACCCGTCCATTCCCGAGATCGGCGCGGAATCTGGCGTGGTGCCGGCCGAGGAGTTCGCTACGGCCGTGGCGCAGGTCGCGGTCGCGGCATCCCGCGATGACGTCACTCCCGTGATCACCGGTGTGCAACTCGAGGTCCGCGAGAACAACCTGAGCCTCGTGGCCACCGACCGGTACCGGGTGGCGGTGCGCGAGATCGATTGGGACGGCGGCTCGGTTGCGAGCGCGGAGGCCGTCACCGCGCTCGTCCCGGCGCGCACCCTCCAAGAGGTCGGCAAGACGTTCGGGCACTCGGGTACCATCTCGGTGGCGATCACGAGCAGAGACGACCGCGAGCTCATCGCCTTCAGCGCCGAGAAGAAGACCGTCACGTCGCTGCTCATCAAGGGCAACTTCCCGCCGGTGCGCCGGCTCTTCCCCGACACGGTCGACAACCACGCGGTCATGAACACCGCCGAGCTCATCGAGGCGACTCGTCGCGTCGCTCTCGTGCTCGAACGCGAGGCCGCGCTCCGCTACAGCTTCACGGCCGACGGGCTCACCCTCGAGGCGATCGGCAGTGAGCAGGCGCAGGCGTCGGAGTCGATCGACGCGATCCTCACCGGCGATGACACGGTCGTGTCCCTGAAGCCGCAGTTCCTTCTCGACGGCCTCGGCGCCGTGCACTCCGAGTTCGTGCGCATCTCGTTCACCAAGACCGAGAACCCCAACAAGCCGGGTCCGGTGCTCATCACGAGCCAGTCTTCTCGCGAGCAGGCCGGCGCCGACACGTACCGCTACCTTCTGCAGCCGAACCTGCTGCTGCGCTGATCGGGCGGCGCAGTGCCGTCTCCCGCCACCGTCAGCGGCGGGCGGTAGCGTGGTGATTCGCGGCGTGGTGATTCGCAATCGGCGCGTGACGGATGCCGCGTGATCGAAGGGAGCCCAGCGTGCACGTCGCCCGTCTCTCCCTCACCGACTACCGCAACTACGCGCGCGCCGAACTCGAGCTGGCGCCGGGCGCCACGGTGTTCGTCGGTCGCAACGGCCAGGGCAAGACCAATCTCGTCGAGGCGATCGGCTACCTGTCGACGCTCGGCTCGCACCGCGTCTCGGGCGACCAGCCGCTGATCCGGGCCGGCGCGGATGCCGCGATCGTGCGCGCCCTGCTCGCGCACGGCGACCGCGAACTGCTCGTCGAGCTGCAACTCAACCGCCGAGGCGCGAACAGGGCGCAGCTCAACCGCTCCCAGGTCAAGACCCGTGAGCTGCCGCGGTACGCGCACAGCGTGCTGTTCGCCCCCGAAGACCTCGCGATCGTGCGTGGCGAACCGTCGGTGCGTCGCCGCATGCTCGATGAACTGCTCGTGCAGCGCACCCCGCGCCTGGCTGGAGTCATGGCCGACTACGAACGCGTGCTGAAGCAGCGCAACTCCCTGCTCAAGAGCGCCCGCGCGAGGGGACTCTCCGCCGATCGGCTGCCGACCCTCGACATCTGGGACGAGCGGCTCGTAGAGCTCGGCGCCGAGCTCATCGACCAACGGGTCGCGCTCATCGACGAGCTCGCTGCCCCACTCGCCACCGCCTACCGCTCCATCGTCGACGCAGACCATCGGCCCGAGTTGCGCCCACTGCTGTCGATCGACGGCGCCGATCCCGACCAAGAGCAGTCGACGGATGCCGCGGCGGCGCCGCATGATCGCGTCGAACCGCGTCCCGACACCCGCGCGCGCTTCACCGAGGCGCTCCGCGTGCTGCGGCCCAGGGAGCTCGATCGTGGCATCACACTCGTCGGCCCGCACCGCGACGACATGGTGCTCCTGCTCAACCGGCTGCCGGCGAAAGGGTACGCCAGCCACGGTGAATCGTGGTCGTTCGCCCTGGCCCTGCGTCTCGCGTCGGCCGAGCTCCTGCGCCGCGACTCGACGACCGGCGATCCCGTGCTCGTGCTCGACGACGTCTTCGCCGAACTCGATCGCCTGCGGCGCGAGCGCCTCGCGGCCGCGATCGGCAGGTTCGAGCAGGTGCTCGTCACGGCGGCGGTACTCGAAGACGTGCCCGAACCGCTCATCGCGCGCGTCGTGCACATCGACGCCGGCCGCATCGTCGAGAGCGAGACCACCGATGTCTGAGCCGGCCCGGTCGTCCGAGGCATCCCGCGTCTACCAGCACTTCCGCGAGATCTTCGGCGACGCCCGCCCGCGTCCGGGCCGCGCCCGAGCTCGTGCGCGCGAGGCATCCGGCAGCGAGCCCTTCACCCCGGGCAGAGACCCGAAGCCGCTCGGCGATGCCATCGACGGGCTGACGACGCAGCTCGGCTGGGCGGCCCCGCTCTCGCAGCACGAGATGCTCGCCTCCTGGACCGAGATCGCCGGCGAGGAGACCGCGAAGCACTCCGAGCCGATCGGGATCGAGAACGGCGTGCTGCAGGTGCGGTGCGAGTCCACCGCATGGGCGACGCAGCTGCGGCTCATGCGCACCGAGCTCGTCACGCGCATCCTCGACCGCCATCCCGGCGCGGGGGTCGAGACCATCCGCTTCCAAGGGCCGGATGCCCCCACCTGGAAACGGGGCCCCAGATCGGTTCCAGGGCGTGGTCCGCGCGATACTTACGGGTGACGAGGCAAATTCGGTCACTCGGCTCTCGTCATCGCCTGAGATCGGCGCTTCCGGACGGCGGGGAACCCTCCGTTTGATAGGATCAAGAGTCGCCAGAATGACGGTCAGGAGCCCGATTCACACATGACAGACGAACCGACGAAGGCCCAGCAGACGCCGGAATACGGTGCGGACGCGATCCAGGTTCTCGAGGGCCTCGAAGCGGTTCGAAAGCGGCCGGGCATGTACATCGGATCGACCGGTCCGCGCGGGCTCCACCATCTCGTCTACGAGATCGTCGACAACTCCGTCGACGAGGCGCTCGCAGGCTACGCCACCGAGATCGACGTGACGATCCTGCCCGACGGCGGCGTTCGCGTGGTCGACGACGGCCGCGGCATACCGGTCGACATCCACAAGGCCGAAGGCCGTTCCACGGTCGAGGTCGTGCTCACCGTGCTGCACGCCGGCGGCAAGTTCGGCGGCGGGGGGTACGCGGTCTCGGGCGGGCTGCACGGCGTCGGGTCATCCGTCGTCAACGCACTCTCGTCGAAGCTCGACGTCGAGGTGCGCCGTCAGGGCCACGTGCACACCCAGTCGTACACGGTCGGCGTTCCCGACGCGCCGCTCACGAGGGGCGCGAGAAGCGACGAGACGGGAACGACCATCACGTTCTGGCCGAGCGTCGACATCTTCGAGACCGTCGAATTCGACTACGAGACGCTGCGCTCCCGGTTCCAGCAGTACGCGTTCCTCAACAAGGGCCTCCGCATCACGCTCACCGACATGCGCGTCGGTCACGTCGAGATCGACCCCGAAGACACCCCGACGACCGGGGCGATCACGATCCCGGTTCAGCGCACCGACACGTTCCGGTACGAGCGCGGGCTCGTCGACTACGTCGAGTACCTCAACCGGTCGAAGAAGTCCGACGTCGTGAACGACGAGATCATCTCGTTCGAGTCCGAGGACACCGGTCGCAAGATCGCGCTCGAGGTCGCCATGCAGTGGACGACCGCCTACACCGAATCGGTGCACACGTACGCGAACACGATCAACACGCACGAGGGCGGCACGCACGAGGAGGGCTTCCGGGCGGCGCTGACATCGCTCATCAACCGCTACGCGCGTGAGAAGGGCATCCTCAAGGAGAAGGACGACAACCTCTCCGGCGACGACGTGCGCGAGGGGCTCACCGCCGTGATCTCGGTGAAGCTCGGTGAGCCGCAGTTCGAGGGCCAGACCAAGACGAAGCTCGGCAACACCGAGGCGAAGTCGTTCGTGCAGAAGGTCACCGGCGACCAGCTCGGCGACTGGTTCGAGCGCAACCCCGCGCAGGCGCGTGACGTCATCCGCAAGGCGATCCAGGCGGCGACCGCGCGCATCGCGGCACGCAAGGCGCGTGAGGCGACCCGCCGCAAGGGCCTGCTCGAGTCGGGCGGCATGCCCGGAAAGCTGAAGGACTGCTCCTCGAAAGACCCGTCGATCTCCGAGATCTTCATCGTCGAGGGCGACTCGGCCGGCGGCTCGGCTGTGCAGGGCCGCAACCCCGAGACGCAGGCGATCCTGCCGCTGCGCGGCAAGATCCTCAACGTCGAGAAGGCCCGCCTCGACCGTGCGCTCGCCAACAACGAGGTGCAGGCCATGATCACGGCGTTCGGCGCCGGCATCGGCGAGGACTTCAACACCGAGAAGGCCAGGTACCACAAGATCGTGCTCATGGCCGACGCCGACGTCGATGGCCAGCACATCACCACGCTGCTGCTCACCCTGCTGTTCCGCTACATGCGCCCGCTCATCGAGCTCGGCTACGTCTACCTCGCCCAGCCGCCGTTGTACCGCATCAAGTGGTCGAACGCCGAGCACCAGTTCGTCTACTCCGACAAGGAGCGCGACCTGCTCGTCGCCGACGGTACCGCGAGGGGATGGCGGATCCCGAAGGACAACGGCATCCAGCGGTACAAGGGCCTCGGTGAGATGAACCACCAGGAGCTGTGGGAGACCACGATGAACCCCGAGACCCGCACGCTGCTGCAGGTCACCATGGAGGATGCGGCCGCCGCCGACGAGATCTTCTCGACCCTGATGGGCGAAGACGTCGAGAGCCGCCGCAACTTCATCCAGAAGAACGCGAAGGACGTGCGTTTCCTTGACATCTGATGTGCTGAACCCGGGCCAGGGCGACAACGGCGACGGCCCCGGCATCCACGGCAAGATCGACCAGGTCGACCTGCAGCTCGAGATGCAGCGCTCGTACCTCGACTACGCGATGAGCGTGATCGTGGGTCGCGCGCTGCCCGAGGTGCGCGACGGCCTGAAGCCCGTGCACCGCCGCGTGATCTATGCGATGTACGACGGAGGCTACCGGCCCGACAAGGCGTTCTCGAAGTGCGCCCGCGTCGTCGGCGACGTCATGGGCCAGTTCCACCCGCACGGCGACACGGCCATCTACGACGCGCTCGTGCGCCTGGTGCAGCCGTGGAGCATGCGGTACCCGCTCGCGCTCGGGCAGGGCAACTTCGGGTCGCCCGGCAACGACGGCGCCGCCGCACCCCGATACACCGAGACGAAGATGGCTCCGCTCGCGCTCGAGATGGTGCGCGACATCGACGAGGAGACCGTCGACTTCCAGGACAACTACGACGGCCACACCCAGGAGCCGGCGATCCTGCCCGCTCGCTTCCCGAACCTGCTCGTCAACGGCTCGGTCGGCATCGCCGTGGGCATGGCGACGAACATCCCGCCGCACAACCTCCGCGAAGTGGCATCCGGCGCCCAGTGGTACCTCGAGCACCCCGGGGCATCCCGCGAAGAGCTGCAGGAAGCGCTCATGCAGCGCATCAAGGGACCCGACTTCCCCACCGGCGCGCAGATCCTCGGCGTCAAGGGCATCAGCGACGCGTACCGCACGGGTCGCGGCTCGATCACGATGCGCGCGGTCGTTTCGGTCGAGGAGCTTCAGGGCCGCACCTGCCTCGTCGTCACCGAACTGCCGTACCAGGTGAACCCCGACAACCTCGCGATCAAGATCGCCGACCTCGTGAAGGACGGCAAGATCTCGGGCATCGCCGACATCCGCGACGAGACCTCGGGTCGAACCGGCCAGCGGCTCGTCATCGTGCTGAAGCGCGACGCGGTGGCGAAGGTCGTGCTGAACAACCTGTACAAGCACACCCAGCTCCAGGAGAACTTCGGCGCGAACATGCTCGCGATCGTCGACGGCGTGCCGCGCACCCTGTCGATCGACGGCTTCATCGCGCACTGGGTCGACCACCAGATCGACGTCATCGTGCGCCGCACGCAGTTCCGCCTCCGCAAGGCGGAGGAGCGCATGCACATCCTGCGCGGCTACCTCAAGGCGCTCGACGCGCTCGACGAGGTCATCGCGCTCATCCGCCGGTCGCCGACGGTCGACGACGCTCGCGACGGCCTCATCGAGCTGCTCGACATCGACGAGCTGCAGGCCCGCGCCATCCTCGAGATGCAGCTGCGCCGGCTCGCGGCCCTCGAGCGCCAGAAGATCATCGACGAGGCCGACGAGCTCGCCGCCGAGATCGCCGACTACCAGGCGATCCTCGCGTCGCCCGGGAGACAGCGCACCATCGTGTCCGACGAGCTCGGCGAGATCGTGGCGAAGTACGGCGACGAGCGCCGCACGCACATCCTCCCGGGCTACGACGGCGACATGTCGGTCGAAGACCTCATCCCTGAAGAGGAGATGGTCGTCACCGTCACTCGCGGCGGCTACGTGAAGCGCACCCGCAGCGACAACTACCGGTCGCAGCACCGCGGAGGCAAGGGCGTGAAGGGCGCGCAGTTGCGCGCCGACGACGTGGTCGAGCACTTCTTCGTGACGACCACGCACCACTGGCTGCTCTTCTTCACGAACATGGGCCGGGTCTACCGCGCGAAGGCCTACGAGATCCAGGAGGGCGGCCGCGACGCGAAGGGCCAGCACCTCGCCAACCTGCTCGAGCTGCAGCCCGACGAGCAGATCGCCGAGATCCTCGACATCCCCGATTACGATGCGGCGCAGTACCTCGTGCTCGCCACGCACGGCGGTCTCGTCAAGAAGACCGAGCTCACCGCGTACGACACGAACCGCTCCCGCGGCATCATCGCGATCAACCTGCGCGACGGCGACGAGCTCGTCTCGGCGATGCTCGCCGACGAGCACGACGAGATCTTGCTCGTCTCGAAGAAGGGCATGTCGCTTCGCTTCGAGGCGACGGATGCCGCGCTCCGCCCCATGGGCAGGTCGACGTCGGGCGTGATCGGCATGCACTTCCGTGGAGGCGACGCGCTGCTCGAGGCATCCGTCGTTCCCGGATCCAACGGCGACGCCGAAGCGGATGCCGCGGAGTCGGCGGCAGAGGACAACGGCCAGAAGCTCAGCACGACCGACACCTATGTCTTCGTCGTGACCGAGGGCGGCTACGCGAAGCGCACTCGCGTCGAGGACTACCGCAAGCAGCAGCGCGGTGGCCTGGGGATCAAGGTGGCGAAGCTCAGCGAGGATCGCGGCGATCTGGCGGGCGCCCTCATCGCCTCCGGCGGCGACGAGGTGCTTGTGGTTCTTGCCAGCGGCAAGGTGGTACGCTCTGACGTCGCCGAGGTTCCCGCCAAGGGCAGGGACACGATGGGCGTCGTGTTCGCGAAGTTCGCGGACGACGACCGGATCATCGCCATCGCGAAGAATTCCGAACGCAATCTCGTGGAGGAGGCCGCTGACGAAGAAGCGGCCGAGCCCATGGGAGAGGAGTAACCGTCTATGAGTAGCGTCGCCGAGAAACTGGCCCGCAAGTCCGGCCGTAAGCCGCCCGCGAAGCAGGTGCGCCTGCGGCTCGTCTACATCGACTTCTGGTCGGCGGTGAAACTGTCGTTCCTCATCGCCGTGGCACTCGCCGTGATCAGCATCGTGGTGACGTTCCTGGTGCACACGGTGCTGAGCTCGACGGGCATCTTCGAGCAGGTCAACTCGCTCGTGCAGGATGTCGCCGGCTCGTCGAGCGACCTCACCGCGGTGCTGTCGCTCGGCAACGTCATGGGCTTCGCCGTGGTCGCCGCGCTGCTCAACCTGGTGGTCACGACGGCTCTCGGCGCGATCCTCGCGGTGCTCTACAACCTCAGCGTGAAGATCACGGGAGGCATCCTCGTCGGCTTCACGAACAACTGACCCTGCGACGGGCTCAGGGACCGCGCCGATCTCGGCCGGATTCGGAGATTCCCGCACCGTCGGGTAGTCTTTCCTTCGGCCGAAATTCGGGGATATAGCTCAGGCGGTTAGAGCGCTTCGCTGATAACGAAGAGGTCCGAGGTTCAAGTCCTCGTATCCCCACTCCCGATTCCACAACCGGCGGATGCCCCGCATCCGCCTCCGGGGCCTTAGCTCAGTTGGTAGAGCGCCTGCTTTGCAAGCAGGATGTCAGGAGTTCGAATCTCCTAGGCTCCACAATCCGAGTCCCCAGCTCGCACGATGTTCGGATCCACTCTGAAATGGCCTCCGAGAGCGGATGCCGCGGGTCACCCGATGACCGCCTGCGCGCGTTCGCAGGACCACAGCGTTCACGAGCCTCGTGCGAGCGGCATGACCACGCTCATCCTTCATTGCCATCAGTTGCCCGCGCGCGGGTGCGCCGCGATCGATGATCGATGCGGCCACCACCGGAGAACGACCACTACAGTGGCCGGATGGACATCCGCGTCGCCGCATACGGGGTCATCGTCCGCGACGGTCTGATCCTGCTGTCCCACTGGAATCAACACGGGCGCTCGGGCTGGACCCTGCCCGGCGGCGGCATCGAAGGTGCGGAGCATCCGGTGGTCGCGGCGAAGCGCGAGATCTTCGAGGAGACCGGCTACGAGGCATCCGTCGATCGCCTGCTCGGCATCGACACCATGGTGGTGCCGGCGGAGCGACGGCACACCGGCACCGTGCCGCTGTACGCGATGCGCATCGTCTACCGGGCGAGCGTGGTGGGCGGTCACCTGCGGAACGAGGTCGGCGGCTCGAGCGACGAGGCGAGGTGGTTCCCGCTCGATGAAGTGCCCGACCTGAAGCGGGTCAGTCTCCTCGACATCGCCTTGCGGCTGAACGACGCGGAACCCGTCGACGGGGTGCCGCCGACCGTCGGGGAGCCGCCGACCGTCGGCTGAAACGGCGCGGGTGAGGACGGCCTCGACGGCGCCGACGACAACGCAGCGACCGGTACGGCCGATGCGCTCTCGACGGCGCCGTACGCGGCCGAGCCCCCCGCGGGTCGGATCCCCATCGTCATCGGGGCGAACCGCGGGGGCTCGGTGGTGTCGGTGCGCATGATCATCACGCCCGCGGAGCGCCGGAGAGGGCGATCCATCGGAACTGGTCGTCGCGAGCCTGGGTCGCGAGCTGCTCGGCTTGGCGACGCAGCAGCACGGCGTCGTGGGTGCGACGCTCGTCCTGCCGACGGCTCCAGGCGAGGAGCGCGAGACCGGCACGCCGTGCGAGCCGTTCGTTCAGTTGGCGTGCCTGGGCACGGAGGGCGGTGGCCTGACCCGATCGGGTCGAGCCGATGGTGAGAGAACTCGTGTTCACGATGTTTCCTTCGGTTGGGTGCGTGGTGAGGGTGCGAGGTGCATTGACATGGGCGCGCGCGAGCGCGTTGCCACGGAGGCGAGGCCGAGCGCGTGCGCCGACGGCCGATGCTGCGGCATCCGTGAGCATGTTCCACCGTTGCGATCGGCGTGAACGGATGCCGCGGGCTCACGCTTGCGCGGTCACGCCCGAGCGGGCGGAGCGACGATCACCAGGCGCTGACGCGCGTCGTCGAGGCGGACTAGCAGGCCGAGGGCGCGAGGAGGACTCCCGTGTGCTGCGCGGTGAAATGAATGTGCATCATGGGTATCAACTCCTCTCCTGGTCTGACCCGTCAGGGGCCGAAAACTGACACTAGCGGCATTCTCGGGCCGACCGCAAGGCGATTTCTCAGATTCGCCGAGATCCGCTCGAAAAACCAGTGCCGGCACTGAGGCTTCAGGGCACGACGAAGGCCCCATCGGCACTCGCGTGCGGAATGGGGCCTGTGCGACCGTGGTCAGACGGCGGGCGGTGCGCTCGACGCCGGCGTCGTGCTCGACGTCGGCGTGGCCGGCCGGGTGACCGGCGTCATCGGCTCGGTCTCGTCGTCGGCGACCCACAACTCGTCGTCGGCCCGGAACGTCTGCCACACCGCGTATGCGACCCCGGCCGCGGCGATGACGCCGGCGCCGATCGCGAGGTAGGTGCCGACGCCGGGGCCGCCCTTCTTCTGCTGCACCACCGCGGCGGCACGCGGCGAGACGCGCGCGACGGCACGACGAACGCGGGCGTCGTTGGCGATGTCGCCGATCGAGAGCACGGAGCCGAGCGCGTTGCCCAGCGTGCGTTCGAGCGTGTCGCCGGCACCTCGTGCGAGGGAGCGTGCCTGCTCCACTCCCGGGCGGACGTAGCTCTCGTAGCCCGTGCGAACGCGCGGAACGACCTCTTCGCGGGTGAGGTTGCCGAGTTGCCGGCTCGCCTCACGAGCGACGGCGTTGGCGTGCTCGATCACGTGCTGCTGGTTCCCCCACAGTTCCTCGGCACTGCTGCGCAGTCGCTTGAGTTCCTTCCGGCGCTTGCGTGACAGGCTCATCTCGACCTCCATCGTTGTGCAGCGAACCCCTCCATCTTGCCACCGAAACAGCTGGAAGCGGGGCGGGAGTCGGAAACCTGCATGCCGGTTGACGAATCCGTGCGTGACAGAATAGAGGGCATGCCGATTCACACCGCCGTCGCGACCCTCAACACCAACCACGGACCGATCAAGGTGGACCTCTACGGCCACCAGGCCCCCAAGACCGTCAAGAACTTCGTCGGGCTCGCGACCGGTGAGATCGAATGGACGCACCCCGCGACGGGCGAGACGTCGAACGACCCCCTCTACGACGGCGTGGTCTTCCACCGCATCATCCCGGGCTTCATGATCCAGGGCGGCGACCCGCTCGGCCAGGGCACCGGCGGTCCGGGCTACCAGTTCGACGACGAGATCAACCCCGAGCTCGACTTCACCGAGCCCTACGTGCTCGCGATGGCCAACGCGGGCATCCAGGGCGGGCGCGGCACGAACGGGTCGCAGTTCTTCATCACCGTCGGGCCCACCACGTGGCTGCAGGGCAAGCACACCATCTTCGGCAAGGTGACGGATGCCGCGAGCCAGGCGGTCGTCGACAAGCTCGCCTCGGTGGCGACCGACGGGCGCGACCGCCCGCTCGACGACGTCGTCATCGAAAGCGTCACCGTCGAGCAGGTCTGACGCCGCGGTGAGCGATCCGGTCGTCGATCGCACGAACTTCTGCTACCGGCATCCCGATCGGCAGAGCTACATCCTCTGCCAACGGTGCGGGCGCACGGTCTGCCCGGAGTGCCAGACCCAGGCCCCCGTGGGTGTCATCTGCCCCGAATGCATGCGAGAGCAGCGCGCCTCGGCGCCGCGCACGAAGCCCGCCGCGCTCACGAGGATGCGCTCGGCGGCCGGCCGCGGGGCGCCGGTGGTCACGTATGCCCTGATCGGCATAAATGCCTTCGTCTATCTGCTGCAGTGGATTCCCGGCCTGGGCGTCACGAACGCGCTGTTCTTCAGCCCGTTGTTCATGACGGAGCTGGCATTCGAGCCGTGGCGTGCGCTGACGAGCGTGTTCCTGCACTCGACGTCGCTGGTCTTCCACATCCTGCTCAACATGTACACGCTGTGGATCTTCGGGCGGCTGCTCGAGCCGATGCTCGGACGCATCCGCTTCCTCGCGCTCTACCTGATCAGCGGACTCGCCGGATCGGTCGGCGTGGTCGCCTTCGCCGCGCCGAACTCGCAGGTGCTCGGGGCATCCGGTGCGATCTTCGGACTGATGGGGGCGTTCGTCGTGATCCAGCGCCGGCTCGGCGGCAACATGACGCAGCTCTACATCCTGCTCGCCATCAACCTCGGCATCGGCTTCATCCCGGGCGCGAACATCTCCTGGCAGGCGCACCTCGGCGGCCTCATCGGCGGGGCGCTCGTCGGCCTCGTCTACCTCGAGACCCGCAAGCCGTCGCGCCGGCCGCTGCAGATCGGCCTGTTGGTCGCGCTCACGGTCGGCCTCATCGTCGTCGGCATCGCGGTGGCGCGGCTGAAGATCGGTGCCTTCTAGTTATCCACACCCTTCTCCACATCTGGGGAGAGTTACACCGCTGTAATTGACGCCAGTTCAGGGGACACGGACGACCCGATCCCGCACGGCCTGTGGAGAAACGCGACGACGGGCGGATGCCGCTGTGCACCCGCCCGCCGTCGAACAAGCCCGGGTCAGCGCCAGCGGGTCGTCATGAGGAAGCCGACGAACGCGATGCCGAAGCCGATGAGGATGTTCCACGAGCCGAGGTCGGCGACGGGGAGCTGCCCCTGGCTCACGTAGAAGACGATGATCCAGGCGAGCCCGAGAAGCATGAAGCCGAACATGACGGGCTTGAACCAGACCGGGTTCGGGGCGTCTTCGCCGCCCGCCTGCTCCCCGCGCGCGGGCTTCGATGATTTCGTACGTGCCATGCGGGCGATTCTATCCGAGCGGGCCGGGTACTCCCAGTCGAGCCCGCTCCCGGGCGGAATAGAATCGCATCCATGTCCGTCGACCAGGCCGAAGGCGGCCGTTCGCGACGGTCCGAGGCGAGCGCGCACGGGCGCCCGAGTGTCGTCGGCGTGCTCGGCGAGCTGCTCCTCACCGCGGGTGCGCTCATCCTGCTGTTCCTCGGCTGGCAGCTCTGGTGGAACGACGCGATCGTTGCCGGGCAGCAATCGAGCGCGGCATCCGACCTCGGTGCGCAATGGCTCGAGGACGGCTGGACCGAGCGTGGCGACGCACCGCCGCCCGCGACCGAAGCGTTCGGAGACGCTCTCGTCGGGCCGGTCTCGTACGGAAACGGCGAAGCGTTCGCCGTCATGTACGTGCCCCGATTCGGCGAGGATTCGCAGCGCCGCATCGCCGAGGGCGTCGGCCTCGATGTGCTGAACAGCGCGCACCTCGGCGTCGGCCACTATCCGGGCACCCAGCTGCCGGGCGAGGTCGGCAACTTCGCGATCGCCTCGCACCGCAGCGCGTACGGCGGCGGCATGCACGAGATCGGGCGGCTGCGACTCGGCGACCCGATCTACATCCAGACGCGAGACGCCTGGTACACGTATCGCTTCCGCGACCTCGAGTACGTGGCCCCCGAGGCCGTCGACGTGCTCGCGCCGGTGCCCCACCATCCCGGGCTGCAGCCCACCGATCGCATCGTCACGCTCACGAGCTGCAACCCCCTCTACTCGACCGCCGAGCGCATCATCGCGTACGGCGTGCTCGAGTCCTGGCGGCCGAGCGCGGCCGGCCCGCCCGGAGAGATCGCCGACGTCGTCGCGACGTGGGAGGCTTGAGATGTACGGTGCCCTCTGGCGCGTGCTGCCCGGTCCCGTGTGGCTCCGCGTCATCCTGGCGATGCTGCTCGCGGCGGTGGTCGTCCTCGCCCTGTTCACCTGGGTGTTCCCCTGGGTGGACGCCATCATCAACCCGATCCGAGTCACGGTGGAATGAATGACCAGAGTCCTCGTCGTCGACAACTACGACAGCTTCGTGTACACGCTGAACGGCTACCTCCAGGAGCTCGGCGCCGAGACGGAGGTGGTGCGCAACGATGCCATCGCGGCATCCGAGGTACCGGCGCGCATCGCCGAGTACGACGCGGTGCTCATCTCGCCGGGTCCCGGCAAACCCGCGGATGCCGGTGTGTCGATCCCCATCGTCGAGGCCGCCCTCGCGACGGGGCAACCCCTGCTCGGCGTCTGCCTCGGCCACCAGGCGATCGCGGAGGCGTTCGGCGCGACCGTCACGAACGCCGAGGAGCTCATGCACGGGAAGACGTCGCGCATCACCCACGACGACAGCGCCTTCTACGAGGGCGTGCCCCAGCCGTTCACCGCGACCCGGTACCACTCGCTCGCCGTCGTCGACGGCACCGTTCCCGCCGAGCTCGTCGTGACCAGCCGCACCCAGGGCGGCGTGATCATGGGGCTCCGGCACGAGACCGCGCCCATCTACGGCGTGCAGTTCCACCCCGAGTCGGTGCTCACCGAGGGTGGATACCGGATGCTCGGCAACTGGCTGGCGGCGGCGGGACTGCCCGAGGCGCGTGAGCGAGCGGCGCACCTCAACCCGCTGGTGCGCGGCACCTGACACGACACGTCGGTCGCTGCTCGGCGACCGTCAGCCCGCGCAGTACGTCAGCACGACCTCGGAGCGCTGCGGCACGTCACCCGGCGCGAGCGACTGCTGCGTCACGGGGGATCCGGGCTCGGACTTGCACCCGGGGTCGGGTTCCGGCACCGGGCTCAGCTGCAGGTTCTCGGCCGACAGGTACGAGGATGCCGCCGCGAGCGTCTGCCCGGTGAGGTCGGTGAGCGTGACGAGTCCGCTCGAGATGCGGAAGTCGACCGTCGAACCGGCCTCTGTGGACGTGCCGCCCTCGGGGGTGGTGCCGAGCACGGTGTCTGCCGGCACCGACGGCGAGTTCTCGCGAGTCTCGGTGCCCGGGGTCAGGCCGGCCGCCTGCACGTCGGCCTTCGCCTGCTCGAGGGTCTTGTTGCGCACGTCGGGAACCTCCACGGCCTCCCGGCCCGTGGAGACGTACACCGTCACGGCTGTGCCGGTGTCGACGATCTCGAGCGCGGGGGGGTCGCTGCGGATCACCTGGTCGGCCGGCACCGTGTCGTTGGTCTCGTCGATCCGGCTCGCGGGGAGTCCGAGCTCCTGCAGCGTCTGCACGGCCTCCTCGAAGCTCATGCCCGTGAGGGTCGGAATCTCCCTCGCGTTCGACGGGAGATCGTCGGTGGGCTGCAGGTTGAACGCCCAGTACATGACGGAGATGACGATCACGACGACGGCGATGATGCCCGACCAGATCCAGATGGCGGGCGGTCTGCGCTGGGTGCGCGTCATCGTCTCGTCTTCGGTCAGCTGCCGGAGCGCGAGCTCCGAGGTCGAGAGCGAGCTCGTGGGCGCGCCGAGCAGCAGCGTCGCCTCGTCGGGACGGCGGTGCACCGGAACGCGACCGGATGCCGCGGTGTCGACGTCGGCTCGGAACTCCGCCGCCGACTGGTACCGCTCCGCACGGTTCTTCGTCAGCGCGTGCAGCACGACCGTGTCGAGTGCGGGAGAGACCTTCGGGTTGATGACGCTGGGCTTGACCGGACGCTCGCTCACGTGCTGGTACGCGACCGCGACCGGCGTGTCGCCGCGGAACGGGGGGCGCCCGGTGAGCATCTCGAAGAGCACGACGCCCGTCGAGTAGAGGTCGGTGCGCGCGTCGACGATCTCGCCCTTGGCCTGCTCGGGCGAGAAGTACGACGCGGTGCCGAGGATCGCGGTGGTCTGCGCGACGGTCGTCGCCGAGTCGGACACGGCGCGCGCGATGCCGAAGTCCATGACCTTCACCTGCCCGGTGGTGGTGATCATGATGTTGCCCGGCTTGATGTCGCGGTGCACCACGCCGGCCCGGTGCGAGTACTCGAGCGCCGTGAGCACGCCGTCGACGACGCGCACGGCGGCGACGGGATCGAGCGGCCCGTCGTGGATGATGTCCTTCAGCAGTCGACCCTCGACGAACTCCATGACGATGAACGGCAGCTGCACCTCATGGCCGGCGGAGTCGACCACGGTCTCCTCGCCGGCGTCGAACACGCGCACGATCGTGGGGTGCGCCATGCGCGCGGCCGACTGCGCCTCCTGGCGGAAGCGCATGCGGAAGGCGGGGTCGGTGGCCAGCTGCGGCTTCAGGAGCTTGATGGCGACCTGCCGGCCGAGCCGGGTGTCGGAGCCGACGTGGACGTCGGACATGCCGCCGCGACCGATGAGCGCACCCACACGATAGCGTCCCGCGAGCACGCGTCCTTCATCGCTCACCCTGCAGCTCCGTCCTCGTCCTCTGTCTTCCGGTCGACCGAACCGTGCGGTCAGTTCTCGATGTTCACCGTGAGTGCGGGGGAGAACGGCGAATCGAGCTGGCCGCAGAAGTAGCGGAAGGTCACGTCGAACGATCCGCCCGGGGTGTTGTTCACGTTGATCTGGGCGCTCGTGGTGCCGGCGCCGAAGACCGGGTTGTTCGGCACCGTGGCGTCGCCCGCGACCGACACCTCGTAGCCGCTGAGCGTCTGCCCGGCGGGACAGGTCTGCGCGGTCCAGTTGACGGTGATCTGTCCCACGTCGGGCTCGACCGGGTTGCTACCCGTCGTCGGCGCGGAGGCCGGCGCGCTCGGGGCCACCGGGTCGGTGAGGTACGTCAGCGTGATCGTCGTGCCGGGC
The DNA here is from genome assembly GCF_042720415.1 of Agromyces sp. NPDC058484. Classification (NCBI taxonomy): domain Bacteria; kingdom Bacillati; phylum Actinomycetota; class Actinomycetes; order Micrococcales; family Microbacteriaceae; genus Agromyces; species Agromyces sp. NPDC058484. The sequence continues at coordinate 65,035 of NZ_JBHXMP010000011.1, read as the reverse complement.
TGCACCGGGCCGCTCGGATTGACCTCGGAGACCGTGTTGGCAAGGTCGGGCTCGGAGGCCGCAGCGCCCTCCTGGCGCGTGACCGGCAGCCCGAGGGCCTCGATCGCCGCGGCCGCGTCGTCGATGTTCATGCCGATGTACGCGTTGCGGTCGATCTGGATGGTCTCGGGCGGCGCCTCGGTCTGCGTGGGGGTCGGCGTGGGCGTCGGGGTGGGGGTGGCGGTGGACGTGGGCCGGGCGGACGTCGAGGTGGGGTCGCCGCCTTCGCCGCCGCGGCCCAGCGCGAGCGCGATGATCGTGCCGATGAGCACGATCGCGAGGATCGCGATGAGCACGATGAGCGGCCATGTCCACGGGCTGCGCTTCTTGGGAGCGCCCTCCCCCTCGACTGCTTCGCCGTCGCTGACGCCGGCAGCGCCGACGCCGGCCGCGCCGACGCCGGCCGCTCCGACGCCGGCCGCTCCGGCCGACGGCAGCACCGTCGTGGCGGCCGTGGCTCCGGCTGCGGCGGGCATGAGCATGGTGGCCGCCGTCGCGCCCGCGGCTCCGAGCACGGCGGGCACTGCTGCCGCGGCGGCCTGCACGTCGCCGCGGCGGAGCGCGGTGGCTGCGCGTGCGAGGTGCGCCGCCGACTGGGGGCGATCGGCCGGGTTCTTCGCGATGCACGCGTAGACGAGGTTGCGCACCGGCTCCGACACCGTGACCGGCAGATCGGGCGGCGTCTCGTTGATCTGCGCCATCGCGATCGCGACCTGCGACTCGCCGGTGAACGGCCGGCGGCCGGCCAGCGCCTCGTAGGCCACGATGCCGAGCGAGTAGATGTCGGTGGTCGGGGATGCGGGGTGACCCGACGCCTGTTCGGGCGAGAGGTACTGCACCGTGCCCATGACCTGACCGGTGGCGGTGAGCGGCACCTGGTCGGCGATGCGAGCGATGCCGAAGTCGGTGATCTTCACACGTCCGTCGGGAGTGATGAGCAGGTTTCCGGGCTTGATGTCGCGGTGCACCAGGCCGGCCGCGTGCGCGGCCTGCAGCGCGGAGGCCGTCTGGGCGACGATGTCGAGCACCTTGTCGGTCGAGAGCACGTGCTCGCGCTCGAGGATCGTCGAGAGCGCCTCACCGGGCACGAGCTCCATCACGAGGTAGGCGCTGCCCTCTTCCTCGCCGTAGTCGAAGACGTTTGCGATGCCCTCGTGGTTCACGAGCGCGGCGTGCCGCGCCTCGGCGCGGAAGCGCTCGAGGAACCCGGGGTCGCCGAGGTACTCGTCCTTCAGGATCTTGATGGCGACCTGCCGGCCGATCACGAGGTCGGTGGCCTGCCACACCTCGCCCATGCCGCCGATGGCGATCCGGGACGCCAGCTCATAGCGCCCCCCGAAGGTGAGCCCTGCGCTCGGTCTCATTTGTTCAGCACCGCCTCTAGTACCTGCTTTGCGACGGGAGCGGCGATGAGATTGCCGTACCCCTCCTGGCCAAGTCCCCCGCCATCCTCCACGAGTACCGTGATCGCATACTGAGGGTTGTCGGCGGGGGCGAAACCGGTGAACCACAAGGTGTAAGGGTCATCCTCGCCGTTCTCCGCTGTACCGGTCTTACCGGCCACGCTGACGCCGTCTATTCTTGCATTACTCGCGGCGCCGTTCTCGACGCCGTTGACCATCATCCCCACCATCGTGTCGGCGGTGGCCTCGCTGATCGCGCGTCCGAATTCGGTGGGTGCGAACTCCTCGAGGGGGGTGAGGTCGGGTGCCGCGATCGCGTCGACGAGATCGGGATTCATCACGATGCCGCCGTTCGCGATCGCCGCCGACACCATCGCCATCTGGAGCGGCGTCGCACGCACATCGCCCTGCCCGAACGCCGTGAGCGCCGTCTGGGGTTCGTCGAGCACGCGTGGGTATGTGCTGGGCTCGGTCGGGGTGGGAATGGCGAACTCGTGGTTGAACCCGAACTTCTCGGCCTGCGCGCGGATCGCGGCATCTCCGAGCTCCATGCCGAGCTCTGCGAAGGGGATGTTGCACGAGAGTCGCAGCGCGTCGGCGAGTGTCACCGTCGCCCCGCCCCCGCACGTGCCGCCGCTGGAGTTGCGCACCACGGCGTCGGTGCCGGGCAGCGTGAGCGACGCGGGGTTCGGGAACGTGCTCTCGGGCGTGTACCGGCCCGATTCGAGCGCCGCCGCGGTCACGACGAGCTTGAACACGGAGCCCGGCGGGTTCATGTCGCCGCCCGTGGCGCGGTTGAAGAGGGGGTCGCCCGGGTCGGCGAGCAGCCCCTCGTAGGTGGCCTGCACCTGCTCGCCGTCGTGCACGGCGAGGGCGTTGGGGTCGTACGTGGGCTTCGTCACCATCGCGAGGATCCGCCCGGTCGCGGGCTCGGTGACGATGACCGCGCCGGTGTAGTCGCCGAGCGCGTCCCACGCGGCCTGCTGCGCAACAGGGTCGATCGCGACCTCGACGGATGCCCCCATCGGATCCTGCCCGGAGATCAGCCGGTTCAGCGAATCGAAGAACTGGCTCGACGACTGTCCGCTGAGGTAGGAGTTCAGGGACTGCTCGAGCCCGGTCGCCTCCCCGTTCACGGGGATGTAGCCGGTGACGGGCGCGTAGAGCATGCCGTTCGCGTAGACGCGCTGGAACCGATACACGTCGTCGGAGGGCTGCGAGAACGCGATGGGGTCGCCGCCGACGAGGATCGGTCCGCGCTCGACGGAGTAGCTCTCGTAGAGGGTGCGCGAGTTGCGGGGGTCCGCCGCGAGGGCGTCGGCCTGCACGTACTGGATCACGGTCGACGATACGAAGAGCGTCAGGAACATGAGCAGCGCGACGATCGTCACGCGTTTGAGTTCGCGGTTCATCCGTCGATCACCAGCCTCGGATGGTTGCGCACCGTGTCGGAGAGCCGCAGCAGCAGCGCCACGATGATCCAGTTGGCCACGAGCGATGAGCCGCCCGCGGCGAGGAACGGGGTGGTGAGCCCGGTCAGGGGGATCACCCGGGTCACGCCGCCGACGACGATGAACACCTGAAGGGCGATGACGAACGCGAGTCCGACGCCGAGGAGCTTGCCGAAGTCGTCTTGGCCCGCGAATCCGATGCGGAAGCCGCGGGCGACGAAGAGCACGTAGAGCGCGAGGATGGCGAAGACCCCGGCGAGGCCCAGCTCCTCCCCGAGGCTCGCGATGATGTAGTCGCTCTGGGGCACCGGGGTGATGTCGGGGCGCCCCTGCCCCCAGCCGGTGCCGATGAGCCCGCCGTTCGCGAGTCCGAAGAGGCCCTGCACGAGCTGGAAGCTGCCGCCCGGGTCGGCGTTGAATCGGGCGTCGCTGAACGGGTCGAGCCAGTTCGCGAAGCGGTTGCCGACGTAGTCGAGCGTCTGGCTCGCCACGAGCGCGCCGCCGATGAACAGGCTGAGCCCGAGCACGACCCACGACAGGCGACTCGTGGCCACGTAGAGCATGACGAGGAAGAGCCCGAAGTAGAGCAGCGCGGTGCCGAGGTCGCGCTGGAAGACGATGACGGACATCGACAGGGCCCACACGACGAGCAGCGGGCCGAGGTCGCGGGCGCGCGGGAACCGCATGCCGAGGAACTTCCGCCCCACCATCGACAGCGAGTCGCGGTTGCGCACGAGGTATCCCGCGAAGAACACCGCGAGGGCGATCTTCGCGATCTCACCGGGCTGGAAGGTCGCGACATCCCCGATGCCGATCCAGACCCTCGCACCGCTCACCTGCCGACCGATGCCGGGGATCAGCGGCAGCAGCAGCAGCACGATCGCGACGAGGCCGGAGAGATAGGTGTAGCGGAACAGCACCCGATGGTTGCGGATCGCCAGGATCGTCGCGATCGCGGCCACGATCGCGATGGCGCTCCACACGATCTGCCGCACCGACGCGCTCTCCCACCCGGACTCGCCGTCGGCGATGTCGATGCGGTAGATCATCGCGATGCCGAGCCCGTTCAGCACCGTCGCGATGGGCAGCAGGAACGGGTCGGCGTCACGGGCCACGAACCTCATCGCGATGTGCAGCCCGAACACGAGCATCGAGAGCCCTGCGCCGAGGAACACGAGCTGCGTGTCGATGCGGCCCAGGGCGCCCAACTGCACGAGCACGATGGCCCCGGCGTTGATGAGGCACGCGACGACGAGGAGCCACAGCTCGGTGTTGCGGAGCTTCTGGGGGAGCCGGATGCGCCGGACCCCGGCCGGCGGGGTCGTGGGCCTCGCGACGCGGCCGGCGATGGGATCAGTCAAGGGACTCCTCCAGTCGCTCCACGATGCGGGATGCCTCGGAGAGCGAGCCCGCGCTGATCGTCTGCTCGACGCGCTGCTGGTCGTAGGTGCGGAGCTCGGCGACGTCGATCTGCGTCTCGGTGTGCAGCTCGTGCAGCGAGATCGGCCCCAGGTTCTGCTGGATGCCCTGGAAGATCGCCACGCGGCCGTTCGAATCTCCCACGTAGTACCGCGTCTGGGTCCACCGGTAGCCGACCACGAACACGGTCACGATCGCCGCGATGAGCAGCACGATCCAGAAGCTCCACATCCAGCGTCGACGGCGCCTGCGGCGGGCGTCCTCCTCGATGAGCTCGTCGAAGTAGTCGGCCGAGTCGGGTTCGAAGTGCGTCTCCTGCACGGGGTGGGGGCGGAACGGAGCGAGACGGATGCCGCGGGCGCGCGCCGGCTCCGCCGCGCCGAACGCGAGCGGCGCCGCCGCCGAACCGACCACCAGCGGCGGCGTGGCGGGCGCCGGAGGCTCGCCCATGTCGACGACGACGACCGTGACGTTGTCGGGCGCGCCGCCGTCGAGCGACGCCTTGACCAGCCGGTCGGCGATCTGCTTCGCGCCGGCGTCGGCCGACAGCAGTTCGTGCAGCTCGTCGAACGAGACGACACCCGAGAGACCGTCGGAGCACAGCATCCACCGGTCGCCGGCGCGGGTGTCGAGCACCATCGAGTCGATCTCGGGCGAACTCTCCACGTCGCCGAGCACGCGCATGAGCACGGAGCGACGCGGATGCACCATCGCCTCCTCGGCGGTGATGCGGCCCGCGTCGACGAGGCGCTGCACGAACGTGTGGTCGGTGGAGATCTGGCTGAGCTCTCCCGAACGCAACAGGTAGATGCGGGAGTCGCCGATGTGCGAGATGACGACCCGGTCGCCGTCGATCAGCAGTGCGCTCACGGTGGTGCCCATGCCGGTGAGCTCGGAATGCTCGGCGACGGTCTCGGCGAGCTGGCGGTTGGCGGCGATCAGCGCGCCCTCGAGGTTCGCTGCGGCATCCGCCGGGGAATCGAACAGGGCGTCGGCCTCGGCGATGCGGCGCGTCGCGATGGCGCTCGCGACGTCGCCGCCGGCGTGCCCGCCCATGCCGTCGGCGACGAGGAAGAGGTGCCGCCCGGCATACCCGGAGTCCTGGTTGTTCGAGCGGATGCGCCCGACATGCGAGACCGCGGCGCTCGCCTTGACCGTCGCCATGGGCTACCGCCGCAGCTCGAACGTCGTCGCTCCGACCTTGACGGTGGCTCCGAGCGGGATGGGCGTCGGCACGGTCACTCGGGAGCCGCCTAGGAAGGTGCCGTTCGTGGAGTCGAGGTCCTGGATCATCCAGCGGCCGTTCCAGAGCATGAGACGGGCGTGGTGGGTGGACGTGTAGTCGTCGCGGATGATGATCGCCGAGTCGCTCGAGCGGCCGATGGTGATCTCGTCACGGCCGAGCGGGAACTCGGCGCCCGCCTTCTGCCCGCTCGTGATGACGAGGCGGGCGGCGTTCTCGGTCGAGGCGGTCTCGCCTCCGGGACCCGACGCGGGGGCGGCAGGGTGCGCGGCGGGCGAGGCGGGACCGACGGGCGGGGCTGCCGCGGGGAACGGGGATGCCGCGGCCGACGCTGCGGCATCGGGCTGGAGCTTGCGCACCCGCTGGCCGAAGAGGTCGCTGCGCAGGGAGTACACGATCGCGAAGACGAAGACCCAGAGCAGCAGGAGGAATCCGAGCTGGAGGACGACGAGGGTGAGTTCGCTCATTCGGCGGGCCCCCAGAATCCGCCAATGTCGTGGCGCTGGGTGGCCGGGTCGCCCTGGCCTCCTGGCGGGGCGGATGCCTGGGCGAGCACGCGGAAGACGATGCGCGAGCGACCGATGGTGATCACCGAGTCGGGTTCGAGCACCGCGTCCTTCACAGGCGCGCCGTTCAGCTGGGTGCCGTTGGTGGAACCGAGGTCGCGTACGCGCGCACGGGTGCCGTCCCACTGCACCTCGGCGTGCCTGCGGGAGGCGCCCGAGTCGTCGAGCGTGAGATCGGCTTCGCTGCCGCGTCCGATCACGGTGCGGCCCTTGAGGATCGGGTGACGGGTGCCGGCGACGTCGAGCACCGGGGTCCAGGCGACCTGGCCCTTCACGTTGCGGGAGTCGACCTGCACCATGCCTACGGACAGGCCCGGGTCCCCCTCCAGCGCGATCGAGATGCCGCCGGCGAACTGGAAGCGCTGCGCGGCGGCGTGCTTCTGCACCAGATCGGTGAGCTCGTCGATGAGTGCCGGGCCGAGACCGGCCATGCGGTCATGGTCGGTCGGCGACATCCGCACCGTGAACGTGTTCGGAACGAGCACGCGGTCGCGCGAGACGACGGCCGCCTTCGTGTCGATCTCGCGCTTCAGGGCAGCGGTGATCTCGACAGGCTGCAGCCCCGAGCGGAAGGTCTTCGCGAACGCGCCGTTGACGGCGCGCTCGAGACCCTTCTCGAAGTTGTCCAGTAGGCCCACAGGTCTCCCGATCCGGTTCCGTGATGGTGTCATGGTAGCCCGATGGGCTGAGAACGCTCCGTTTCAGTCGACCGGGATGGGCGCCTCCTCCTCGTCGACATCGAGCGACAGGGTCGGGATGGACGCCGTGAGCAGCGAGCCGTCGGCACGACGCGATCCGGCCACGTCGCGCATGGTCGGGGCGCCGTAGAGCCGCGGCCCCTGGCCGTCGAGCGGCACCGTGACATCCGTGCCGGCCGTCACCACGACCTCGGTGCCGCGCACCCGCACCCGGGCCTCGTCACCCGCCTCGACGGCGAACGTGATCGACTCGGCCTCGAGCGCGACCCGTATCCTCGTGCCGCGAAGGGTGAGGCGGAAGACGAGCCTGCGCCACTCGTCGGGCAGGCGGGGGTCGAACGTGAAGACCCCGCCGTGGTCGCGGAAGCCGCCGAAGCCGGCGACGAGCGCACTCCACACACCACCCGTCGAGGCGACGTGCACGCCGTCGGCGGCGTTCTGGTGCAGGTCGGCGAGATCGACGAACAGCGCGGACCGGAAGTATCGCAGGGCGAGCTCGTGGTACCCCACTTCGGCGGCGATGATGGATTGCACGATCGCCGAAAGCGTCGAGTCGCCCGTGGTCAGCGGGTCGTAGTACTCGAAGTTCGCGCGCTTCGCGTCGGCCGAGAACCGGTCGCCCTGGAGGTAGAGCGCGAGCACGACATCGGCCTGCTTCAGCACCTGGAACCGGTAGATCACGAGCGGGTGGTAGTGCAGGAGGAGCGGGCGCCGGTCCTCCGGCGTGTTCTCGAGGTCCCACAGCTCCTTCTGCAGGAACGCGGAGTCCTGGGGGTGGATGCCGAGTTGCTCGTCGTACGGGATGTGCAGGTGCGCGGCGGCGCGGCGCCAGGTCGAGACCTCGGCCGGTGTGACCCCGAGCCGCTCGACGAGCTTGTGGTAGGCGATCGGGTCGTTGACCTGCAGGCTGTCGACGGCGGATGCCGCGGCGGCGAGATTCGCACGCGCCATGACATTCGTGTACAGGTTGTCGTTCACGACCGTCGTGTACTCGTCGGGCCCGGTGACGCCGTGGATGTGGAACACGTCGTCGACCCCGGACCGCCAGAAGCCGAGGTCCTCCCACATGCGGGCGGTCTCGACGAGGATGTCGATGGCGCCGCGCGCGAGGAAGTCCTCGTCGCCGGTGGCGGCGACGTACTGGCCGAGGGCGTAGGCGATGTCGGCGTCGATGTGGTACTGCGCGGTTCCCGCCGCGTAGTACGCCGACGACTCCTGTCCATTGATCGTGCGCCACGGGAACAGGGCCCCGAGCTGGTTGAGCTCGAGCGCCCGCGCGCGGGCGGCGTCGAGCATCCGCTGCCGGAATCGCAGCACGTTGCGCGCCACGATCGGGGCGGTGTAGCTGAGGAACGGCATGACGTAGATCTCGCTGTCCCAGAAGTAGTGGCCGCCGTAGCCCGAGCCCGAAACACCCTTCGCGGCCACGCCGTCGCCGTCGGTGCGCGCGGTGGCCTGCGCGAGCTGGAACAGGTTCCAGCGGATCGCCTGCTGCAGCGCCGGGTGTCCCTCGAGCTCGACGTCGGATCTCGCCCAGTAGTCGTCGAGCCACGACCGCTGCTGCGCGAAGATCTCGGCGACGCCGAGCTCGGCCGCACGGTCGAGCGTGCGATCGGTGCGGTCGACGAGCTCCCGCGCCGGGACCATGCGGGCCGTGTGGTAGCTGATCAGCTTCGTGACCCGGATCGGCTTGCCCTGCTTCGCGTGCACTCGGTACGTGTGCTTCGCGAGGTCGTCGCCGATCGTGCCCGACTCGGTGAACTCGTTCTCGGTCTCGATGGAGTGCTCGGCGCCGATCGCGATGGTCATCCCGGAATTCGTGCACTCGTAGCCCAGCATGTACCGGGAGTCGACGGCGCGCTTCACCCGCGGCTGGAGCACGCGCTCGATGAACAGCTCTGCCTTGCGCGGATCGAACGCGCCCGGCGGCTCCTGCACCCCCGAACGGTACTCGTCGCGCCCGTCCTGGCGGTTGAGGATCTGACTCGAGATCGTCACCGCGGCATCCGCGTCGAGCAGCTCGACCTCGTAGTCGACGACCGCGATGTGACGGTCGGTGAACGAGACCATGCGGCGGCTCGTGATGAGCACGCGCTTGCCCGACGGCGTTCGCCACTCGATCGACCGCGACAGCGAGCCGAGCCGGAAGTCGAGTCGGCGCTCGTAGGCGAGGATCTCGGCTCTCGTGAGCACCAGGGGCTCGTCGTCGACGTAGAGGCGGATCACCTTGGCGTCGGGCGCGTTCACGATGGTCTGCCCGACGCGCGCGAAGCCGAACGCCTCCTCGGCGTGCCGGATCGGCCACGTCTCGTGGAAGCCGTTCAGGAACGTGCCGTGCATGTGGCCGTCGCGGCTCTCCTCGACGTTGCCGCGGAGGCCGAGGTAGCCGTTGCCCACCGCGAACAGGGTCTCGGTGCGGCCCATGTCGGCCATGCCGAACTCGGTCTCGACGAGCGCCCACTCGTCGATGGGGAACCGGGTGCGGTTCAGTGGGTCGGCGTCGGCGAACCTCATGACTGGTCCTCTCGGGTGGTGCCGGGGGTGGGGTGCGGAAGCAGAGGAATCAGCTCGTCGAGCTCGTCGACGATCACGTCGGCGCCGAGCTCTTCGAGCGCGTCGCGGCCGACGCCGCGATCGACGCCGATCACGACGCCGAACTCTCCGGCGGCTCCGGCCTTCACGCCCGACTCGGCGTCTTCGACGACGGCGCACGCGGTGGTCGGCAGGCCGAGGAGCTCGGCGGCACGTTCGAACGTGTCGGGCTCGGGCTTGCCGGGCAGGCCGTCCCGGGCGGCGACGGCGCCGTCGACCACGACCTCGAACCGGTCGGCGAGTCCGGCGGCGGCGAGCACGGCCGGCGCGTTCTTCGAGCTCGAGACGACGGCGACGCGGCATCCGCCGGCCTGCACCGCATCGAGGAAGGCGACACTCGCGGGGTAGGGCCGCACCCCCTCTTCGGCGAGGGTCGCGTTGAAGGCGTCGTTCTTGCGGTTGCCAAGTCCGTGCACGGTGTCGGAGGTCGCGGCATCCGTCACCTCGCCCTCGGGAACGCGGATGCCGCGGCTGCGCAGCAGGCTTCGCACACCGTCGTAGCGGGGCTTGCCGTCGATGTACGCGAAGTAGTCGCCGTCGGTGTACGGCGCCGCGTGGTGCTGCTCGAGGAAGGGGGTGAACAGGCGCGACCACGCGTGCATGTGCACGACGGCCGTGGGTGTGAGCACACCGTCGAGGTCGAAGAGGTAGCCGCGGATGTCGGTGAGGTCGATGCCGGCTGGGTCGGGGGAGATGGGAGGCACGGGTGAACCGGGGTCGGGGGAGATGGGAGGCATGCGGGAACCGGGGTCGGGGGAGATGGGGGAGTCGGACGGCGTGCGGGAGTCGGGCTGAGCGGGGGAGTCTAGGGAGTCTGGGGAGTCTGGGGAGTGGGGCGAGGTCACGGGCGGTCCTTTCGTTGCATCGGCCGGGGCACCGGAACCTGCGGATCGAGCCTATTCCCGGCGGTGCCGCGAGCGCGAGGTGCAATCGGGACTCGAAGGATTCACTGAGGCGACGCGCATCGGAAATGCAGGAAGAATCGCGTGACACGCCTGCTCGCGGCATCCGTTCGACGGCGTGTCACGCGAATCTTCCTGCGGTTCCAAGTCGGCCGAAGGCTCGCGGTCGCCTCGCGGCACCGCCGAATGGCTATTGCCGGAACGAGGTGATAATCTCGCTTGGTTGGCGCACCTCGGTGCGCCCCACGTGCGCGAGTGGCGGAATTGGCAGACGCGCTGGCTTCAGGTGCCAGTACTCGCAAGGGTGTGGGGGTTCAAGTCCCCCCTCGCGCACCACTACGCGCCGTTGCCAGGCCCCGGCGTTTTCTCATTGACAACGCACCTGGTCTGGCCAGGCCCGGGATCGTGTGAAGGCTGGAAGCCCCGATCCGCCGGTGTCGTGGTCGGCGCCGCTTCCCTTGGACTGAGCGCTCTTCGCCCGCTTCGAACCCGCACCATGTCGCCACGGTCTGGGCGGCAGATCCTACCAATGGTTCAGGTTGCAACCAAGTCGGTAGGCGGTCGGCAGAAATTCGTCGATGACACAACAACTTTTGTTTGACGCTAGGCGAAAATATACGTCAGTATGAAAACGCATGGTGGGTGTCACCTTCATGGGGGACGACCGGCACGCCGGGGGAACTTGGCCCCGCAACCGACGAAGAGGTCTGGTCGACAACGGCCGACTCGACGAGGAGGGGGGCAGATTCGGCACCGGGCCGCGCCCCGGCATCCAACCAAGAAAAACCGGGCCACCGCACACGACCGTCAAGCGATGAGCGGTGACCCGGTCCGACAACCCTGACTGGCATTCACCGACAGGAGCTGTTCAATGACGAATTCTAATCCCAGACGCTCATCGACGCGGATGCGGCAGTTCGCCGCGCTCGCGGCGGGAGCTGTCGCGCTGGCGGCGATCGGCTTCGCCGGTTCGCCGGCCGCCGCCCATGACGGGCACGACCACGATGCCGAGCCCGGCGGCACCGCAGCGCTCGACTGGACGAACTACGAGAAGGTCCTCCTCACCAAGAACGTGGGAGAGCCGATCGATCTGGCCGTCCTTCCCGACAGCCGCGTGCTCCACACGGCGCGCAACGGCGACATCCGTCTCACCGATCCGACGACGGGCGTCACGAAGGTGGTCAACACGATCCCTGTCTACGCGAACTCGGAGGACGGCCTTCAGACGGTCGCCCTCGATCCCGACTTCGAGAACAACGGCTGGGTGTACCTCGTATACGCTCCGGTCGACGCCGACGGCGACGGCGCGGCGGACACGCCGACCGGTTCGGCGCCGAACACCCTGCCCGCCGGTGCCGACGAGAGCTACTGGGAGCAATGGGAGGGCGTCAATCGCCTCTCGCGGTTCCAGTGGAACGGCTCGGGCCTCGACCTCGCGAGCGAGCAGGTCATCCTCGACGTCGATGTGCAGCGCGGCCAGTGCTGCCACGTCGGAGCCGACATCGACTTCGATGGCGACGGCAACCTCTACCTGAGCACCGGAGACAACACGCCCGCCGGAACGCCGGGCGCGAGCGGGTTCGCCCCGAACAACGACGCGCCGAACATGAATCCGGGCTTCGACGCACGGCGCGGCGCGGGCAACACGAACGACCTGCGCGGCAAGATCCTGCGGATCAGCGTCGAGGAGGACGGCACGTACACGATCCCCGAGGGCAATCTCTTCGCACCCGGAACGGAACTCACGCGTCCGGAGATCTTCATCATGGGCGTGCGGAACCCGTTCCGCATGGAGGTCGACCCCGAGACCAACTCGATCTCGTGGGGCGACTACGGGCCGGATGCCACGAAGGCGGCGGCCGCCTCCGCGGGTCGCGGGCCGATGGGCATCGTGGAGTGGAACGCGGCGAGCCTGGCCGACCCGCACAACTCGGGTTGGCCCTACGCCACCGGTGACAACTTCGCGTACAACGACTGGGACTTCGCGGCGGCCGCGCCCGGCGCGTTCTTCGACCCGGCCAACCTGGTGAACGACTCGCGGTGGAACACGGGCCTCACGCAGATCCCGGCCGCCCGCGCCGCGACGCTCTACTACGGCGACAACCCGGGCGACCAGCCGTGGGACGAGCTCGTGAACTTCGGCGCCGGCTCGGGCCAGGGCCCGATGGGCGGTCCCGTCTATCACTACGACGAGGCGAACCCGTCAGCCGCCAAGTTCCCGGCGTACTGGGACGGCAAGGCCTTCATGGGCGAGTTCTCGCAGGACTACATCGCCGCGTTCACGATGGATCGGGAGACGTTCGGTGTGACCCACATCCAGGACTTCCTGCCCAACTCGGCGCTGGCGGCCGCTGCCCAGCCGACTCACGACAATCCGATGGACATGGAGTTCGGGCCCGACGGTTCGCTGTACGTGCTCGACTACGGCGACGGGTTCTTCCGGGCCAACCCCGACTCCGGGCTGTACCGGATCGACTACGTCGAGGGCAACAAGTCGCCGCAGGCGCGCTTCACGGCCACGCCGGACTCGTCATCGGGCGCGCCGCTCGAGGTGGAGTTCGACGCGTCCGCGTCGAGCGACCCCGAGGACGGGGCGCTCACCTACGAGTGGGACGTCGACGGTGACGGGTCCTTCGACCGCACCGGGGCGACCGCGTCGCACACGTACACCGAGCTGGGCGCCTACACGGCTCGCCTTCGCGTCACCGACCCGCAGGGGAAGTTCGCGCTGACGTCCCGTTCGATCTCGGTCGGCAACCAGGCGCCCGAGGTGAACGTCGAGTTCCCCGAGAACGGCGGCTTCGTCGACTGGGGTCAGGCGGTTCCGTACCGGGTGACCGCCACGGATGCCGAGGACGGCAACGAGACCGTGTGCTCGCGCGTCGCCTGGACCTACGGTCTCGGTCACGACGAGCACGCCCACCCCGAGGTCTCGGGAACGGGGTGCACCGGCGCGTGGAGGACCAACGCCAGCTCGCCCGAGCACGGACCGGGCGCGCTGCTCTACGGCGCGGTGGTCGTGACGTACACGGATGCCGGAGCCAACGGACTGCCCGCGGCCGCCGGTGAGGCGACGGTGCGACTGAACCCGAAGCTCCAGCAGGCCGAGCACGCGATCGCGCGCCAGGGCGTCGTCGTCTACGCCGACGAGACGGCCTCGGGCGGATCCGCGATCCGCGGCCTGGGAACGAACGGCGGTCCCGACTTCGTGCGGTTCGACCCGGTGAGCTTCTCCGGCATCGACGGCGCGATCGTCCGCGCCAACGGCGGCGGAGAGATCGAGCTGCGCTGGGGTGCCGCAGACGCGACGCCGTTCGCTGTCGCGACGATTCCCGCCGGGGCCGGCTGGAAGGACGTCGAGATCCAGTTCGACGCCCCGGAGGGCACGGGTGCGCTGTATGTCACGTCGTCGGATGAGCTCGCGCTCGACTCGATCACCATGACGGGCGCCGGCGTCGCCGACGTCGCCGCGCCCACGGTCGAGCACACGCTCACCCCCGCCGAGCCGACCGGCGTCGGCGGAGTGTTCAACGAGCCGGTGCGGTTCGCGGTGCAGCCCGCCGACAACGGTGCGCTCGCCAGTGTGCAGTACTCGCGCGACGGCGGTGCGACGTGGACCAACCTCGCGGCGAACCAGCAGTACGGCGTGACGTTCTCTCAGAACGGCCGGTACGACCTCACGTACCGGGCGACCGACACCGGCGGCAACGTGTCGCAGACGGGTACGGTCTCGTTCAAGGTCGACCTGAACGCGCCGAACGAGCCGACCGTCGACTCGCGCACGAGCGTGAGCCTCGACGCTGCGCGGGTCACCTACGGCGCTCCCGGCGCCGTGGCGGTCTCGGTGACCGGCGAGGGCGGCATCCCGACCGGTGAGGTCGTCGTGACCTCCGGCGAGACGGAGGTCGGCCGCGGCACGCTCGACGCGGAGGGCAAGGCGACGATCGCGCTCGCTGCTGATCTTGCGGTCGGAACGCACACACTGCGGGCGACGTACGGCGCCGACGAGGTCTTCAAGACCTCGTCCGACACCGGGCGCCTCACGGTGTCCAAGGCGACATCGACGAGCGAGGTCACGGTCTCGCCCAATCCCGTGAAGCCGGCCGTCGCCGCGAAGGCGGCGATCGCGGTGGCATCGTCGACGGGCATCGTCCCGACCGGCGAGGTCAGCGTGACGGTGAAGCGCGGGTCGACCACGGTCACCAAGCTGACCGGCGAGCTCGATGCCGACGGCAAGGTCACGGTGACGCTGCCGAAGCTCGGCACGGGGACGTACCAGGTGCAAGCGGTCTACGACGGCTCGGCCGGAGTGTCCAAGAGCACCGCCACCGCCATCCTGACCGTTCGATAACGACCACGGCGGGGTCCTCACGACGCGAGGATCCCGCCACCACCCCAGACCGATCCGGGCGCCCCGCGGCCGGATCCACCTCGAAGGAGAGAGAAATGAGTCACCACCACGATCACGCACACCCGACGGTGTCGGCGAAGCCGATGAGTCGTCGGAACCTGTTGACGGCGCTGGCCGCGTCCTCCGTCGCCGTCGGCTTCGGCGCCGCGATGGCGCCCAGCGCGGCATCCGCGCTCGGCGTCGCACCAGCGGCCGTTCCCACGGTCAGCGGAGGGCGGCGGCTCGTGCCCGTCAACCGCATCGGCATCCAGCTGTTCACCATTCGCGACAAGGTCAGCTCACTCGGCTTCCGCGCAGTGTTCGAAGAGCTCGCCGGCATCGGCTACTCGGAGGTCGAATTCGCCGGATACACGCAGGGACAGCTCGGCGCCATCACGCCCGCCGAGATCCGCCAGCTGCTCGACGACAACGGCCTCCGGGCCGTCGGGTCGCACGTCGGCCTGAACCCGAACAACATCGACCAGCAGATCGAGACGGCGAAGGTCCTCGGGATGCCGCACCTGGGCCAAGGCGGCGCCATCACCAACAACAACACGGTCGCCGGATGGACGCAGGCGGCGCAGACGTGGAACCAGATGGGCGAGAAGGCAAAGGCCGCCGGGCTGAAGCTGTACGCCCACAACCACGCCGGCGAGTTCGGGTTCACGAGCGACGACCCGAGCAAGCGCGTCTACGACCTCCTCTGGGACGAGTTCGACCCCGACCTCGTGTACTTCCAGATGGACGTGTACTGGGCCTACGTCGGCAAGCACCGCTCACCCGGGTTCGAGCCGATCGACTACATCACGCGCGACCCGCGACGTTTCCCACTGCTCCACCTGAAGGACGGGAAGATCAACCCGGCCAGCGCGAACGGCTACGACATCGTCGAGTTCGGTGCCGGCGACATCCCCTTCCAGCAGTTCCTGTCGCAGCTGCGCGACCGCGGGCAACGGTACGGCATGTACGAGCAGGACAACGCCTCCGCGAGCGGGAACTCGCTGGGCAACGCCGCTCGGAGCTACGAGAACATCGCGTCGCTTCGCGGCTGAGAGAACGAGGAGAGAGCAACATGAGAAACATCTGGAAAGCATCCACCGTCGCGGTGCTCGTCGTCGGGGCCGGCGTCGTCGCCGTGCCCGCATACGCGGCCGACCTCAGCTGCGCGAGCGATCTCGGCGACCAGACCATCGCCGGAAACCTCGTCGTGGCCGACGGAGCCGACTGCGTGCTGGGCGGTGCCACCGTGCAGGGCGACATCATCGTCGAGCCGGGCGGCTGGCTCGACGCGACATCCGTCGTCGTCGAGGGCGACGTCATCGCCACCGACGCCTACGGCGTACTGCTCGACGGCGCGAAGGTCGAGGGCGACATCAGCGCCTACTCGGCCGACACGACCGTCGGCTTCCTCTACGCCAACGACCTCGAGGTCGGTGGCTCGGTCGCCGTCGGCGGCATCGACGTCGAGGCGACCGACGTCACGATCGGCGGCTCGTTCATGGCGCAGGAGGCGAACTACGTCGACCTGGTCCGCACGTCGATCGTCGGCGACGCCTCGATCGACGGCTCGCCGTGGGGCGTTTCGGTGGTCGGAGCGATCGTCCAGGGCAGCGTGACCGTGAGCAACAACTCGCGCGACGTTCTCATCGGGGCCGACGCGGACGGGGCAGCCGACGCCTTCGCCAACCTGATCGGCGGCGACCTGGTGCTCTCGGGCAACTCGGCGAACCTGCGGGTCGCGGCGACGACCGCGCACGGCGTCCTGAGGCTCGATGGCAACGACCCGCTCGCCGCGCTCGGCGAGGGCGTCGCCGCCGGTTCCGTCGTGGGCGACTATACGGGTGACCAGCCGGGCAGCCCCGCCGTCGGCGATCAGGCGATCGCCGTCACGATTCCGAATCAGGCTGCGGGTGAGTTGATCTGGTCGCTTGAGGGCACGTCTGCGCTCGTCGACCTCGGCGTTGCGGATGAGCAGATCGACCACTACTTCGCTGAGGGAGCGATCGTCCCGATCCGGATCCAGGACACCCGGGCGGGCAACCCCGCGTGGTCGCTCACCGCGCAGGTGTCAGACTTCGCAGCCGGCGGGGAGACGGTGTCCAGCAAGTACCTCGGCTGGACTCCTGGCGTCATCGACAACGGCGGCAGTGCTGTCGCCGGCACGCCGGTGGCCTCGGGCTTCGACGAGGGCGAGGGAATGTCCGTGGCCCGAACGTTGGCCGGGGCTGAGGCGGGTCACGCACGCGGCGCATCCGTCGTCGGCGCGGACCTCGACCTGAAGCTCCCGCTCGAGACCCCCCGCGGCACCTACACCGCGACGGTCACGCTGACTGCCCTCAGCTGATCGCTCCGCCTGCCCGGGTCGCGACGAAGCATCGCGACCCGGGCAGGCACCGTCACATCCACTTCGAAAGCGAGCCGTGCCCGTGTCCCTGTCCGTCTTCCCCCGCCCGTCTTCCGTTCGGCGATCGCGAGTGCTTCGAGCCGTCCTCACCGCAGGGCTGGCGGCTGCGCTCGTCATGGCATGGGCACCCCCTGCAGGTGCGGAGGAGGCATCCGACACCGACACGACCGTGTCGTGGAGCGTACGACCCGCCGACACCGTGCAGGGTAGCGGGCGTCCGAACTTCGCCTACGACCTTCCGCCGGGCGGAACGCTCACCGACGGCATCATCGTCACCAACCGCAGCGACGAACCGATCTCCCTCGACATCTACGCGGCCGACGGCTTCCTCACCCCAGACGGCTCCCTCGATATCCTGGCGGGTGGCGAGGAGTCCACCGAGCTCGGCAGCTGGATCGAGATCGAATCGCCTCAGGTCTCGATCGCCAGCGGCGAGAGCGCCGAGATCCCGTTCGAGGTCGTCGTGCCGGAGTCGACGCAGCCGGGGGATTACGCCGCTGGGGTTGTCGCGTCCATGAGCGTGGGGTCCGACGGCGGTGTGATCACCGAACGCCGACTCGGCTCTCGAGTGCACCTGCGCGTTCACGGCGAGCTCGCTCCCACCGTCACGGTGACGGATGTCTCGCTCGCCTACGAGGGCGTCGTCAACCCGGTGGCCGGTGGCACGGCCGTGGTCTCGTTCACCCTCACCAACACCGGCAATGCGCGCCTGGCGCCGGTCGCCGCCGTGCAGGTGGCGGGCCCGTTCGGCTGGGTGCCGACGGTCGCACCCGGTGAGGAGATCCCGGAACTCCTGCCGGGCAGCTCGATCGAGCACGTCGTGCACCTCGATGGCGTGGCACCCCTCGGGCTCATCACCGCGGACGTGTCCGTGACCGCGGACGTGGTCGCGCGTGCGGGCGGACCCGCCGAGGAGGTTCCGTCGGCGACGGCGGCGGGGTCCGCATCGACATGGGCGGTGCCCTGGTCGGCGCTCGCACTGCTCCTGCTCATCGCCGCGGCGATTGCTTGGCGCGTGTTCGCCCGACGCCGTGCAACGGCGGTGCACCAGCGCGCGGTCGACGAGGCGGTCGCCGCCGCACTCGCCGCCCGGCAGCCGGCGGTCGACGGTAGCCCCGACGCCGGGGCGGATGCCGAGGAGCTCTCACGAGAGCGGGTCGACGCCGGATGACCCGGGCAACGTCTTCCTCCCGGCAGCGACCGCTGGGCTGGACCACGACTCCGTCGTGAACGTCACTGACGTTGCCATCCGTGGCTCTCCGGCGATACGAGGCGATCAGTCGAGCGGCTCGATGAGCGACGGGTCTTCGGGGTTCACGGTGC
Organism: Agromyces sp. NPDC058484; assembly: GCF_042720415.1. Lineage (NCBI taxonomy): Bacteria > Bacillati > Actinomycetota > Actinomycetes > Micrococcales > Microbacteriaceae > Agromyces > Agromyces sp. NPDC058484. The sequence continues at coordinate 46,605 of NZ_JBHXMP010000011.1, read as the reverse complement.
GCGTGTTGTTCACCTTGCGGTCGACCTCATAGCTCGAGATCGACGCGGCCACCTTCTCGGACTCCGCGCTGAGGAGCGCCACCATCTCGTCTTTCGCCGTGTCGTCGAGCTTCACCGGCGCCAGGTAGTCGTCCCAGACGTCGCGCTCGAGGAACACCGGCATGCGGTCGTGCACCTCGCCCGAGGCATCCCGAGCCTCACGGGTGATGATCGACGTCGACACCTCCCAGTCGTCGCCGACCTTGCGCGCGGTGTAGATGCCGGCTGCGGCGAGCAGCGGCTGCTCGCCGTGCAGGAAGAACGCCTGCTTGTGGCCGGGCTCACCCGTCCACTCGTAGTAGCCGCGCATCGGCACGAGGCAGCGTGACGACGCGAACGCGCCCTTCCAGAGTCCGTTCGTCGCCACCGTCTCGATGCGGGTGTTGAACTGCGGGCGCTTCGCGTCCTTCATGAACGACGGATGGAAGTTCCACACCGCCGGGTCGATCGATCGCGTGATCTCCCCGGTGTCGCTGTTCTTGCGCTCGCGAACGATCGGCACCGTCTGCGTTGGCGCCAGCGAGTACTGGGGCCGCCAGTCTCGGTAGTCGTTGCCCTGGGCGACGAACTCCTGGATCATCTCGTCGACCTTGGCGTCGTTCGCGAATCGTCCGCACATGCTGCCAGTCTGCACCCGGCCGCCGACGGCGGCCATCGTCAGCGAACCGCGCGGTCAGGCTGACGGCCCGGAGATCCGCCGCGGTGAAGGAATGAGAAGGTACGCAGTGTACGGCAATATCCCGTACCGTAGGTCCATGGCCACTCCTCTCAAAGACAAGCGAATCGAGCTGCGCCTCACCAGTGCACAGAAGGATGCGATCGAGACCGCGGCTGCCATTGAGGGCCGCTCCATCACCGATTTCTCGATGGACGCGTTGACCGCGAAGGCAGACGAAGTGATCAGGCGCGATCGAGAGTTGCGTGTCGAGGCAGCTGCGTTCGATGAGTTCGCGGCATTGCTCGATCAACCTGCGAACTCTGTCGACGGGCTCCGTGAGTTGCTGACGCGCAAGCCGATCTTCATTGACTGAGTTCCTCAGCCCCCGGCCCCTTGCGGCGGGAGATGAACTCTCCGACTTCCGTTGCGGCGTGGAAGTCCTCGACAACTGGTTGCTTCGATTCGCGTCCAGGAAGGAGCGGACGGGTGCGTCGAGGACGATGGTGTCCGTCACCCGAGAGGGGCGCATTGCCGGCTACTACTCGCTGTCTGCAAGCTCCCTCGTCCGCGAGGATGCGCCTTCAGTGCTTGCACGGAATCAGCCCGATCCAATTCCGGTGATACTGATCGGCCGGCTCGCGGTCGACCACGCATTCAGCGGCGCGGGCTTGGGGGCGTCGCTGCTGCAGCACGCCGTTCTGCAAGCGATCCGCGCCGCGGAGATCATCGGCATGCGGGCAATTCTCGTGCACGCGCTCACCGAGGATGTCGTCACGTTCTACGAGCGATTCGGCTTCCAGCGGTTCCCGGGCTCGAGTCGCGCGCTGTCCCTCCTCGCCGGTGATGCTCGAGCGACCGTGGAGGATCTCTAGCCAGACGCCGAAGCGCGCGACCGCATCCGGCGGCGCGCGACATCGCGCGAGCGCCGAAACGGGCACGACTCTCCGTTGCGCGGCGGGCGCGCGGCATCCATTCTTGACAGAGTCCCATCCACCCCAGCAAAGGAATCCCGTGCTCGAACTGCTGTTCACCCCGATCGCCGGCATCGTCGCCCTCGTCGTCTTCGTCCTCATCGTCGTGTGGCTGTGGGCGAAGGTGCTGTACCGCAACGTGTCGCCCGACGAGGCGATCGTCGTCACCGGCAAGCGCTCGCGCCGCAAGATGATCGATGGCGTCGACACCGAGGAGTCGGGTCAGCGCGTCGTGCACGGCCAGGGCGTCTGGATCATGCCGTTCTTCCAGAAGGCGCACAAGCTCTCGCTGCGCTCGCGGGCCATCGAGATCCGCGCCGAGGCGCAGACGAACAACGGCATCACGGTGAACGTCGACGCCGTCGCCATCGTGAAGGTCGGCGACAGCGCCGCGGCGATCCGCGCGGCCGCGCAGCGGTTCCTCGGCCAGGACAAGAACATCGACATCTTCGCGCAGGAGGTGCTGTCGGGGTCGCTCCGCGCCTCCATCGGCGCCACCGACGTGCTCACGATCATCAACCGCCGCGACGAGCTGTCGGCCGCCGTGCTCGGCGTCGCTCGCGAGTCGCTCGCCAACCAGGGCCTCGACGTCGACTCGTTCGAGATCAAGGGCATCTCCGACAACAACGGCTACATCGACGACCTCGGTCGCGCCGAGCAGGCGAAGGTGCGAAAGCAGGCCGAGATCGCCGAGGCCGAGGCCCAGCGCGAGGCTCGAGAGGCCGTGATCGCCGCAGAGCAGACCGTCGCCGAGCGTGAGGCCGAGCTCGCCCAGCGCAAGGCTGCACTCCAGCGCGAGACCGACAAGGCGACGGCCGAAGCCGACGCCGCCCGCCCGCTGGCCGAGGCACTGTCGCAGCAGGAGGTCGTCGCCCAGCAGGAGATCACCGCGCAGAAGAAGGCGGCCCTGCGCGCGGCCGAGCTCGACTCCGAGGTGAAGGCCGTCGCCGACGCACAGGCGTACAAGGTCAAGGTCGAGGCGGATGCCGCGGCCGAGGCGGTGCGCATCGCCGCCGACGCCGACCGGGTCGCCCGTACGGCGTCCGCCGAGGCCCTGAAGGCCGAGGGGCTCGCCGAGGCCGACGCGATCCAGGCCAAGGGTGCTGCCGAGGCATCCGCCACCCAGGCCGCCGCCGAGGCCGTCGCGCAGGAGTCGGAGGCGCTCCTGCAGATGCGGCTCATCGACGCACTGCCGCTCATCGCGCGCGAGCTCACCGCGCCGATGTCGAACATCGACCAGCTCACGGTCGTCTCCACCGACGGTGCCTCGCAGCTCGCGAAGAACGCCGTCTCGGGCATCACCGAGGTCGACGCGATGCTGAGCTCGACGATGGGTGTCGGCATCCGCGAACTCATCGGCTCGCTCGTCGGAGGCACGGCCGCCGGCGCTGCCATCGCGCGCAGCACCGAGCCCGTCGCGAACCCCGCGCTCGCCGACCTCGGACTCGACGACGTCGGCACGCGCATCGAGGGTGCGGCGGGCGACGACGCCTCCGAGGAGTCGAGCGGGCGCGACGTGCCGACCGTCACCGGGTAGGTCGGCGGGCGGGTCTCGGTACGCGCCTTCGGTGCTACCCGACCAGCGGGGCCTGTGCGATCGGCAGCACCTCGGCGTTCGGCAGCCCGGCGAGGAACGCGCCCGTCACGAGCAGCTTGGAACCGCGGATGCCGCTGCCGACGATGAGGCGCTCGTGCTCGGCGACCGACGCGTCGACGAGGATCGGCCAGTCGTCGGGCAGGCCGACCGGCGTGATGCCGCCGTACTCCATGCCGCTCAGCGCGACCGCGTCGTCCATGGACGCGAACGAGAGCCTGCGGGCCTCGAGGTGCCGTCGCACGGCGCCGTTGACGTCGAGGCGGTCGGCGCCGCGCACGAGACATGCCGCGTACCACGTGCGCTCGCCGCGACGCGCCTGCACGATCACGCAGTTCGCGCCGTCGCCCATGGGGATCCCGTAGTGCTCGCAGAACGCGCCGGTGTCGGCGAGGTCGGGGTCGATCGCCGCGACGAGCACGTTCGCGGCATCCGTCGCATTCGCGGTATTCGCGGCATTCGTCGCATTCGCGGTATTCGCGGCATCCGTCGGTCGGAGCGCAGCAGCCGTCGGCGCGGCGAGGAGTGCGGGCGCGTCGAGTGCCGGCGTGAAGTCGAGGGTTCCGAAGCGCATGGTGCGATCAGCGTACGACGGATGCCGCGAGCGCCTCGCCGCCGGTCCGCTCGACGTCGCGGGCCTGCTCGTCGCGCACCCGCTGCACGACCTCGCAGCCGTCGGCGTCCATCGCGGACAGCACCTTCTGCGACACCCGGCGGAGGAGCTCCTGCTCGTCGTCGTCGAGCACGTCGAAGAACAGCTCGCGCATGACGCCGAGCCGTTCGGGAAGAGCGGCGCGCACGATGGCGCGGCCCCCTTCGGACAACGAGATCCATGTGCCGCGCAGGTCGGTGGCGCAGTCGAGGCGCTCGACGAGCCCGCGCGCCTCCATGCGCTTGATCTGGTGCGAGAGCCGGCTCTTCTCCCAGCCGATCAGGGCCGCGAGATCGCCGGCGCGCAAGGCGCGCTGAGGGGCTTCGAGGAGCGCGGAGAGCACCTGGAAGTCCGCTCCCGAGATGCTCGCGTCGTGTTGGAGGCGGCCCTCGATGGTCACCTCGAGCTGACGGTGCATGGTGTCGAAGACGCGCCAGACCGCCCACTCGGTTTCGCTCACGGCGGGGCACTCGGACATGTCGGCGATCCTACCAGTTTGTTGATATGTCAACCAATGATCTAAAGTCGTTGACGCGTCACCGATCGGTGATCGAATTTCATGAAAGGGACCTACGTGTCTGACCTCAAGATCGGCATCATCGTCGGAAGCACCCGCCCGGGCCGCATCGGCCCGCTCGTCGGGGAGTGGGTGAAGCAGAACGCAGCGGCGCAGGGCGTCGGGTTCGAGCTCGTCGACCTGCACGACTTCAAGCTGCCGATTCTCGAGGAGCCGTTCCCCGCTGGCGCCGGCAACTACCAGGGCACCGCGGCCAACGCGTGGGCCGCCAAGGTCGACGAGTTCGACGGATACATCTTCGTGACCGGCGAGTACAACCACTCGATCCCCGCGGCGCTGAAGAACGCGCTCGACTACGTCAAGGGCGAGTGGGCCGACAAGGCGGCCGGCATCGTGAGCTACGGCTCGATGGGCGGCGTGCGCGCCGGCGAGCACCTGCGCCAGATCTTCGGCGAGCTGCAGGTCGCCGACGTGCGCCAGCACGTGATGTTCTCGATCTACACCGATTTCGAGGGTTTCATGGAGGGCGCTCCCGTCTTCACCCCCGCGGAGCAGAAGGCCGGCGAGCTGCAGACGCAGGTCGACCAGATCGTCGCCTGGGCCGACGCGCTGCGCAGCGTGCGCGAGGGCGGGCTGCAGATCGCCGCGTAGGCATTCACGCCGCGAACGCCTCGGTTCACTCTTGGACCGGGGCGTTCGCCTCGAACGTCACGGCCGGGGTCTGCGCCGGCGCAGTCGTGCGGAAACCGACGAGCTTGTGCGACCCGTCGCAGAACGGACGGATCGCCGACGCGCCGCAGCGGCAGAGCGCGAACGTGCGGCGGTTCGGCTGCACGGGCTCGCCGTGGTCGTCGAACAGTGCGAGCTCCCCGCGCACCAACAGCGGGCCGTCGGGGCAGGCCGTGATCGACACCGGGCGGGCGGGTTCCGGTCGAGCGGATGCCTCTGCGCTCATGTCAGCGGCCTCCTCAGCACGGATTCCCCGCGCTCGAACCGCTCCAGCAGGCCGCCCCACAGCCGGCCGTCGACGGCCAGGCACGCCGCGGCGCCGAAGAGGACGTCGCCTTCGAGGTGCGGCTCAGCGTCGACGAGGGAGCCGGCGAGGTCGCGGGCGGCGAGCTGCTCGTGCACCGCGTCGGCTTCGACGTGCTCATCGAAGTAGTCGGTGACGTCATCGCCGAAGCCGAGCCGCCGCAGCCCGTTGGCGTAGGCCCGGCACGGCAGCGACGAGGTCATCTCGTACGCGGCGAGGTGGCCGACGATGGCGCCGCGAAGACGCCGGTGCAGCCCGAACAGCGACATCAGGTTCATCGACGTGTAGACCGTCACGGGCACATGGTCGGCGTAGGCGCCGTAGCGGTCGTCGAGCCCCGCGCCGCGCAACGCGTCCGCGAAGATCGTGGCGTGCAGGCGCTCGGGCCGACCGCCGCCGTATTCGTCGGCCTGGATCTCGACGAGGGCCGCCTTCGCGCGGGCGTGCAGCCGCGGTATCGCCCAGCTGTGCGGGTCGGCCTCCTTCAGCGTGTAGATCGAGCGGCACGCGAGGATCTCTCGCACCTGCTCGGCGGTCGCCGTCCGTTCCACGAACGCCGAGAGGCCCGGCCCGTCGTCGGCGGCTCCGACGAGGGCGAAGAGCGCCTCGGAGACGCCGCGGGTGGCCACCGGCTGCGGCACGGAGTGGCGCAGCGCATCCTCGAACTCGCGCTCGAGGGGCACGCGCACGGCGAGCAGGCGCGGATCCCACTCCCAAGTGTCGGGCACCCCCTCGAGGCCGCCGTAGTGCAGTTCGTACATCAGGAAGAGCGCGAGCTGCACGTCGTCGTCGAGAAGGAGGTCGTCGGATGCCGCGAGTGCTTCGGTCGCCGTCACGGCCAGGCCGCCCACCGGCGCGTGCTCGGGGCCGGTGAGCTGGGAGATGAGCGCCTCGGAGACCGGCCCGCGCGGCGCGGGGAGCGCCATCGGGCGCATGGCGCCACCGGGACTCGCGGCGTCGGTGGCGACGCGGGCCGCGGTGCTGGTCGGGGCGACGGTCGCGGCGGCGCCGGATCGTGGCTCGGCCGTGATGGTCATGGCAGGCCCCCTCGCTCGAGATCTCTTCTCCACAACGTAGGGAGGGCGGGGCGACTCCGTCAGGGGCTTGACTGTCAGCACGGTGGTGCACACTGGAGCGGTGATCGCCGAACATGCCCTGACCTGGAGTCCGCGGCATCCGACCGATCTGATGCAGACCATCGGTGCGCTGCGGCGAGGACCCGGCGACCCCACCTTCCGTCTCGACGCGGCCGGCGCGGTATGGCGCACGACGCGCACCGACGAGGGCGCCGCGACGCTCCGGTACACGCAGCCTGCCGCCCACGAGCTGCGCTGCGAGGGCTGGGGACCGGGCGCCCGGGCGGCGGTGGCGGCGGCACCGTCGGTGCTGGGCGAGCGCGACGATCCGGCCGGCTTCGTGCCGGGCATCCGCCTGCTCGACGACGCGCACCGGCGCAATCCGGGCCTGCGCATCCCGCGCAGCGGCCGCGTGTTCGAGGCGCTCGTGCCGGCGATCCTCGAGCAGAAGGTGATCACCCTGCAGGCGCACGAGTCGTGGCGCAGGCTCATCTGGCGCTTCGGCGAGGCGGCGCCCGGCCCGGTGCCGCGCAAGATGGCGGTCGTGCCCACGCCAGAGCAATGGGCGTCGATCCCCACCTGGGAGTGGCACCGCGCCGGCGTCGACCCGAGACGCGCGCGCACCATCGCGAACACCGCGCGGTACGCGGCGCGCCTCGAGGAGGCGGTCGGCATGAGCCCGCCGGATGCCGCGGCGCGCCTCACCCTCATGCCCGGCATCGGCGCGTGGACCGCCGCCGAGGTCGCCCAGCGCGCGCTCGGCGACGCCGACGCCCTCTCGGTGGGCGACTACCACCTGTCGAACTACGTCGGCCATGCCCTCTTCGGCCGCGACATGACCGACGACGAGATGCTCGAGGCGATGACGCCGTGGGCCGGGCACCGCTACCGCGTCGTGCGGCTGCTCGGTGCGGCCGGGGTGCGCGGGCGCCCGCGGCGCGGACCGCGCATGGCGTTCGTCGACCACACGGGTCGCTGACGCGACCGGGACGCACGCTCGTGTCGGGGGCCGTGCGTGTCGGGGGCGTGCGCGCCGGCCCGCGGGATCACGCCCCGAGCAGCGCGTCGAGGTTCGGGTGCAGATGGCGGGTCGTGAGCACGGATGCCGCGTGGCGGGCTCCGGCCCGCAACGCGTCGGGCAGCGGCGACCCCGCGAGCGTCGCGTCGAGCACGCCCGCCATGAACGCGTCGCCCGCGCCGTTGGTGTCGAGGACCTCGACGGGTTCGGCCGCGACGTGGTGCCGCGACATCCGCTCGTCGACCGCGACCGCACCCTCGGCACCGAGGGTGCACACGACGAGCGAGGCGCCGCCCTCGATGCAGCGTTCCATGAAGGGCAGCGGGTCGTCGCCGATGCGGTCGGCGTTCATGAAGATCGCGTCGGCGGCCTCGATGAACGGGCGGTGGAAGTCGGCCTCGCCGTCGTAGTCGTGGATGTCGGTCCAGATCGGGCGGCCCGTGACACGGGCGGACGGGATCAGCCGGCGCGACAGCGGCGCGAGGTCGAGCACGATCGCCGCGGCATCCGTCATCGCATCGACCACCTCGCGGGGCGGATCGTCGTCGCGGTCGTCGGGCGTCGCGAGGTACAGCGAGACGCGTTCGCCCGCGGGCGTCATGAGGTTGAGGTGTCGCTCGGTCCTGCCGCCGTCAGTTGCGATCAGCTCGACGCCCGCGGCGGTGAGCAGTGCACGAACGCGCTCGCCGGCCTCGTCTGAACCGAGAAGCGTATGCAGCACGGCGCGCCGGCCGAGACCGGCGAGCCCGAGCGCCTTTCCCGCGGAGGTGCCGCCCACGGTCTCCCAGTCGCCGAGCGCGAACTGCATGTGCGGCACGGGCTCGGGCAGGCGGTCGAGCAGGGCGATGCGATTCCAGGAGGCGGGCCCGGCGATGAAGACGTGGTCGGTCACCCGTCCATTCTGGCGGCTGGAGGGGCGGGCGCTGCTTCGAGCCACTCCGCCTCGAACGTCGGATGCCGCAGGCCCGCGCCGACCGCCTCCGGCACGTCGTTCGCAGGATGAGCGCTGGGACAGGCTCACTGGGGGCGGTGAACCGGCGCTCATCCTGCGAACAGTGGGCTCGGAGTCATTCGCGCACCAGGAACGCCTCGATCCGGTCGAACGCGCCGACCCACACCTCGGTCTGGAAGAAGTCGCGGATCTCGGGCGTCGGGAACCCGGTCTGCTCGACGGTGACGAGCGTGCCGTCTCCGTCGGGCTCGAAGGTGACGACGACGTGCGTCGTCATGGACTGCCCGCTCGGGTCGCTGCCGGTCGACTCGGTGACGAGCCGGTGCGGGCGGTCGATCTCGAGGAACGTCTGCTCCTCGCGGAAGAGGGTCGCGCGGTTCGGCCCCCAGACTGCGTGCTGCTTGCCGCCGACGCGAAGGTCGACGTCGATCTCGACGACGCCGGGCTCCTCGTCGAGGATCGAGAACCAGATCTTCTGCTTCTCGGCGTCGGTGTACGCGTCGAAGACCTCCTCGGGCGCCGCGGGCAGTTGCCGCGTCATCCGGAGTCCGATGGTCTCGCTCGACTGCTGGGTGGTGCTCGTGTCGTTCACTGTTCTGATCCCTTCTCATTCTCATTCGCTCCGTTGCGGAGGGTGAAGTAGGCGTCGAGACCGTCGAGTCGGCGCTCCCAGAGCCGTTGGTAGAAGCCGATCCATGCCATCACATCGTCCAGACGCTCGGCGCCGAGTCGGACCTGACGTGCGCGGCCGACCTTCTCGGTCGCGACGAGGCCCGCGGTCTCGAGCACGTCGACGTGCTTGCGGATGCCGGTGAGCGTCATGCCCGACGGCCCCGCGAGCTCGGTGATCGTGGCCGGCCCTTCGCCGAGCCGGGTCAGGATGCCGCGGCGCGTCTCGTCGGCGAGGGCGGCGAACGCCCGATCGAGAGCTTGTTGCTGAACCATGTGGTTCAGTGTACAACACTGAACCGAAGAGTTCAATGTTTGCTAACCGATCTCCATAGTGAACAGAGCGATCGCCTCGAGTTCCATGAAGCACTCACTGGTCTACATGTCCCCCCGCGCTTCTGGTCTCGCCCCGGTACATGTCTTTTCGCCGAATGCGAAAGTGCCGCGACCTCCGATCGCTAGAGTTCGGGTTAGACCGGACACGCTATAGAAGGGACCCGCCTTGGATTTCTGGACCTCAGTGTGGGTCGCCGTCGTAAGCGGTGTCGTGCTGTTTCTTCTGACTGTCGTCCCGTACGACCTGCTCACACGCTCAAAGCGAGCCACGGGCCCAACCATCAAAGACAGCAGCGTGACCTCGGGAGACGGGCCCGTCGTAACGATGAACGGCGACGGCGATGGCGACCGGTCCGCGAAGGTGAAGTACAACCACACCGAGAAACACGTGACGAACAAGAACAGCACGACGATCAACAATCCACCACTCGCCGCCAGCGAGGACGACACGACCAACACGATCGGGATGATTCTCGGCATCCTCGGGGCCGTGATCGTCACCGCCGTGCTGTTCGTTCTCTACTTCCAGATTCTGTTCTGGATCTACGTGCTCGCCACTGCGGTGGTACTCGGCCTTATCGTAAACGTCGTCACCGCCGGCGTACGCGCGCACGGGTGGAATCAACCCGCCAAGACTCTGACGGCGCTCACGGTGGTCACAGCAACCGCGATCACACTGAGTTGGATTGGCATCTTCACCACCGTGCGAAACGTCCTGCATGTCGAGGCGATGCAACGGACGATCGTCACGACCCCGAATCCGGCAGGTACGAACCGTGGAATGTTCCAGCGTCTGGCCGACCAGGTGCAACTGTTCCTCGACGTCTATGGCATGCCGGGCGTGTCGTTCGCGGTTCTGCTGTTCCTCGGGGTCGCAGCGGCCGGGGTGCTCCTCGTGCTCCTGGTCACGGAAGCGCTCGAGTACCGCCGCTACATCGCCGCAATCGACGGCCGCATCCCCAAGAAGAAGGCCCGGAAACGGGCGCTTGCCCACGGGACACGAAGCGGCGGGCGCCTGGCGGTCGTCTGGGGCGGAACCGTCGCGGTAGCTGCGATCGCGCTCATGTGCTCCAGCGGACTGGCTTTCGACCTGATCCAAGCTGTGCAGGCCCAACGCATCAACATCGCCACCGCGCCGTAACGCACGACGCGAACATGGTGGAGGGGGACCGCCGCGCAGCGCCGCTGAAGTCGCGGGCCCGCGGCATCCGTTCACATCGTGTCGAGGATCCCCACCAGCTGCTCGAACGTGGTCGTGGGGTTCACGATCGCGAACCGCGTGTTCGGGCGGCCGGCGTGCGAGCTCGGCGTGACGAACGCGCGCTGCGACTCGAGCAGGCGCGACGACCAGACGTTGTAGTCCTCGCGTGACCAGCCGTCGCGCTCGAACACCACCACCGAGAGCTGCGGGTCGCGCACGAGCCGCAGGTGATCGCGCGAGGAGATCTCACGTGCGATGTCCTGCGCGAGCTGCAGCGAACTCGAGATAGCGTCGCGGTAGGCGGCGCCGCCGTAGGTGGCGAGCGAGAACCAGAGCGGCAGGCCGCGGGCGCGGCGCGTGAGGTGCGCGGCGTAGTCCGACGGGCTCCACTCGCTCGTCTCGGTGAGCGTGTCGAGGTACTCGGCGTGCTGCGTGTGCGCGCGGCGGCCGGCCTCGGGGTCGCGATAGATGAGCGCGCACGCGTCGAACGGCGCGAAAAGCCACTTGTGCGGGTCGACGATGAGCGAGTCGGCCGACTCGACCCCCGCGAACCGGTCGCGCGCGAGCGGCGAGAGCATCGCGGCGAGCCCGTACGCGCCGTCGACATGCAGCCAGAAGTCGAACTCCTGTTTGAGGGCGGCGATCGAGGCCATGTCGTCGACGATTCCGAAGTTCGTCGAGCCGGCGGTGGCGACGACGGCGAAGACGGATGCCCCGTGCTCGTCGAGTGCGGCCCGCACCGCGTCGCCCCGCAGCATCCCGTCGGCGCCGGGGGCCACCGGCAGCACGTCGACGTCCATCACGCGCGCCGCGGATGCGATCGAGGAGTGCGCCTCGGCGCTGCACACGACCTTCCAGCGGCCCGGGGCATCCGTGCCCGCCTCATGAAGGAGGAAGCGTGCGTGCTCGCGGGCCGCGACGAGCGCAGACAGGTTGCCGAGCGTGCCGCCCTGCACGAACACGCCGCCCGCCGACGCGGGCAGCCCGAACTCGCGCGCGAGCCAGGCGAGCACCTCGTTCTCGGCGTGCACGGCCCCTGCGCCCTCGAGCCAGGATCCGCCGTAGACCGCGCTCGCCGAGACGACCAGGTCGAACGCGGTGGCTGCCTTCGTCGGCGCGGTGGGGATGAATGAGAGGTACTGCGGATGGTTCGTCGTGAGGCACGCGGGCGCGAGCACGTGCTCGAAGAGGGCGATCGCGCGCGTGGCGCCGATGCCGTGCTCGTCGATCGTGCGTCCTGCGAGCCGGTTCAGCTCGAACGGCGAGATGGGCTTGTCGAGCGGGGTGTCGCTCGCGAGCATGCGTCGGCGGGAGTAGTCGAGCACGAGGTCGACGATCTGCGCCGTCTCGTCGGTGACGGCGTGCATGCGGGTGGCCGGTGACGTCATGGCGGGGGGTCCTCTCGTGGCGGCTGCATCCATCCAAGCACCGGCTCGGTGGCACCCCTGACCCAACCGGGACGATTCGGGTGTAGAACGAACTGAGGAACACTCAGTGGGAGGACATCATGAACGCGGATGAACGAGTGGAACCCTCAGAACCCTCCGCACCCGGCGACGCGCTCGTGCAGGTGGCCACGGGATTCGATGCGGGGTTCCTCGGGGTCGACGCCACGATGCCGCGCGTGCCCGAGGCGCTGGCCGCGGCATCCGTCGTGCTCGATTACCAGCACTTCACGGTCGTGCTCGACACCGGGAGGCGCCTCGCCGCGGTGACCGGCGTGAACATCGACGGCGCGCGGCTCATGCAGGTTCCGCGCGACGACCGATGGATCTTCGACGACCGCGTCTCGGAAGACGTGCAGGCCGGACCGGAGGTCTACGCTCGCAACGACCTCGACCGCGGACACCTGGTGCGGCGGAACGACCCGGTGTGGGGCGATGCCGACGTCGCGAACCGGGCGAACACCGACACGTTCCACTTCACGAATGCGGCGCCGCAGGCGTCGGGGTTCAACCAGTCGAAGGAGCTGTGGGTAGGGCTCGAGGACCACGTGCTCGAGCACGCCCGCGTGCACGATCTCAAGCTCAGCGTGTTCACGGGCCCCGTGCTCGAGGAGGACGACCCGCCGTACCGGGGCATCCGGATTCCGCTGAAGTTCTGGAAGATCGCGGCGTGGAACACGGGCGAGGCGCTCGCGACGACGGGCTTCGTGGTCGACCAGTCGCCGCTCGTCGACGTCGACAAGCTCCCACGGGTGCCCGGGGCGGTGCCGCCGCTCGGGCCGTTCCGCACCTTCCAGGTTCGGATCGCCGACATCGCGGAGCTGACCGGCCTCAGCATGCCCGAGCTCGTCGACGCCGAGCACCTGCCGCGTTCCGTCACGGGATGGCGCCCGCTCGAGTCGGCCGACGACATCCTGGTGTGATCGGGCGGTGCTGGCGCGCTGCGGGCGCTATGACGCGAACGCTGCGACGAACGTCAGGAAGTCGCTGTAGCTCACGTAGTAGAGGATGCCGTCGCGGTAGACGAAGCCGCGGCCCGGGTAGCTGGCGTCCGGTAGATCGGGTCCGTCCATGAACTCCGCCGCCAGGTCGTCGCGCTGCACGTAGCCCTCAGCTGCCAGCTGCGCACGGGTGGACTCCCACGCCGCCGCCTCCATCGGCAACTGCCCGAGGACCACCATCACATCGCCCGAGTTGCCCCACAGGCAGACGACGCCCTCCGCAGACATCGTGTGCAGGAGGGGATAGTCCCAGCTCTGCGGCGTGAAGTCCCTGGCTGAGAGGTTCGAACCCGCGAGGTCGGCGTAGCCCGCCTCGGTGAGCACGGTGTCGCAGCTCGCCGGCTCGGCCGCAACGGGGGTCGGCGAGGGCGGCGTCGGCGTCGGAGTCGGTGTCGCCGAGGGCCCCTGCGTCGCGGCGGGCGTCGACGGATCGGCTTCCGCCATCGGCGTTGCTCCCGCACCGGTGCATCCGGCGAGTCCGAGAGCCAGCATTCCTGCACAGATCGCCGCGGCCGCGCGCTCTCGTCTCGTCATGCGCCAAGGCTATCGGCGGATCCGGTCCTGAGAATCAGCGCCTCCACTGATGCGGCAGGGTGCGTGCTCGTTCCCGCCCTCGCCCCGATCTCTGCTGGCGCGTGTCGGCGGTTCGTGGTCGAGTGGGGGCATGGGCTTCGACGCGCGGTTCCTGGGGGTGAGCGCGGCGATGCCGCGTGTGGGAGGGGCGGACCCTTCGACAGGGCTCAGGGACCGTGCCGCGGCATCCGTCGAACTCGACGCTGCCGTCCATCTTGACTACGTGCACTTCACCGTTGTGCTCGATACCGCGAGGCGGTTCGCGCGGGTCACGGGTGTGAACATCGACGGGGCAGCCCTCGTCGAGATCGAGCGCGGCGACCAGTGGGAGCTCGACGAGCGCATCCCGGCCGACTGGCAGGCGGGGCCCGAGATCTACGCGCGCAACGATCTCGACCGGGGGCACCTCGTGCGGCGCCGCGATCCGGTGTGGGGGAGCCGCGAGGTCGCGACGCGCGCGAACGCCGACTCGTTCCGCTACCCGAACGCGGCACCGCAAGCGTCGGAGTTCAACCAGTCGAAGGAGCTCTGGCTCGGGCTCGAAGACCATGTGCTCGAGCACGCCCGCGCGCATCGGCTGCGGCTCAGCGTCTTCACCGCACCCGTGCTCGCCGCCGGCGATCCGCCGTATCGCGGCATCCGGGTGCCGTTGCGGTTCTGGAAGATCGCGGCGTGGAACACGGGGGTCGAGCTCGCGGCGATCGGGTTCGTCGTCGACCAGGCGCCGCTCGTCGATACGGAGGAGCTGCGCGAACCCGCGCCGGGCGAGGTGCCGCCGCTCGGGCCGTTCCGCACGTTCCAGGTGCCGATCGGCGACATCGCCGCACTCGCGGGCCTCACGATGCCCGACCTCGTCGCCGCCGACCGGATGCCGCCGACCGTCGCCGCGGCGGGATGGCGGCGTGTCGAGACATCCGACGAGATCCTGCTGTGACGCGCTTCAAGCTCTGATCGGGTGACCCGCCCGCGCTGAGCGTTCCTCTCAGGGGCTCTCGCCGTCGTGGGCGAGTCCGTGTTGGACAGCGACCGATCCAAGTCGCTTGTCGCGCGTCCACAGGAGGGCACCGGTTGTCAGCATCGTCGCAGCCAAGAGGTGCGCGTCGACGTATCCGATGCCGAGGCCGAACAGATGTCGGCTGTCGATCAGCGTCAGCACCTCGACGTCCGTCGCGACGGTCGCCTGCGGGAGGTTGTGGAGCAACCCGAGAAGCTCACTGCGGTGCGAGAGGTGGCCGAGGGCGAGTTCGCCGGTCACCCACGGATGCGCCAGCACGTGGCCGTCTTGGAGAAGCGCGACGAGCTCGGGGTTGCCGGTACGGAGATGGTCGATCCAGATCGACGTGTCGACGAGGATCACGCAGGGGTCGTCTGCCGCCGCGGGACCGGCTTCGCGCCAGGCTCACTGCCTGCCAGCTGAGCGAGCCGACGCGCGCTTTCACGCTCGATCAATGCACGCAGGGCCTGACGAACAAGAGCGGTCTTCTCGGTGGTTCCGGTCAAGCGCTGTGCTTCCGCGACGAGATCATCATCAAGGGCGAGGGTAGTTCTCACGGTAGCCTCCATGCACGTCATGCATCATCGAATGATGATTCTACACGTGCCTCCGTGTCCCGGTCGGGGATCCCGCGGCGGGACGCTTCCTCTCCTTCAGCGCAATGAGGAACGACGGCCGATCCGGTTCGGTGCCTGCTGTGCTTACGGATGTCGTCCGCCTAGGCTGTGGCAGTGAGCCAACCGCTGGACGAGGGGCCGTTCTTTCACGGCACGAAGGCCGATCTCCGGTACGGTGATCTCCTTACGCCGGGATTCCGGTCGAACTATCGTCCCGAAGTGGTGATGAACCACATCTATTTCACCGCTCTTCCCGACGGCGCCGGACTCGCTGCGGAACTCGCGGCCGGTGACGGTGCCCCGCGCGTCTATGCCGTCGAGCCGACCGGACCGTTCGAGGACGACCCGAACGTGACCGACAGGAAGTTTCCCGGCAACCCCACCCGCTCGTACCGCAGCAGTGTCCCACTCAGGGTCGTTGGCGAAATCACCGATTGGACGAGACAGACTCCCGAGGCGCTGCAGGCGTGGAGACAACGGCTGGCAGCGCTCCGCGCCGACGAGCGAGGCGAGATCATCAACTGACATGATGGCGCTGCACGGTCGCCTTCACTGGCCGAGTTGGCCGTCGAGCCAGACACGCAGGTCGTCGCGTGCTGCACTGGCCAGGGGCGTCGCGTGCCCTGTGAAGCCATGAGGCGCGGCGGGGTAGACCCGCAGGTCGACGTCGACGCCTGCTGCGGAAAGCAGCACGGCCATGGCGAGGTTGTCGCGCAACAGGATGTCCTCTTCTCCGACCATGATCAGCACCGGTGGGAGGTTCGCCAGGTCGGCGTAAATGGGGGAGATGTCCGGGTGGGTGCGGTCGGGCGCAAGGCCTGCGTAGGCTTCGATGAAGTACTCGTCGCTGATCAGGCGTCCGCTGGGTGTCTGCCCGCTGAGGTCGTAGGTTCCGAACTGCAGCACGGCGGCGTTGAACGCGGCCACGCCGCGATCACGGAGGCGAACGAGGGTGGTCATCGCCAAGGTGGCGCCCGCGGAGAACCCGCCGATAGCGAGGCGACGCGTTCCGAATCTGCCGACCGCGTTTGCTGCGAGCCATAATGCTGCGGTCTCGCAGTCGTCGGGCGCCGCCGGCCACGGATCTTCTGGTGCGAGCCGGTAATCGACGCTGACGACCACGATGCCGAGCGTGTCGGCCAGCTCACGGTTGCGGACATCGGTTCCTGCTGCGGAGCCCATGTAGAACCCACCGCCATGGATATCCAAGAACACACCCCTGGGGGCGGCCGACGTCGGGAAGTGAATCCTCACCGGGACCGTGCGGTCGCCGTGGTCGACCACTTCGACGACCGCGGGGGGACACGATGGGGTGGGAGGTTGCGCCGCATCGCGGATCGACTGGAGCTCGATCCAGCTGCCCGGGCCTCGGCCAATGCCCCGCTTCTCAGAGAACGCGCGGGTCGAGTCGACCAGCGGAATCAGCCGAGGGTCGAACAACTGCGACAGGCCGAGCTTCATGAACCCACCGTAACGAGCCACTCTCCTTGACCGGGACGCTGAGAGATCGTGCCGGACCGATCCCCGATGCTGTGCACGAGCACGGCGCACGGCCCGTCGGCGAAATCAGATTCGGTGAAGCGATCACGGCGACGCCGCGGCGGAGCTCCCGCATGACCGACCCAATCGCGCGCTCAACCACGGGAGCCGTCCGTGTTCGCTGCAGTGCGAAGCTCCTCGGCCGCCGCGCGAAACGCCGGAGCGGCATGAGCGAAGTAGTCGAACAGCAGTGCGCGCTGTTCAGGGGTGTAGCGGGCGAGCACCTCGGCGATCCGCCCGCGTGCCGGATCGACGACGTCATCGATCTCGGCGTAGCTCGTGTGAACCGGCTCGACCATCACACGCCGACGGTCCGCGGGGTCCGCGCCGCGCCGCACGTAGCCTGCCCGCTCGAGTCGGTCGATGAGGCGCGTCGTCGCTCCAGTGGTGAGGCCCGTGCGTGTTGCGAGTTCGCCAGAAGTGATCGCACCCTCGAGAGAGATCAGGCTGACTGCGTACCACTCGGTCGGATGCAGCCCGACGGCCTGAGCGCCGGCGAGGCCGTGTAGGCCCACCGCATCGAGGTACTCGCGGTAGATCTGCTGCTCATCGGTGGGCGTCGGATTTGCCATTCGGCTCCCTCTCCACTACTTTAGTTGCATGCGTGCAGATAATGCACGCCTGCAACTAGTCTAACGAGCGGAGGAACTGTGTCTGCAACACGGGATCGGGGTGCCGTCACCGCCGTCATCGCGTCGCTCATCGAAGCGTGGGCGAATCACGACGCCGACGGGTACGGCGCTCACTTCACCGAAGACGCGACGTACGTCACGTTCGTCGGCACCTACTACCGCGGGCGCAATGACATCGTCCAAGCGCACCGGCACCTCTTCGAGAAATTCCTCGGCGACACCAAGCTCGCCGACGAAGTGCTCGATGTGCGATTCATCGGATCCGACGCCGTGGTCGTCACCAGCCTCGGAGACACGTACAAGGGCGCCGCGCCCCGGAAGCTCGACAAGGTGCAGACGTACACCCTCGTTCGCGAGGCGGACGGCCAGTGGCGCATCGCCGCATTCCAGAACACGAAGCGCCGGCGAGTGATGGAGCGGATCCAGTTCCGGTTCGCCCCGGGCACGATCCCTGCGGAGCAGCGATGAGATCGCCCACCGACTCGCCGCGGAAGACCCTGCTGACGCCGAGATGGATCAAGTCGCCCTGTCGGTCGCGGTGCAAGGAGGCTGGTGGTATCGAGGGGAGACCACCGTCGTCACCCACCCCGCAGATGCCTGATCACGCGGCGGATCTACGACGTCTCGGCATGGCTTGCCCTGGATGGAGCGGTTCGCGTCAAGAACTCCGCTTCGCACCGCTCGCGCCGACGTCGCAGCGAGCCTCTCGGATGCCGCGGCCAAGCTCGGCGCAAGCGGTACCTGCTCTGAGGTTCGCTGCGAACCCCGCCTGAGAAGATGCCCGGTGACGGGGGACTATGCGACTGACCCCACGGACGGCTATAGGGCCACATCCGGAAATCGTGGACGGCGCACGTTCAACGGATTGTTCCGGATGGGATCGGCTACTCGGCCACGCGACTGCGACGGCCAAGCGCGAACCCCACCACACCGCCCAATCCGATGAGACCGCCGCCCGTGACGGCGGCGCCGACGACTGCAGTCTGCGCCAGCACCACGAAGCTACCTGGGACGAACACCGAATCGGGCAGCGGCTGGTAGGCGAACCATCCGAACGATGCGGGTGCTTGGCTCGACACGACAACCAGCAGAGCTCCACCGACGACGAGAACACCCGAGAGGATGAGCGCGACAAGTACTGTCCCGGACATTCGCTGCATGTCGTCACCCTACTGATCGACGTCTCCAACGCGACCCCGATCAAGGATCGGTATGCGGTCAGGACGTTGTCCCGGTGCAGCCGTGGCCGCATTGGTCCCCGCGCCTTCCGTTTGCGCGGCGTCAGCACCGTGTCAGCATGGCTTGGTGACGAAGGTGACTGTGCGCCGTATGACTCCGGCCGAGTTTGACCAGTGGCAAACCGCGATCGCAGAGGAATACGCGGACGAGCAGGTCGCTGCTGGCCGATGGCAACGCGAAGGGGCAGTGCAACGTGCTCGCGACGAGAACGCGCGGCTACTCCCTCAAGGGCTGGAGACCGCGCGAATGCTTGTTCTTCGCGGCGTCGATACCGACGGCGAGCCTGTCGGCGGTGCCTGGGTGGACCTTGATCACCCGCGTGGTGCACCGGATGTTGCACTCCTCTATGACATCGAGGTCATCGAGACGAGGCGAGGACGCGGACTCGGCCGTGCTCTCCTCGAGGCCGTCGAGGATGCAACCCGGCAAGCTGGCGCAGTTGCCTTGGAGCTGAACGTCTTCGCACGCAACCACACGGCCACTGCCCTTTACAGTTCATCCGGGTATGAAGTCGTCACGCAGCAGATGCGGAAGTCGCTCTGAAGTCGCGCGGACCAAGAGCGAACCTGCCGAGGCACTCATTGCCGACGCGCTTGGTGTGCCCGCTGACCATCCTCGATTGTGACGAGCCGAGTTATGAGCGTTGTCATCCAAGACGTCACTGGCTTCGAGTAGTTCGGAAATGCCGGCGATGTCGGAGCGCTGGGTTAGCTTGACCGCATGTGGATGAGCCCTGTCGAGATTCCGCCCGCTGACCTCGTGCCGTCGTGGATCGAAGCGATCGCAACGGCGGTCGGTGTTGTCCTCGCCCTGGCGGCTATCGTCGATTCGATTCCTCGCGGGAACCTTGGCACGCCGGTGGTCGGCGAAGTTTCGATCCAGTACGGGTGGACGCCTGGAGGCGGCCGGCTCGAGCGTCGTTACGAGGACTCGATGCGTTACGACCTGACCGAGTACCCCAAACTCATTCCGCTGCCGAGGCAAGGCTCGTCAGGGAGCGGAACTTCGGCCGAGGCGCAGCAGAAGAACGTTGTCCACGCTTTGCGCGCGATCGCGATGAACGTTGCAGAGATTCGGCGCTGAAGCTCGATCGCATACCGAATCTCGGTGGCCCCACGAGAACCCGCCCAGTCCCACTGGTTCCGAGTGGGCGCCGCCCGCAGAGGGATGCTTGGGTTCAGCGGGCAGGTAGCGAGAACCAGTGGCGCGGCGGGTGCCCTCCGGCATGAGGTTGGATGTTCAGTCGACGACGGCTGCGATTGCTTCGATCTCGACGAGTTGGTCGGTGTACCCGAGCACCGTGACCCCCATCAATGTGCTCGGCACGTCGTGCTCGCCGAACGCGTCACGCACCACGTGCCAGGCGGCACCGAGATCCGCTCGATCAGACGACGCGACGAGCACACGGGTGCTGATCACGTCTTCGATCGTCGCGCCTGCCGCGGCGAGGGCACGCGTCATCGTCTCGATGCAGGCGGCCGCCTGACCGGCGTAGTCGCCGACTGCGGCAGTGCTTCCGTCATCGCTGAGCGGACACGCGCCGGCGAGGAATATCAACCGCGCATCCTGTGGCGCCGTCGCCGCATAGGCATACTCGGCGATGGAGGAAAGCGTCGACGTTCGGATCAGCTCCACAGAAGTCGGCATGCACCGATCATGGCATCCGCCTGACGCTGCGCCTCATCCTTCACCCGGCGCATAGGGGCGACGGACGAGTTCCTTGGATCGACGAGAGGTAGCGGCCCATCCCGCCGCCTTCGGGTTTCCAAACGCAATATGTTCGTGTCTCGCCCGCTGGCGTACTCGTGTTGATCTTCGTGCCTCAACTTGTCAACAGCTGAGCGCGGTAATCCGCCCCCCACGAGGGATCCCGTGTGCGAGGCCGCCGCACCGTGGCCGCTTCTGGGGACCGCGCAGCAGCCCGCCGCGCCGTCCAAGAACCTCATCCCACCCTGTTTCCGGAGCGCCGTCTCCGTTCTCTAGGGTGGGAGAAGCCGAGCGCGCCCTTGTCCGCGCTCGGCGACCCGAATGAAGGAGTGCAATGGGCGTCTGGCGCAAGTGGATCTTCCCGAGCATCCGAATCGTGCTGGTGGTGGTGATCGCCGTCGCGCTCGCGAAGCTGGCGTTCTTCCCCGATCGCGCACCGGCGCAACTGGGTGCGTTCCCGACCGGCACCACCGAAGAGGCGACCATGCCCGTGCAGCGCGGCTCGATCGCGAATGACGTCGTGCTCACCGGCACCGTCAACGCCGATGACGCGGTGCCGGTCAAGGCGACGGGAACCGGCACGGTCGACGAGGTGTTCTTCACCGTCGGCGCTGCCGTGCACGAGGGTGACAAGCTCTTCGACATCAAGGTGGTCGATGAGCTGGACCCCACCACGACGACCGGCCCCGACGGCGTCCCCGTGGTCACGATGCCGGCGCCGAGCCATCACTTCGAGAAGGTGTTCGCCGCGGCATCGGGCACGCTGTCGTCGCTCGACGTGTTGCCAGGCCAGGCAGTGTCGGTCGGGCAGGTCTCCGGAAAGATCGCGCCGCCGAGCTTCAACGTCACCGCTTCGATCGCTCCTGCGATGCAGTACCGGTTGAAGCAGCGGCCCAGCGTGGCGCAGGTCGTGATCTCCGGCGGGCCCGCCCCGTTCACATGCACCGGCCTGACGATCACGACTCCGCTGAGCGGAGGAGGCCAGGGCGGCGAAGACGGCGTGGTTCCCACCGCCGCCGGCACGGCCGCCGCCGCGACGGTCACGTGCAGAGTGCCGGCTGACGTTCGGGTGTTTCCCGGTCTCGCTGCCGAGGTGACGATCTCGGCGGGTGCCGCGAGCGATGTGCTCGTCGTGCCGTCGACCGCCGTCGAGGGCGGTGCGGAGACCGGGGTCGTCTGGGTAGTGGGGTCCGACGGCGGCCACGCCGAGCGACCGGTCACGCTCGGTCTTACCGACGGCAAGATGGTCGAGATCGTCGAGGGTCTGGCCGAGGGTGACACGGTGCTCCAGTTCGTGCCCGGTGCGGTTGCGCCTCCCGAGGGAGCCTGCACGACCCTGCCCGATGGTTCCACCGCGTGCATGGAGGGCCCGTGAGCGCGCTGCTCATGGCGCGGGATGTGACGCGCACCGTCGACGTCATCGATGGCGATCCGCTCACGATCCTCGCCGGCATCGACCTCGAGGTCGATGAGGGTGACCGGATATCGATCGTAGGACGCTCGGGGTCGGGCAAGTCGACGCTGCTCAACGTGCTCGGCCTGCTCGACGCGCCGAGCTCCGGCGAGCTGCATTTTCTCGGCGAGAATGCCATGCGGCTCCGCGGCGCAGCACGAGATCGCCTGCGCGGCCGGGAGGTCGGCTTCGTGTTCCAGCAGTTCAACCTGTTGTCGGGCCGGACGGCGCTGGAGAACGTCGCAACGCCGCTCTACTACGCCTCCGGACGCTCGTTCTGGCAACGCGAGCGGATCGCCCGCGAGATGCTCGAGCGGGTCGGGCTCGGCGAACGAGCCGCCCAGCTTCCCTCGCGGCTGTCGGGCGGTGAGCAGCAGCGGGTCGCGATCGCCCGGGCACTCGTGCGCCGCCCCCGGCTCATTCTCGCCGATGAGCCGACCGGCGCCCTCGACCTGGCCACCGGGCAGACGGTGATGGAACTCATCGAGGATGTCGCCGCCGAGACCGGCGCCGCGCTCCTGACCATCACCCACGACCCCGCGATCGCGGCGCTGGCCTCGACGCATCTACGCCTGGAGAACGGGCGTTTGCTGACGGATGCCTCGGCCGCCGAGTCATCCGACAGCGAAGACCTGCAGGAAACTGCCGCATGAACGTTCTCGGAACGCTCCTCACCGCGGTCGTGAGCTCGCTCGCCGAGGCGTGGGAGGAACTGCGCATCCACAAGGGTCGGGTGCTGTTGTCTCTCGTCGGTGTCGCCGTCGCCGTGTGCGCGCTCACGACCGTCGTGGGCGCGGGCACGGTGGCCGAGCAGATGTCGCGCGAGGTGAACGAGCGCAACAGCGGCAGACCGGCGACGATCACGTTCTCGGCGCACACGCAGTCACCGACCGGGCAGCTCGACACCGCAGCGCTCGACGCCGCCTGGGCGGAGTCCCTCGCCCGGCACGAGATCACCTACGCGAGCCGGGTGAGCAGCGCGATGGCGAACGTGCAGTACGCAGACGGCGTGTCGCAGACGGCACTGCAACTCGTCGACGTGCCCTATGGCGAAATGCGCCGGGTGCGTCTTCTCGACGGGGCATGGTTCGTCGATCGCGACGTGCGTCGGCTCGCGCCTGCGGTGGTCGTGAACGAGGTGGTCTGGAACCGCCTCGGACGGCCGGCGATCGCCACGCATCCGATGCTCGAGTTCTCCGGCTCGGGTGTTGACGCCGTCATCGTCGGCGTGACCCGCGTGCAGAGCCAGTACGACATGGAGAGCGCCTACGTTCTGGCCGACGCGTTCCCGAGGCTCGGTGTGGCGGTCGACCCGATGATGATGGGCTCGGCGAACTACGAGATGTGGGTACCGCCCGAACACGCTGACGGGCTGATGCAGGCCGTTTCCAGCGAGGTGAAGGCAACGCTCGGCGAGGGCACGAGCTTCGACGGCTGGCGCGGCGACTACGGCGCGTGGCCCGAGGACCCGTTCCTCGTGATGAAGCTCGTGGTCGTCGGCGTGGCCGTGGTGATCCTGTCGCTCGGCGCGCTCGGCCTGGTGAACATCACCCTCGTGACCGTCCGCACGCGCATCCGCGAGATCGGGATTCGGCGCACGTTCGGCGCGACGGGCGGTCGCGTGTTCTTCGCAGTCATGCTCGAGAGCGTCGTCGGCACGTTCGTCGCCGGCATCGTCGGCGTGGGCGTCTCGATCGCGCTCGTGCGCAGCCCGCTCCTCGCGATGCTGTTCGGATCCTCGCCCGACGATGTACCCGGGTTTCCGGTCGATGCCGCGGTCGTCGGCATCGCAGCAGCGACCATCGTCGGTGCACTCGCGGGCCTCGTGCCGGCTCTTACCGCGGTGCGGGTGAAAGTGATCGACGCGATCCGGTTCTAGTGAGGATTGGGCATCTCATCGCCGGACGACGGGGGGTGGGTCGTCGGGATCCTCCGCTACGCAACCGTACGAGCGGCGGTCGAATGCCGCGCCCCTCAGGAGCAGCACATGCATTCCGGTAGCCGAGCTGGCCGAGGCTCAATTCTGGTGGACGGGAGCAGCGAGTTCGACGACCTACTCGCCTTCACCGAGAGCGTCGACGCTTCCAGCACCGAGGACGCACGTGAGAAAGCCGAGCCGAGGCCGGGGTCGGCTTCGATATCGATGCGCTGAAGAAACGCGGCCGCGGTCGACCGGGCCGAGGCGCCGAGCCTTCTCAGGTCGCCGCGCTGCACCTGGTTCGCGAGCTCCGAGAACTTCACAACTTGGTGGGCACCCCGCCGAACGATCCGTTTGCGACATCGCGCCGCCGAGCGAGCCGGCTCAATCGGCTAGCCCGAGAAATACGACAAGGGCGCGGTCCAGCCGAACCAGATCGGCATCGGCCAGTTGGCCGAGGCGGTCACGCATGTTCAGCCGCGGCATCGTCGTGACCTTGTCGACCATGATCTGACTTGGCTTCTCGATCCCCGTGGTGTCGGTCGGCTCCACCGCGATCCGGACAAGCGGCGCCTCGACCGGATTGGTCGTCAGCGGGCACACCGTAACCGAAGCGGTTGAGTCAAACCGATCGTCCTGGACGATGACCACACGTCTCGGCTTGCCGGTGTAGGCACCACGCGCAGCTGCGATATAGATGTCGCCCCGCCTCACTCGCCGGGCTCCGCCTCGTCCCAATCGACAGATATGGCATCAACGAATGCCTGGTCATCGGCTTCATGCTCGCTCGCCGCGACGGCAGCCGACTGGCGGTGAGCTTCCGCGGCGAACTCCGGAGCCCGAACGTCGGGCACCCAGATCTGAACAGGCCGGAGGCCCTGCTCGCGCAAACGCCGGCGATGCTCGCGTACCCGCTCTCGTGTGCTTGCCATGCGCCAATGTTACATGTAACAAAGTGGTCGCCAACTGGCCCGCGGCACATTCCCTGAGCATCCTCGACGGCGGATGCCGCGTGGTGCCACAGTGAAGGCATGGCGCAGGCCGCTTCCGAAGAGCTCCGCACCGACGTGCTCATCGTCGGCGCCGGGCCGAGCGGGCTCATGCTCGCCGTCTGCCTCGCGAAGCTCGGCGTCGACGCGATCATCGTCGACGGCAAGACGGGACCCACGCGCGAGTCGCGCGCGCTCGGCGTGCAGGCCCGGTCGATGGAGATCTACGACCAGCTCGGTCTCGTCGACCGGGTGCTCGCGGAGCGTGCGCCGGCGGTCGCAGTCGCGCCCGGATCCGGCCGTCGCGTGTTCGGACGGATCGAGTTGCGAGCGGCGGGCGAGGGCGTCTCGCCGTACACCGAGATCACAGTGTTCGAGCAGAGCAGGAACGAGCAGCTGCTCGCCGACACGCTCGCCGAGCTCGGCCGACCCGTGCGGTGGGGACACGCGCTCGAGCGACTCGAGGTCGAGCCCGCGGCACCCGGCACCGCGGCATCCGTCACCGCGGCATCCGGCACCGAGGCATCCGGCACCGCGGCACCCGGCACCGCGGCACCCGGCACCGAGGCATCCGGCACCGCGGCACCCGTCACCGCGACCCTCTCGGGCCCCGACGGCGAGGTGATCGTGCGCGCCCGCTACTGCGTGGGCGCCGATGGGTCGCACTCACCGGTGCGCGAGGCACTCGGCATCCCGTTCGAGGGCATCACGAACGCGTTCACCTTCTATATCGCGGATGCCGCGGACGTGACGGGCCTCGCCGAGGACGCGATCAACCTGCGGTTCACGACCGAGCATTTCCTGCTCGCCTTCCCGATGGGCGGCACCCGGATGCGCCTGCTCGGGATCGTGCGCGATCGCGACCTCGACGCCGGCGGCACGCTCGAGGAGGCGAACGTGCGCGCGCTCGTGCGGCGCGAGTTCGGCGTCGAGTACGGCGAGGCCACGTGGTTCACGACGTACCGCGTGCACCACCGGCTGGCCGCGCGGTTCCGGGATGGGCCGTGCTTCCTCGTCGGCGACGCGGCGCACATCCACTCGCCGGTCGGCGCGCAGGGCATGAACACCGGGCTGCAGGAGGCGCACAACCTCGCGTGCGCGCTCGCCGACGTGCTCGTCGGCGGCATGCCCGACCGTCGGCTCGACCGCTACGAGGCGGAACGACGACCGGTCGGCAGGACCCTCGTCGCGACCACCGACCGCCTCTTCGCGAACGTCACGTCGGAGTCGCGGATCGCGCGCCTGCTGCGCGGCCGCATCCTTCCGCTCATCGGGCCGATCTGGGTGCGGCTGCTGCCCCGCCTCGTCGGCGGTCGCGTGTTCGGCTACCTCTCGCAGACGCGCATCCACTACCGGATGTCGCCGCGCGCCTCGTCGCGACGCGACCCCGTCGTGGGCCGCCGCCTCCCGTGGACGGGCGGCAACTACGGCGTGCTCCGCTCGATGACCTGGCAGGTGCACGGCTATGGCGGTTACGCGCCGGAGGTGCGGCGGATCGCCGACTCGCTCGGGCTCGAGGCGCACGCCTTCCCGGCCGACCCGTACGGCCGGCTCGACCCGGGCCTCGTCTACCTCGTGCGGCCCGACGGGTTCGTGGCCGCCGCGGCATCCGCTCGGGCCGTGCCCGACGGGCCGCCCGCGTTCCGGGAGCAGCTCGCGGGCTGAGCGAACGGGTGGACGAGTCGGCCGTGAGCCGAGAGGTCGCGCGGATTGCCGGCTGGCGCGTGGCCACTATCGCAGGACCAGAGCGGTCATGGCCTCGCATACGAGGCCATGTGGCCGCTCGTCCTGTACAACGGGCGCCCTTCCTCGCGACACCTGCTCGGCCTCGGCATCGCCGCGACGATCGAGTTCCTCGGACCGCTCGCGATCGCGCTCGCCAGATCGCGATCGTCTGCGGCGCGGCCGGCACGGCCATCGCGACGCAGCGCGATCGTCCGAAGAGCGTCCTCGAACAGACCGCACAGGGAATGGTGTAGTGAGGCATCCGCTCGCTCCGTTGCCGCGCGGATGCCGCGTCCGTATCGTGGAAGCGCGGGCGCTCGTTCGGGCGTCCGCACGGAGCGCGCTTCGCGCCGACGACGTCGGGAGGGGCCATGGCGGTCATCGCGTGGATCGGTCTGGGCCACATGGGCGGGCCCATGTCGGGCAACCTCGTCGCGGCGGGGCACGAGGTGCGGGGCGTCGACCCCGATGAGGCGTGCCGGGCCGCGGCGGCGTCGCGCGGGGTCGCCGTGGTCGGCACCATCGCCGAGGCCGTGGCCGGCGCCGATGCGGTGTTCACGTCGCTGCCGCGCGGCGAGCACGTGCGCGAGGTGCTGGGCGGCGAGGGCGGCGTGTGGGCGACCGCGCCGACGTCGGCGCTGCTCCTCGACACGTCGACGGTGGATGTCGAGACCTCGCGCTACTGCCACGAGGCATCCGTCGAACGGGGGTTCCGGTTCGTCGACGCCCCGGTCTCGGGCGGCATCGCGGGCGCCACCGCGGGAAGCCTCACGTTCATGCTCGGCGGCGAGCAGGCGGACGTCGACGAGGCATCCGCCCTCGTGGAGCCGATGGCCGGGCACGTGTTCGCGGTCGGTGGTCCCACGATGGGCATCGCCGCGAAGCTCGCGAACAACCTCATGCTGTTCGTGTCGCTGCTCGGCCTCGCCGAGGGGTCGCAGCTCGCCGCGAAGCTCGGACTCGACGCCAAGAGGTTCTTCGAGGTGGCATCCGTCTCGTCGGGCGACTCCTGGCCGCTGCGCATCTGGTATCCGGTGCCGGGAGTGGTGGAGACCAGCCCCGCGAACCGCAACTTCGACGCCACGTTCACGACCGTGCTCGCCGAGAAGGACCTCTCGTTCGCGCTCGCCGCGGGGGAGGATGCACGCCTGCACCTGCCCGCGGCGCGCATCGCGCTCGACCAGTTCGAGCGGCTCATCGACGAGGGCTACGGCGGCAAGGACTGCAGCCTCATCGTGAAGTACGCCTCGGCCGACGGGCGCATCGAAGGGTTCGATCCCGAAAGCTGACGACGGGGCCGGGCCTGACGGCCCCCGGAGGGCTCGCTCTCCCGGCCTCACCCCCGCAGCGCGAGCCGGCGGCTCATCCACCGGCCGTACTCCGCCCACGGGTCGTCGATCCCGGCGCGAAGCTCCGCGATGTGCGCGAGCAGTGCGTCGTGCACGGCGAACCACTCCGTTCCCGGGAACCGGTGCGCGACGAACTGCGCGTGCCGGCGTTGTTCGAGCGCGCGTCCGCCGCGTTCGAACGCGAGCAGTTCGTCGTGCGGCAGCCTGACGAGGCGCAGTCGCGGATTCGCCGACGTGCCGATCTTGATCTGGTCGCGGAAGCGGATGTAGTAGACGACCTCGACCACCGGGCGCTCGAGCTCGTCGTCGGGCACGTCGCCGACCCGCCACTCGCACTCGGCGCAGATCCATCCCGACGGGTAGCGAACGCCGACCCTCGAGCCGCACGCGATGCACGGGCTCGGCAGCAGGTCGGTGACGCCGACCGTGCGCGCGACCCAATCGTGGGCGACGAGCAGGTGCTCGGCGCAGAGATTCAGGGGCGCGCCGGGGTCGACGGATGCCGCGCACGCACGATCGTCGTCGAGGAGGATGCTGCAGCGG
>NZ_JBHXMP010000011.1:0-18155 GCF_042720415.1 Agromyces sp. NPDC058484 | reverse complement strand
GGGGGCGGGGGGGGGTCTAGGGCCCCCCCCCCCCCCGGAGCGGCGGGGGGTCGGATGCTGCAGCGGCATCCGTCGACCCCTGCGTGTTCCATATGTGGAGGTTACGCCCGTTCCCAGACACGACCGGAGGGCCGGAGCCCGCGATAGGCTCGGTCCGGCTGCCGCATCGCGGCGGACCCGGGCGTTCGGGGCGAGAGGCGGACGAGCAGGCGATGCGCATCTGGCGGTGGCGGAGAGGCAAGCGCGAGAAGTTCGCGCCGTTCGACCGCGCCGCCCTGCCCGAGGTGGCACCGCTCACGTTCTCGGAGTCGTTCGCCGAGGGGCTGCTCGTAGCGGAGTCTGCGGCGCGCATGGCGCTGAAGAACCGCCTCATCGTCAGGGCGCTTCGCGGTGACGAACCGTTCGACGTCGAGCGGGCGGCTGCAGAGGCCCGCGAAGTGCTCTACGAGCTGGTGCAGCAGATCGACGAGGTGGCGGAATGGTCGGCGGCTGAGCGCGAGAACGCCTCCCGACGCGACGGGCGCGCCGCGAGCGAGCACGACTACCGTCGGGCGGATGCCCGGAACCTGCGCCTGCGCGAACAAGTGAACGAAGCGGTGGCGAAGCGCCTCACCGAGCTCCGTGGCGACGAGGAGTACCTCGGCTCGCTCGCCGAAGGCGCCCGCGACGCCGCGTGGATCGAGGTCGCGCGCGAGATCGACGCGCGACTCGATCGCGAATGGCCCGAGATCGAGGTCGACGAGGCCTATCTCCGCGAGCGCGACGAGCGGATGCGCGTGCTCTCGCTCGACCTGGAGCGCGACCTGCTCGAGGTCGTTCGCCGCCGTGAGGAGCGCGACGAGCTCGACGACGCGTTCGGCAGCTGGGGCGGCTGAGGCGGACCCGGCCCCCAGACGAAGACGCCTCGAATCGAGGGTTGGTCAGTCGTCGTAGATCTCGCGTCGGTGGCGACCGCGACGGCGAGGATCACGGGTTCGGAATCGTTGAGCTCGCAGGACACTCGAGAGTCGCCGACGCGGTACCGCCAGATGCCGGCGCGGTCGCCGACGGGCCGCCCCCTGCCGCGATCGCGCGGATCATCGAGGTCGGCGACTTCGTCAAGATGGCCGACGATGCGACGTCAGCCCGCGGCGAGGCTCTCGATCAGAGCCTCGATCCGTCCGCGGATCTCGTCACGCACGCGACGCACGGTCACGAGGTCTTTCCCCGCGGGGTCTTCGAGTTCCCAGTCCTCGTAGCGCCTGCCCGGGAAGATCGGGCACGCGTCGCCGCATCCCATCGTGATCACGACGTCGGACTCCCTCACGGCGTCGACCGTGAGGATCTTCGGCGTGTGGCCCGTGATGTCGATGCCCTCCTCGGCCATCGCCTCGATCGCGACCGGATTGATCTGGTCCGCAGGCGTGGACCCGGCCGAGAGTACCTCGACGCGGTCACCCGCAAGGTCGCGCAGGTAGCCGGCAGCCATCTGCGACCGGCCCGCGTTGTGCACGCAGACGAACAACACGGTGGGCCTCTCAGACATGGTTCCTCGTTCTCATCCTGAAAGCATAGGCCGGCATCTATCGATAGTGGAGCGAGCGGATGCCCCGGGCTGCCCGATTCACGTGCTGTTCACGTCCACCCCCGAGGTTCGGCACTGGCACGTAGGCTTGTCACGGGCGCCAACGGGATGCCGCGCGCCGGCGGGAGGTCGCATGCTCGAGGTGCTGGCGACGTTGCCGGGGCTGGTCGACAAGCATCCGTTCCACGGCCGGCGGCTGCGCGCGATCCGCAGCCGCGTCTACCGCAGAATCGTCGACCTCCGCGCCGAGGTCGTCCGCTCGCCCGAGCCGATCCCCTTCGCCGATCTCGACCATGGCGCATTCCTGCCGATCCGTGCCGGCGCCCGCTTCGGCCGGCCGCTCGAATGCGCGTGGCTGCACATCACGGGCGACGTGCCGGCGCAGACTGCAGATCCCGTCGTCATGCTCGGCATCCGCGGCGAGGGACTCGTCTATTCCCCCGACGGGACGATGCTCGACTCGATCAGCACGGTGTGGATCCAGGGCGATCTGCCACACAGCGGCGGACGGTTCCGGCCGGTCCCCCACGCCGACCTGTCGACCGCCCGCGTGGACATCTACGCCGACGTCGCATTCAACGGATTCCTGTTCCTCGGCGTCGGGCGCGGCGTGTACTTCGGTGCCCACCTCGCCGAGCGCGACGACGACGCGTTCGGGCTCTACTACGACTACCTCGCGCTGTTCGTCCTGGCCGAGTCGACCGATGATTCCCGGCTCGCGGCCGACCTGCACGCCGCGCTCGGCGAGGCGTACTCCCGTTTCGCCGAGGGAGACACGCGAGCCGCCCGCGCGCATCTTGCGGAAGAGCTCTCGCAGCCCTCCACGAGCACGTTCACGTACAGCGCCGTCGGGCACGGCCACCTCGACATGGCGTGGGTATGGCCCATCCGCGAGACCAAACGCAAGGCTGCACGCACGTTCGTCAAGGCGCTGGACTCTATCGACCGCCACGACGACTTCATCTACGGAACGAGCCAGCCGCAGCAGCTGCAGTGGACGAAGGAGCGGCATCCAGAGCTGTTCGAGCGGGTGAAGGATGCCGTGGCGAAGGGCCGCATCGAATTGCAGGGCTCGTTCTGGGTCGAACCGGACACGAATCTGCCCAACGGAGAATCGCTGATCCGCCAGGCTCTGGTCGGCAGACGATTCCTGAAGGACGAGTTCGGACTCGACGACGAGGACCTGCGGCTGTGCTGGCTTCCCGACACCTTCGGCTACAGCGGCAACCTCCCCCAGATCCTCCGCGGCTGCGGCATGGACTGGCTCCAGACCATCAAGCTGTCGTGGAACCGCGTCAACATGTTCCCGCACGGCACGTTCCACTGGGAGGGCATCGACGGGTCTTCGGTGCTCGTCCACATGCCGCCGGAGGGCGACTACAACAGCCGCGCCGCGGCCGACGGCCTGCTGAAGGGCATCGACCAGTACCCCGAGCGCGACCTGGGGACGGCACTGCTGGTGTACGGCGCCGGCGACGGCGGAGGCGGACCCGGCGAGGTGCACCACGAGCTGCTGCGGCGCGAGGGGTCGCTGCGTGGGCTTCCGAAGGTGGAGAAGTCCGCGGCATCCGCCTTCTTCCGCGCTCTCGAGCAGCGCGACATCCCCCAGCGGCACTCCGGCGAGCTCTACCTGGAAGCCCATCAGGGTACGTACACCACGATCGGCCACACCAAGCGGCACAACCGCATCGCCGAACGCAAGCTGCACGAGGTCGAGGCGCTCGCCGCCCTGGCGGGCGCCGACGTGAACGCCGAGCTCGAGCCGCTGTGGCGCGACGTGCTGCTGAACCAGTTCCACGACATCCTTCCCGGCTCGTCGATCGAGCGCGTCAACCGCGAAACGCGCGAGTCGTACGCCGAGGTCGAACAGGAGCTCGACCGTCTCGGTGCGCGACTGACGGCCGACCTGCCCCGCGGCGACGCGGGCCCGTCGGCGATCAACCTCACCTCATTCCGCCGGCATGACCACGTCCGCGTCGACGGACGGTGGTGCTCGGCCGACGTCGGCCCGTACGCGGCCGCCCGCCTGCAGCCGGCCGGCACGTTCCCCGACCTGTCGCACACCGCCGATGCGATCTCGAACGGCCTGCTCACGGTGCGCTTCGACACCACCGGCGAGCTCGTTTCGTGCGTCGACGCCGCAGGCACCGAGCACGTGGCCGGCGACTTCAACCGCCTCGCAGTGTACAGAGACCCCCTCCAGTTCCCGTGGGACGCGTGGGACATCGATCCCGGCTACGTCGACACGAAGCCAAGGGTGCTCGCGGTCACCTCCCACCGCACGTCGATCGACGGGCCGTTCGTGATCCGCCACCACGAGTACCGCGCGGCGAAGGTCACCGTGCATCAGCGCATCGTGCTCGAGGCGGGCAGTCCCGTCATCCGGTTCGAGACGCACGCCGACTGGCGCGAGCGCCACCGCATGCTGCGCGCCGAGTTCCGCCCGCGTCACTACGGCGCCGAGGCGCTGTGCGAGATCCAGTTCGGGCATATCGCACGCCCGACGACTGAGCGTGACGCCATGGAGAAGGCGCAGTTCGAGATCTGCGCCCACAAATGGATCGCGACGGTGGCGGGTACCGGTGGCTTCGCCCTTCTCAATGATTCCAAGTACGGGCATCGGGCGAAGAACGGGCTCATCAGCCTCAACCTGCTGCGGGCGCCGATGTTCCCCGACAAGACCGCCGACCGGGGCACCCACGAGTTCACGTACGCGTTCATGCCCTTCGCGCCCGACGATCTGGCCGCCGTCGTGCGCGAGGCCTACCGCCTGAACAATCCGCTGCTGCTCGCCGACGGCGTGGTCTTCGACGACGCCGTTTCGGCCGGCGACCCGGGCGTGGTGGTCGAGACGATCAAACCTGCCGAGGACGGCTCGGGCGTGATCGTGCGGCTGTACGAGAGCCTCGGGCTGCCGACCCGGATGGCGCTGCGCACCGGCATCCCGCATGCGCGCGCTGTCGAAACCGACCTCATCGAGCGACGCCTCGGTTCGGCGGATCTCGCGCAGCTGAGCTTCCGCCCGTTCGAGATCAAGACGATCCTGCTGGAACGCACATGAGCGTCGCCGCCACCGAAGCGAGGATCCCAAGCCGCCGCACGCAGCGGATCTCGATCGTCGTGGCAGGGTTCGGTCAGAACCTCGTCCTCACGACGGTCACGACATTCATGCTCGTCTACCTGCTGCAGCACGCCCGCATCAGCACCCAGGGCATGGCGGTGGTGACCGCCGTGATCGCAGCCGCGAAGATCTTCGACGCGATCGATGACCCGGTGATGGGCAGCCTCATCGACATGACCCGCACACGCTGGGGCAAGCTGCGGCCGTACACCCTCTTCTCCGCCGTGCCGGTCGGGGTGCTGTCGACGCTGTTGTTCACCGTGCCGGATGTGTCCGAGACGGGCAAGCTCGTCTTCTTCGCCGTCTGCTACTTCTTGTGGGGCATCGCCTACACGGTATGCGACGTTCCGTTCTGGGGGCTCATCGGATCGGCGTTCGCCGAGCCCGAGTACCGCATGCGCGTGATCTCCAACGTGCGCGCGTTCGGCGGGATCGCGCTTGGTCTGGCGACGCTCGGGATGCCGTGGCTCGCCCTTCTGCTCAGTTCGGACGACCAGACCACCGGCACCGGATGGTCGCTGGCGGTGGGCGCCGCCTCGATCCTGGGCATGGGACTGTTCCTGCTGGCGTTCACCAACACGCGCGAGCGGTACGGCCCCGGAGTGCAGAAGCGCCTCACGTTCCGGCAGCTGTTCGGCACGCTGCTGCGGAACACGCCGCTGCTCATGGTGCTGATCGGGTCGGTGCTCGGCTTCGGCCGCTACATCGTGCAGGCCGGCGGCGCGGTGTTCGTCGTCATCGCGTACGACAACGAGGGCGCGTTCACCCTCATCGGCGCGGCGATCATCATCGGCATGGTGCTGGCATCGTTCCTCACGCCGCTGCTGCTCACGCGCATGTCGGCGAAGACCCTCGCGATCAGCAGCTCCGTGATCGGCGCGGTGCTGTTCGTGGCGATGTTCTTCGCCGGGTTCGAGAACATCGCCGTGCTGATGGTGTTCATCTTCCTCACCGGGATGACCCTCGGCATCTTCCTCGTGGTGCAGGCGACGATGATCGCCGACGCCGTGGACGACATCGAGCACCGCACCGGGATGCGCAACGACGGCATCTCGTTCTCGAGCCTCACGTTCGTGTCCAAGATCATGGCCGCCCTGGCGGTGCTCGTCTTCGGCATGTTCATCGTCCTAGCCGGTTACGAGGCCGGTGCGACAGTGACCCCGGAGATGCAATGGACCGTCTTCGTGTCGCTCACGCTCGTACCCGCCGTCAGCTGTCTGGTGTCGGCGATCCCGTTCGTGTTCTACCGGCTCAGTCGCTGAGGCGACTCGAGCGGCGAAGTCGCACGCGCGACATCCGTGACGGACCGCGCTCGCGGCGAGCCGGTCTGAAGGGTGAACGGATGCCGCGGGCGCGACCGTTCACGCGGCGTTCGCGTCGAGCTCCCCGAGCAGGACGCGCACGCGCCCCTCGATGTCGTCACGGATCTCGCGGACGCGGCTGAGCGGCAGGCCCGCCGGATCCTCCAGCTCCCAGTCGAGGTAGCGGCGACCCGGGTAGACCGGGCACGCGTCGCCGCAGCCCATCGTGATCACGACGTCGGCGGCGCGCACCACCTCGTCGGTGAGCGGTTTCGGGAACTCACCGCCGACCGGCACGCCGATCTCGTCGAGCGCCTGCACGATCGTCGACTTCACGGCGGCCGCCGGCTCAGAGCCTGCTGTGCGCACTCGCACTCGATCGCCCGCCAGGTGACGGAGGATCGCGGCCGCGATCTGGGAACGCCCCGCGTTCTGCACGCACACGAAGAGCACCTCGGGAGGTTCCGCACCGGGCGGGGCCTCCGCGCGCGCGAGCGCCGCGAGCCGGTCGGCCGCGAACGACGACGTGCGCGACGGCAGCTGTCGGGTGATCGCCGCGCGCTCGGCGAGCAACTCGTGACTCTCGCGCACGTATCGCTCGACGGTCTCGGGCGAGAACACCCCGGCGAACCTCGCGGACAGGTCGGATGCCACGCGCGCGAGCACCTCGTCAGGCACGCGCTCCGCGGCATCCGTCCGCAGCAGCTCGTTCACCCGATCGACCGCATCGGGCGTGATCGAGTACCAGACCAGGCGGCCCTCGGGTGCCCGCTTCACCACGCCTTCGTCGAGGAGTGTCCTCACGTGGTGGCTCACGGTCGGCTGCCGCAGGTCGAGCGCGGCGGCGAGCCGGCCGACGAGCGCGCGGCCGTCAGGGCTGTCGGTGATGAGTCGGAGGATGCGCAGGCGCGTGGGATCGGTGAGCACCCGGACGCCGCGGGCCGCCTCGATCCCATCCATAGACGCAAGTCTATTCGTGGCCCCACGACCTGCACGCGACTGCTCGAACCCCGACTCGGGGCTTATCCGTTCATCGACTGCAGCACCAAGATCACCGCCAACGCAGCCAGCGGAATGAGCGCGAGAACGAGCAGTGCATGGTTGACTCGCCGCCGGCTGACCGTACCCTTCGCGAACGTCGAGCGTGTCACCTTGTCGAAGTTCGGCAGAAGCGCCTGGTAGGACGGCTCGGGTTCACTCGCGATCCTGTCAGCCTGCCGTGCGGAGTCGTCCTCGTCTCCCATGTGATCACCATAGCCGCGCGCGATCGCTTCGATAGCTTCTCAGGACCCCTGACCTCGCCGCATCCGGCGGCCAGATCGATCGTGGATCGGGCTCTAGCAGCAGCCGGAACCCGAGGCGCTCGCGGCATCCGTCCCGCACACGCCCGTGGCCGGGAGGACGAGCTCGACGTTGCGTGCCGACGCCTCGTCGCCGGCGAGCCACGCCGAGATCGACCGCACCTGCTCATAGCCGGTGGCGAGCAGGAACGTCGGCGCGCGGCCGTAGCTCTTCATACCCACGATGAAGAAGTCGCGCTCGGGCTGGGTGAGCTCGGCGAACCCGTGCGGCTCGACCGTGCCGCACGTGTGCACATTGGGGTCGATGAGCGGGGCGAGCCGCTTCGACGCCTCGACGATGTCGTCGAGCTCGAGGCGGACCTCGCGCAGCATCTCGAGGTTCGGGCGGAAGCCCGTGGCGTTCACGATGCGGTCGGTGTCGATGGTCTCGAGTGCATCGCCGCGGCGTCCGGTGATGCGAACGCCGGATGCCGCGGCGCCGGTGCCCGTGCGTGCGAGCCGCACGATCTCGAATCGGTCGACGAGCTCGATGCGCCCGGACGCGACGAGAGCGTCGACCCGAGCGCCGATGGCCGCGCGCGCCTTCAGTTCGTCGTCGGGCGATGTTGTGACCCGATCGGCGCCGGCGTTGCGGATGACCCAGGTGATGCGAGTGCCCGGCGCCTCGGCGGAGAGGCCGACGAGGTCGAGCAGCGTGTTCGCAGCCGAGTGGCCTGCGCCGACGACCACGGTGCGCCGGCCCACGAACGCCGCGCGATCGCGACCCAGCACGTCGGGCATCGCGGGGCTGACGAGGTCGGCGACTTCTGGCAGGCCCAGCGGATCGAGGCCCGACGAGCCGAGGCGATTCGGCGTGCGGTACGTGCCCGAGGCGTCGACCACCGCGCGTGCGGTGAGCTCCTCGACACCGTCGGGCGTCTGCGTGCGCAGGAGGAACGGCGTCTGTGCGCGACCCTTCGTGCGGGTGCGGTCCATGCCCTCGCGCGTGACATCGGTCACCGTGACGCCCAGCCGAGTGCGAGCAGCAATGGCGGGGAGGTCGCCGAGGGGCGCGAGGAAGTCGCGCACGAGCTCGGAGCCGGTGGGCAGCGAGTCGGCGGGCGGCTCGGTCCAGCCGGTGTCGGCGAGGAGGCGGCGCGACACCGGGTCGACGAGGTGCCGCCACGGCGAGAAGAAGCGGATGTGGCCCCACTCCTCGATGCTGGCGCCGACGCGGTCGCCGGCTTCGAGCAGCACGAAGTCGATGCCGCGATCGGCGAGGTTCGCGGCGGTGGCGAGGCCGATCGGACCGCCGCCGATGATGGCGACGGGCAGCCCCTGCAGCCGGGGGGCGAGCTGCGTTCGCGGGGAAATGTCGAGGAGGGTCATCGTTTCCTTCGTGCTTCCTGCGTTTCGTCCTTCGTGCATTGACGCTTGTCGATATATCGAGTGTGGCCACTATATCGATGATTGTCAATATTCGGGTAGGCTGGTCTCGTGACCGTGACCGACCTGACCCTGGTGAACCGCGATGAGGCGGCCGCGTGCTGTGCACCGCTCATCCGCGAGACGATCACCGCGGCCGACGCCGAGGCCCTCGCGCGTCGGCTGAGGGCACTCGCCGACCCGGTGCGCCTGCGGCTCGTGTCGATCGTCGCGGCATCCGAGGGCCAGGAGGCGTGCGTGTGCGACCTCATCGAGCCGATCGGCCTCAGCCAGCCCACCGTGTCGCATCACCTGAAGATCCTCACCGAGGCGGGGTTCCTCTCCCGCTCGAAGCGCGGCACCTGGGCGTACTACCGACTGGTTCCCGGTGCCCTCGACGCCGCCGCGGCGCCGCTCGTGTCGGTCTGACCGCGCCCGTGCCCGCGCTCGCGCCCGTGCACGTGCTCGCGCCCGTGGTCGTGCTCGCGCCGCCGCCCGATCACGCCCGCGGCGACGGCCGGTTCGCCCCGGCCGTCGCCGCTCCGTTCAGCCTGCCGGCGTGATGTTGTGGTTCTGCCGGAACACGTTGCCCGGGTCGAGCTGCGCCTTCACGCGGCGCAGCCGATCGAGCGTCGCCGACGGG
The DNA here is from genome assembly GCF_042720415.1 of Agromyces sp. NPDC058484. Lineage (NCBI taxonomy): Bacteria > Bacillati > Actinomycetota > Actinomycetes > Micrococcales > Microbacteriaceae > Agromyces > Agromyces sp. NPDC058484. The sequence continues at coordinate 8,821 of NZ_JBHXMP010000011.1, read as the reverse complement.
TACATCGAGCGGATGACCTCCTCGCCCTGCTCCATCGCGAAGTTGCCGTAGGTGCCGCTCGTGAAGGCGAGGGCGGCATCGCTGCCGGCCTTCGCCGCGGCGACCTGCTCGGGTGCCGAATCCGGCGGCAGCACCCCGTTCACGATGAGCAGCGCGTCGGCGTCGCGATGCGCGATCGCCGTGGCGTCGGGGCCGACGCGCGAGAAGGCACCGCCGAGCGCCCGGAGGAGGATCATCGTCGGCACGTCCCGGTCGTACGCCGCAGCGATGGCATCGAGCGCGTCGTCGGAGAGGTCGGGCACGAAGCCATTTCCGCCGACGAACAGGAACGGCGGCTTGCCCGGCGGGGCTTCCTCGAGCAGGTCGCCGTACGCGACCGGACCGAGCGACACCTCGGTCACCGATGGCAGCGACAGCAACGGCTCGAGCAGCTCGCGCAGCCGCGCCTCATCGCCCTGCAGGGCGACGCCCAGCTGCGGGCCGGCGGGTATCTCGGGAGCGAACGGCGGGAGCACCAGGAGGGTCGAGTTGAGCTCATCGGGGCCGGTGCGCATGACGTCGCGCCACGCGCGGAGCACCGAGGGCACGTCGGACTGGTCGAAGCGCACGTGCCCGCCGACGAGGCCGTCGGCTCGGGAGGCCTGGAAGACGAACCGCGTCGCAACGCCGAAGTTGCCGCCACCGCCGCGAATCGCCCAGAACACGTCGGGGTTCTCGTCGGCGTTGACCGTCAGCACGTCGCCGGCCGCCGTGACGAGCTCGACCTCGCGCAGCAGGTCGACGGTGAGACCCTGCCCTCGCACGAGCCAGCCGATGCCGCCGCCGAGCGCCAGCCCTCCGACGCCGACATCGCTCGTATCGCCCGAGCTGATGCCGAGCCCATGAGGTGCGAGGGCGGCCGCGACATCGCCCCAGCGTGCGCCGCCGCCGACGGTCACGAGACCGTCGTCGTCGACGTCGATCGAGGTGAACTCGGCCAGGTCGATGACCACGCCGTCGGGCATGGGCATGAGGCCGTGCCCGCCGCTGCGCACGGCGATCGGGAGACCGGCCGCGGCCGCGAGCCGGACGGCGACCGCGACCTCCTCGGCCGTGTGCGGTCGGACGACTGCTTCGGGCTCGCCGATGCCCGCGAAGACAGTGCGGCCCGCGTCGTATTCGGTTGCGCCGGGGCCGTGCACCCGGCCGGGAACCTGCATGGTCAGTTCTGAGAGAAGAGACATGCGGGACAGTCTTGCAGCGCCCTCCGACATGCGAAACGGTGCTCGCTCAGCGCGGAATCCGTGCGTCTGCATGCAGGTCACCCGCCTCGTCGAACCCTGGCGGCGGGGGTGCCGCATGGCTCACGGGGTGCTGATCTGCGCAAACGAAGAGATCTGCACAATCGAGGACGATTCTTGCGGCGGGCTCAAGTCGTTCTCCTCACATCGGCGGGCCCAGGCGGAGCACGGGCACAGACGGAGCACGGGCCCAGACGGAGCACGGGCACAGACGGAGCACGGGCGCAGACGGAGCATGGGCCCGGACGGAGCGCGGGCCCAGACGGAGCACGACACCTCAGCGGCGACACGAGCGCCGGGATGATGAGATGGCCGGGCCCTGTTGCGCAAGGCGTCCGCGTACGCGGCTCTCCAGGAATGTGCAGTCGCTGTTCGGCCAGTTGCGACGGCGGGCGCGCGGCCCCAGTCTTCTGCGGGATCTGCCGGGCGTTCAGTCGTCGTAGATCTCGCGCCGGTGGGCGATCGCGATGGCCAGGATCACGAGTTCGGAATCGATGAGCTCGCAGAGCACCCGATAGTCGCCGACGCGATACCGCCAGATACGGACGCGGTCGCCGACCAGTCCTTTGCCGCGATCACGGGGTTCCTCGAGGCCGGCGACATCGTCAAGGTAGCCGACAATGCGCCGCGCGACCTGCCGGTCGAGTTTGCGGAGTTGCTTGAGTGCGGTCTCGGTGTACTCGACGCTATAGGCCAAGTTCGCGCCTGACCTCGTCGGCGCTCAGCCGGCGCTCGTCTCTCTCGAGCACCGCGAGCGCAAGGAGGTAGTCGGCGCGATCCTCCAGGTAGCGGTCGAGGGCCTCTTTGACGTAGTAGCTCTTGGTGCGCCCTGTCTCAGCGGCGAGTCGATCGAGGGCCGCTTCCTGCGCGGGGTTCAAACGAACGGATGCCATCGGATTCCTCCTTCCCTCGACTGTACTACGTGTAATACGGATTCCGCCGTCTTCGATGCCTCGTGTGTCGGCCTCGTGGTCGAGCAGAGCCTGCACGTTCTTCGTCGGACGCTTACGCGTGTACTCGTGGAACTTGAGGTTCCGATCCCGCCAGGCTACCCAGCCCGGACGAGGCGGCGTAGCGCAGCCGGGCGACCGGGAACCGGATGCCGCAGCATCCGCTCGTTTGCGATGTGTGCCGCCGTCGGAGGGGCGGCGTAGGGTGCAGCGCATGACGTTCAACGACGGTCTCGTCACGGCCAACCTGTCCATCTCCCTCGACGGCTTCGTCGCCGGGGCGAACCAGTCGCTCGAGGATCCGCTGGGCGAGGGCGGCGAGCGCCTGCACGACTGGATGTTCAAACAGCGCGAGGCGAATCAGTCGATCGTCGACCAGATCCTCGCGCCACGCGCGTACATCATGGGGCGCAACATGTTCGGTCCCATCCGCGGCGACTGGCCCGACGACGCGTGGAACGGGTGGTGGGGCGACGATCCGCCCTATCACGGGCCCGTGTTCGTGCTCACGCACCATCCGCGCGACCCGGTCGCCATGCAGGGCGGCACCACGTTCCACTTCGTCACCACTGGGATCGACGATGCGCTCGCGCAGGCGAGGGCTGCCGCCGGCAGCGGCCGGGTCTCCGTCGCGGGTGGGGCGAGCACGGTGCGCCAGTACCTGGCCGCCGGTCGCATCGACCGCATCATCCTCAGCATCTCGCCGATCACCCTCGGCGCGGGTGAGCGACTCTTCGATGGCCTCGACGACCTCGCGCTGAAGCCGGTCGACGTGCTCAGCAACGAGCTTGCCACCCACATCACCTACGACGTAGTGCGGTGACGGCGGCCTGAGCCGAGCGGATGCCGCGGCATCCGCGCGCTCGTCTCACTCTCCGCTCGGGTGCGCCTTCGCCGCGTCGATCACCCACGCATAGGCGAACGCGCGCTCGCGCCACGCCGCGTACCGGCCCGACACCCCGCCGTGCCCGGCCGCCATCTCGACCTTGAGCAGCGGATCGGCTCCGGCGTCGCGCAGGCGTGCCACCCACTTCGCCGGCTCCACGTAGAGCACGCGCGTGTCGTTCAGCGAGGTCACGGCGAGGATCGGCGGGTAGTGCCGGCCGCCGTGGGAGCCGTCGTGCACGTTCTCGATGGGGGAGTACGACTTCATGTAGGCGTACACCTCAGCGTCGTCGAGGGGGTTGCCCCACTCGTCCCACTCGATCACGGTGAGCGGCAGCGACGGGTCGAGGATGGACGTGAGCGGGTCGACGAACGGCACCTCGGCGAGGAACCCCGAGAAGTGGCGCGGGGCGAGGTTCGCGACCGCGCCGACGAGCAGCCCGCCCGCGCTGCCGCCCTGCGCGACGAGCCGGTCGGGCGCGGTGATGTCGTTGTCGATGAGATGCCGCGCGACCGCGACGAAGTCGGTGAACGTGTTGCGCTTGTCGAGCTTCTTGCCGTGCTCGTACCAGAGCCGGCCCATCTCGCCCCCACCGCGCACGTGCGCGACGGCGAAGATCATGCCGCGGTCGAGCAGCGACAGGCGCGGGATGCCGAACGCCGGGTCGATCGAGTGCTCGTACGACCCGTAACCGTACAAGAGGGTTGGCGCGGGCGTGCCGAGGTCGACGAGGTCGTGCCGGTACACGAGCGACACCGGGATACGGGTGCCGTCGTCGGCCATCGCCCACTCCCGCCGCTGCGCGTACCGCGTCGCGTCGTAGTCGCCGAGCACGGGCTGGCGCTTGCGCAGGCGTCGCTCGCCCGTCGCGACCACCACGTCGTACACGGTCGTCGGCGTCACGAAGCTCGAGTACCCGACGCGCAGCATCGGCTGCTCCCACGACGGGTTCCCGCCGACGCCGACCGAGAACAGCGCCTCGTCGAACGGCAGCTCGTGCAGCGTGTCGTCGGGCGTGCGCTTCGACGAGCTCAGCGACCCATCCGGTCCCTGAGCCGGTCGAAGGGTCGCGATCGCGACGCGAGGCAGGCCCTCGCGTCGGTACTCGACGGCGACGAAGTCGCGGAATGCGTCGACGCCCTCGAGCCGCACATCGGGGTCGTGCGGCAGGAGCATCCGCCTGGGTCCTTGCGGGTCGGATGCCGCGACGCTCACGAGCTCGAAGTTCACCGCGTCGTCGTTGTGCACGATGAGCAGGCGGTCCCTGCCGCCGGCGACCACGTGCTCGACGTCGTACTCGACGCCGTCCTTCCGCGGCCACACGACGCGGAACTCGCCGGCCGGGTCGTCGGCGTCGAGCAGCCAGGTCTCGGTCGTCACGTTCGAGCCCGCCTCGATCATGAGGTACCGGCGGCTGCGGGTGAGTCCGACCCCGAGCCAGAACCGCTCGTCGGGCTCGGCGAAGACCGAGACGTCGTCGGATGCCGCGGTGCCGACCTCGTGGCGCCAGATCGTGTCGGGCCGCCACGACTCGTCGACGGTCGCATAGAAGAGGTACCGCCCGCTGGGGTCGAACACCGCGCCCGCGGCGGTGCCCGCGATGACGTCGTCGTACTCGCGGCCCGAGTCGTCGATCGCGCGGAGCCGGATCGTGTAGCGCTCGTCGCCCTCGATGTCGGTCGCGTAGAGCATGGTGGTTCCGTCGGCAGTGATGTCGAAGCTGCCGAGCGAGTAGTACTCATGGCCCTTGGCCTCGACGTTGTCGTCGAGGAGCACCTGCTCGCCGGGCAGGGTGGCATGGCTCGCTGAGCCCGTCGAAGCGAGACCGGGCTCGGTGGTCCCTTCGACAGGCTCGGGGACCGCGGTCGTCACCGGCGGCTCCCAGTCGTCGGGCCCCGCGATCGGCGCGCGGCAGTGGATGCCGTACTGCTCGCCCTCGACGGTGCGCGTGTAGTACCACCAGTCGCCCTCGCGGGTGGGCACGCTGAGGTCGGTCTCCTTGGTTCGGGTCCGGATCTCCTCGAAGAGCTGCTCCTGGAGGAGGCTCAGGTGCTCGGTGCGCGCCTTCGTGTAGGCGTTCTCCTCGTGCAGGTGGGCGATGACCGCCGGGTCGTCCTTCGCGCGGAGCCATTCGTAATCGTCGACGTGGACGTCGCCGTGGTGCACGCGTTCGATCGGTCGCTTCTCGGGGGCGGGAGGAGTGAGCACGGACTCCACGCTACGCCCCCCGGGAGTCGTCATGTGGCGTCCATCGGAGTTTGGTGAGGCTAAGCTAACGTGAGCGAATCTGAGCTATCCCCGACATTCCTGGAGTCACGCCCGTGCCCACTCGCTCACCCGAGACGACTCACCTGCAGCTCCTGCGCGGCAGGCCCGACGACGTCGCGCTCGTCGCCGACGGGCGCGGCCACAGCTACGGCGAGGTCCGGGATCGCGTCGACGCCCGGCGCGCCGAGCTCGGCACGACGCGCCGACTCGTCATGATCGAGGGGGCCAACGCGATCGAGCCGGTGGTCACCTACCTCGCGGCGCTCGAGGGCGGACACCCGGTGCTGTTCGTCGACGGCGACGCGGCTCGCTCGGCCGAGCACCGCCGCGTGCTCATCGAGCGGTTCGACCCCGACGTCGTGGCCGCGAGCGGCGGCGCCGACCCCGCGGCATCCGACCCCGCGGCATCCGACCCCGCGGCATCCGACCCCGCGGCATCCGACCCCGCGGCATCCGACCCCGCGGCATCCGACCCCGCGGCATCCGTCACCACATGGCGCCTCGACGAACGCCGCGCCGGCACGAGGCACGACCTGCACCCAGCGCTCGCGATGCTCGCGAGCACCTCGGGGTCGACGGGGTCGCCGAAGCTCGTGCGGCTCTCGCACGAGAACATCCTGAGCAACGCCGTCGCGATAGGCGACTACCTCAACCTCGGCGTGGGCGACCGGGCGATCACCACGCTCCCGCTGCACTACTGCTACGGGCTCTCGGTGATCAACAGCCACCTCGTCACGGGGGGCAGCGTCGTGCTCACCGAGCGTTCGGTGGTCGACGACGGGTTCTGGCGCGAGTTCGCCGCGTCGGGCGCCACCTCGTTCGCGGGGGTCCCGTATACGTTCGAGCTGCTCGAGGCGACTGGATTCGCCGACCGGCACCTGCCCGACCTGCGCTACATCACCCAGGCGGGCGGCCGGCTCGACCCCGAGCGTGCGCGCCGGTTCGCGCGGCTCGGCCGCGAGCGCCACTTCGACTTCATCATCATGTACGGCCAGACCGAGGCGACGGCCCGCATGGCCTACCTCCCGCCGCGGCTGGCCGAGGCATCCGCGGGCGCCATCGGCATCCCCATCCCGGGCGGCAGGTTCACGATCGACGCGCCCGCCGGTGAAGACGTCGGCGAGCTCGTCTACGAGGGACCCAACGTGATGCTGGGCTACGCCGAGCACCCGGCCGACTTCGCGCGCGGCCGCGAGGTCGACGAGCTCCGCACCGGCGACCTCGCGCGCCGACGCGATGACGGCCTCTACGAGATCGTCGGCCGCAGCAACCGATTCGCGAAGATCTTCGGCCTGCGCCTCGACCTCGACCGGGTTGAGCGGCTCCTCGCCGATGAGGGGCACGAGGTGCGCGCGGTGAGCTCCGACGAGCGGCTGCTGCTGTTCGTGCTCGCCGAGCGTCTCGCCGCGGGCGCGCGCGACCGCGCGATGGCGCTGTTCGGGTTGCCGGCGCACGCGATCCGGGTGCACGCCGTCGCGGAGTTCCCGCGCACCTCGAGCGGCAAGCCCGACACCGCGGCGCTCCGTCGCCACGCCGAGCTCCTCGACCAGGCGGCACTGAGCACGGCGACGGATGCCGCGGCCGAGGCATCCCGGAACGGCACGGGTCCCACGTCCATGACCCCCGACACGATCCGTGCGCTCTACGCAGAGCTCCTCGGCCGGCCCGACGCGGCGCCCGACAGCTCGTTCGCCGGACTCGGCGGCGACTCGCTCAGCTACGTCGAGGTCTCGCTCCGACTCGAGGAACTGCTCGGCGAGCTGCCGCGGAAGTGGCCGAGCATGTCGATCCGAGAACTCGCCGGCACCGCGACATCCGACGCTCCGACCGCCGGCACCGCTGCCGGCACCGCGACATCCGAAACTCCGACCACCGGCACCGCACCGGCCGCACCTGCCGCGTCGGCCGCGCGCCGCCGTCGACGGATGCCGCGGCTGGAGACCCCCGCGGTGCTGCGCGCGCTCGCCATCGTGTTGATCGTCGGCACCCACGCCAACCTCTTCGGCGTGCAGGGCGGAGCCCACCTGCTCCTCGCCGTCGCCGGCTACAACCTCGCGCGCTTCCAGCTCGCCGACGTGACCGGCCGGCGAAGGGTGTCCGGGCTGCTGAAGAGCACCGCCCAGGTCGTCGTGCCCGCGGCGCTCTGGATCGGCGCGGTCGGCCTCATCGCCGGCGGCTACGCGCCGACCACGGCGCTGCTCGTGAACAACTTCCTCGGCGCCGAGTCGTGGAGCACGCAGTGGCAGTTCTGGTTCCTCGAGGCGGTCGTGTGGTCGATGGCGGCGCTCGCCGCGGTGTTCGCGGTGCCGCTGGTCGACCGGGTGGAGCGGCGGCATCCGTTCGCCTTCGCGCTCGGAGTGCTCGGCGTCGCGCTCGCGGCCCGCGTGCTGCTGGCGGGCGGCATCGAGACCGATGCCACGGAGCGGTACATGACCGTCGGCGTGGTGTGGTGCATCGCGCTCGGATGGCTCGTCGCACGGTCGTCGACGCCAGTGCAGCGGCTCACCGCGTCGGCGCTGACCCTCATCACGGTGCCCGGCTTCTTCGGCGACCCCGGCCGTGAGGCGGTCGTCGTCGTCGGCGTGCTCGTGCTGCTGTGGCTGCCCGCCGTGCCCGTGCCGCGCCTGCTCCTGCCGGTGATCGGGCTGCTCGCGGGGGCGTCGATGTTCATCTACCTGACGCACTGGCAGGTGTATCCGCACCTCGAGAACGAGGTGCCGTGGCTTGCGACGCTGCTCTCGCTCGTCGTGGGCGTGTTGGTGTGGAAGGGGTATTCGTTCGTGGTCGCGCGGGGTGGAGCGCTGGTCGGGCGGCGCCGCGGAGGGGCGCTGCTGGCGCGTCGGCGGGCGGGTCGCGTCTCGCGCCCGGGTCGATCGGGGGCGGATGCCGCGGTCGGCGCGCGCTCCTAGGAGACCGCTGAACAATCCAGCGGGTTAAGGCGCGCCTGCTGCAGAAGTCTGGTCGCGGGTTAAGACTTGGTGCATGCAGGGTCGTGATGCTGGGAATCGCCAACTTCTGGATGTCGAGTCGTGGGCGGGGCATCTGCTGCCGGCCGGGTCGGTGTTCGCGTTCCTCGCCGCGCACCGGCGGGAGCTGTTCCCGGATGAGGCGTTCGCTGACCTGTTTCCCTCGGGGCGGGGACGACCGTCGATCCCGGCGGATGTGATCGCGTCGGTGCTGGTGCTGCAAACGATCCATGGCCTGTCCGATCGTGAGACCGCGGACGCGGTCACCTTCGATCTGCGGTGGAAAGCGGCGTGCGGGTTTGCGGTGACGGAGTCCGCGTTCCACCCGTCGGTGTTGACGTATTGGCGGCGCCGGCTCGCGGGCAGCGAACGCCCGCACCGGATTTTCGACGCGGTCGCCGAGGTGATCGCCTCCTCGGGTGCGTTGGCCGGGCGGCGGCGGCGGGCGATCGATTCGACGATCCTCGATGA
>NZ_JBHXMP010000010.1:0-133037 GCF_042720415.1 Agromyces sp. NPDC058484 | reverse complement strand
GGGCAGAACTCATGGCCACCAGCGGGCAACTCTGCTGGCCATCCATGGGCAGTTCTCGTGACCGCCTATGGGCAGTTTTCCATGGCCGCCAACACAGCGTTGCGGTGGCGTCGTGACCAGCCGCTCTTGAACCAAACTCTGCTGACATGAGAAAGGCCCTCGGTCAACCGGGGTATTTGCTTGACTCCCGACTGGCATCGATCCGGTGACCTTTCGATTTTCAGTGAGCCCGGGCGGTTTTCACTCAATTCTTATGGTTGCGATATTGCGCTGATCAGGGATTCTTCGAAACGGTCACAGTTGGTTTCAGTTACTTTTCGCGCATTTAATGGCACATTAATGGCACAAGATCGGGTCGGCGATCAGTCCAGGCTGGCGATTCGACCGACCAGATTTGATCGGATGCCTCGCCGCGGAGTGCGGGGTCGATTGGGAAACCCTCACCTCGGCTGCAGGGCCCGTGCGATCGAAACTGAGTCGGCTGCGCGTAGTTGTTCTTCGATCTGGAAGGTGGCGCTCGATTCGCCTGGCGCGGCGACCGCTGCGTTGGATCCGTTCGTCGCGATCTCGCGTGAGTTCTCGACGTACCGCGCGGCGACGAGACCGGCGAGGGCGGGGATCGAAGCGATCTGTTTCGCGATGCTCTGCTGGTCGATCCCTGCGATTCGCATGAGTTCTTCGAGTAGTGCGTCGCCGGCACTCTTGCGGTGGCCGTTGCGCTCGGCGAGCGGGCTCAGGAGTTCAGTGAGCCGGCTCACATTCAGCAGAGACTGTCTGGCCGCATCGCGTAGTGCGTTGCTGACGTTGCTGAGGTCGTGCCGATCCTCGACCAGATCGGCGATCGTACGCTCGCGGGTCGTCGTGGGCAGGCCCTCGCGCACAGTGACGTCCTGCTCGGGCAGCACTCGGGTTCGGTATCGGACGTCTGCTCGCTGGGACTGCTTGCGGGTTGGGGTCGTGAACTCGCTTTTCATCGCCCGTAGGTGGCCGATGCCGTGGAGACGAGCTGCCGATTCACCTGAGACGACAGCGCATCCTGGGTGCTCGCTGAGGCGCTCGTACGCCAGCTTCGCGGAGTCCGTCGCCAGCCACGCCGCGCGAAGTTCTTCGTGCTGCGCGCCCGGTGCGCCAGCAACCCTGTACACACCGTGCGTCAGTCGGATCAGGTCACCGGATCCAGTCAGTCGCGTGAGGCTCATGTGGTTGACGCCGCGCGCGTTGGCTTGTGCCGAGGTGACCATACCCCACTGGGACCCGGACACCTCTGCCAGTATTCGGAGCGCGTTGCGCGACTGCACGCTTGGATTCTAACGTCTAGCCGAGGAGTTTCGAAGCGTGCAGCCGGATTGGTGCCTTCGCGTGAGGACTGTCCGCGTGTCGTCTCGCATCGCGCGGCTTGGTCAGGGCGGAGACCTGCTCCCGATGCTCGCGTCCCACCGATGTGAGTGAACTCGCCCGCACCATCTCCCCCCTATGGGCTCGTGTATACAACCACACCCGGCAGCAGCAATGAGGTCGGCCGCCGGTCGCTACTCGCGTCGCTGTGCCGCCTTCATCTCGGTGTGTGCGACTGTGGCGTGGTCTTCGTGGCTGAGCTCGAGCGGGCCGAGCTCGATGTCGACCCGATCGATGCGGCCCGTGAAGCGGAACGGCGGGCGGTAGTCGGTCGTGACCGGCTGGCCGGTGTCCTCGCCGATGCCGAAGGTGTCGACGCCGAACCGGGCGAACACCGTCTTCTCGGCGCGCCCTTCGGCGACCTTCGTCCCGTCCACGGTGAGCGTGAGCGTCGCACCCTTGCCGATGCCGCCGCCGTCGTAGCCGAACTCGAGCCCGAGCACGACGTCGCCCGCGGCGACCGGTTCGGTCGCCCGCAGGGTCGTGTGGTCGCCGTAGTAGTTGTAGTCGAAGGCCGGCACGCCGTCCTTGAGGTAGAGCGAGATGCCTCCGGCGACGCCGCCGAGGGCCATCACGACGCCGTTCGTCGCGGTGCCGTCGGTGCTGATCCGGGCCTCGACGTTCCAGCTGCGATTCTTCATCGAGGGGGCCGCGGTCTCCGGCAGCCGGGTCGCACCCTCGTAGAACGTGAAGCGTGTCGCGGTCGGGTCGGACCCGGGGGCGGTCGGCTTGGGCAGCAGCGCACGCGCCACGCCACGATCGTCGAGGGGGTACACGTGGTACTTCTCGGCGGCGGCGTCGAAGCTCGCCTTCATCTGCTCGAGCTTCTCGGGCATCTCGCCGGCGAGGTCGTTCGCCTCGGCGAAGTCCTCATCGAGGTGGTAGAGCTCCCAGCGGTCCTGGTCCCAGTTGCCCGGGGCGACATCCTGCCGCCAGGGCAGGGTATGCTGCGCGTTCGCCTTCCAGCCGTCCTCGTAGATCGAGCGGTTGCTCATGATCTCGAAGTACTGCTCGCCGCGCCCCTCGAAGGAGGCGTCGGTGAGGCTCGGAAGGAATGACTTGCCGGCCAGCGGCAGTTGATCGATGCCATTGACCGTGTCAGGCATCGTCACGCCCGCGGCCTCGAAGAGGGTCGGCGCGATGTCGACGAGGTGGAGGAACGGGTCGCGCGGCACGGGGTCGTGCTCGACCTTCGTCGGCCAGCTCACGACCATCGGGTTGCGCGAGCCGCCGAGGTGCGACGCGACGGCCTTGACCCACTGGAACGGGGTGTTGCCCGCCCACGCCCAACCCATCGGGTAGTGCGGCTCGGTCTCTGGGCCGCCCAGCGCATCGAGACCGGCCTTGATCTCCTCGACCGTGGGCAGGATGCCGCCGAGGTTCTTGATCTCGTCGAGCGTGCCGTCGGGCCCGCCCTCCGAAGAGGCGCCGTTGTCGCCGACGATGTACATGACGAGGGTGTTCTCGGCGTCGGGGAGCTGCTTGATCGCGTCGAGGAGTCGCCCCACCTCGTGGTCGGTGAAGGCGAAGTACCCGGCGTAGTTCTCGAACAGCGCGCAGTACACCTGCTTCTGCTCGTCGCTCAGCGAGTCCCACTCCTGCACCCAGTCGGGGCGCGGCGACATCTCGGTGTCGGCCGGGATGATGCCCATCTGCTTCTGGTTCTCGAAGACCTGCTCGCGGTACTTCTCCCAGCCCATGTCGAAGGCGCCCGCGAACTTGTCGCGCCACTCCTTCGTGACGTGGTGCGGGGCGTGCATGGCGCCGGGGGCGAAGTACATGAAGAACGGCTTGTTCGGCGCGACCGACTTCGCATAGCGCATGCGCGAGATCGCCCGGTCGGTCATGTCGGTCATGAAGTGGTAACCGTCTTCGGGGCCCTTGTCGGGTTCGACCGGGGTTGTGTTCTCGAAGAGCACCGGGTAGTACTGATGCGTCTCGCCGGCGTTGAAGCCGTAGAAGTACTCGAAGCCCATGCCGGTCGGCCAGCGGTCGAACGGGCCGGCGACGCTCGTCTCCCAGTCGGGCGTGTTGTGGTTCTTGCCGTACCACCAGGTCGAGTAGCCGTTGTCCTTCAGCACCTCGGCGACGGTCGCCGTGGTCTTCGGGATCATGGTCGTGTAGCTCGGGAACCCGGTCGACCACTCCATGAGATACCCGTTGCCGGCGTCGTGGTGGTTGCGACCGGTCAGCAACGCAGCGCGCGACGGCCCGCACACCGCCGTCGTGTGGAAGCGGTTGAACCGCAGCCCCTCGCTCGCGAGTTTGTCGAGGTTCGGCGTCGGGATCAACCCGCCGAAGGTCGAGGTCTGCCCGAACCCGACATCATCGAGCACGATGACGACGATATTCGGCGCCCCCTCTCCGGCGGTCGGGATCGTCGGCCAGGCCGCGGTCGACTCCTTGTAGGTCTTGCCGATCACTCCCTCGAACGGCGACGGCGGATACGGCAAGGAAGTCTGCTCACCCATGCGAGCAATACTCCCACCCGCGGGCCCGCGGAAGATGGTGGTCCTGCATCGAGCCGTCATCCCGGTCCCGAATCAGGTTGACAGAGCCATGTGCACGAGCGATACCAGCGTCCGACAACCCCTAGTGAGTTCGTTGCAGCTGATGCCCCGGCATCACCGACTCAGGCCACGCTCCCGTGAGGTTCGGCTGTTGGTGTCACGCTCGAAGCTGGTCCCGTCCGGCCGACGAGCTTCGCGACGCCGCTTGTCCGTACCGGTCGCGAGGCCGCGCACGGACTCTCGCGCTGCTGCTGTCGCGTTGGCGAGCCCGCGATCGGCCCGGTCGCGTTCCGTCACGAGCACGAACTGCTCCCGCGCGTCCTCCAGATCAGCTGCGACGACGTGCAGGCGGTTGAAGTTGCGTCCGCGGGTCATGCCCACATAAACGCCCGCCGCATCCATGGCGTCGCCGAGGATCGTGTGGGACTCGCGCACCGAGGCGCCCTGCATCCCGAAGGCGGTCGACGCGTACGCCAGATGGGTGTGCTCGGCGACGTACTCGGCCGGCAGTCGCACAGTGCGTCGTCTCCGACTCGAGGTGTGTTCCTTCGCCCACACCGCACCATCGTCGCCCACGCTCTGAACGACCCAGGTCTGCCGGTTCGCCACGTGCACTGCGGAATCGTTCTGCCGGGTCTGGATCACATCGCCGCGTCCGATGCTCAGACCGTCGCTGCCGGTCGCAGTGTGGTGGTCGTCGACGTGGCCGGCGCGTACCCGTTCGTCGCGGATGCGCGTGTTCAGTTCACGCGCTTCGTCGTTCGTCGCGACGGTGACCGCATCTCCGTCACGCCACTCACGTGCGAGCGCGTCATGGATGCATTCTGGGCTTTCATGCATCACGACGTGGCCGAGCGCGTGAAGGCGGTCGAACAGCGATTCCGGATGCTCCCCTCGCCGCATCTGCACGGTGAGCGCTGCGTACGCAGGGTCGGTGAAGCGGTGCACGGTCGTCATGCGGTGCACGCGGGGGAGGAGTTGCGCGGCCATGTCGAGCACGCCGCCGCGGCCGATCGCGGCGAGTTGCGCGCGGTCGCCGACCAGGGCGAGGGTTGCGCCGTGCTCGTCGGCGACGGTCAGGAGGGCGCGCGCGGTGTCCTGGTCGAGCATGCCCGCTTCATCGACGACGATCCGCTCACCGCGGGCGAGCCGAGCGGATGCCGCGGGGCCGGTGTATGGGGCATCCGTTTCGGGGTCGGTGTCGCCGATCGTGAGCCGGGTCCAGACGCCGTCGCGATTCCATCGCCACCCGTGCCCGTGGACGAGCTTCGCGACGCTATCGGTCGCAACCCCGAGCTCCTGATGCGCAACGTCGGCCGCCTTCTTCGTCGGCGTGACCACCCGGGTTGCGCGGCCGTGCACGGCGGCGGCCTCGATCGCGGCGGCGAGCATCGTGGTCTTGCCCGCGCCGGCCGCGCCCTCGATGACGACGAGCGGATCGACGGATGCCACGGCCGCGGCCGCTCGCGCCTGCGCCGGATCAAGCCGGTGCCTGCGAGCGACGTGCGTCAGGTCTGGTACACGTTGCCGTGATTGCGCGGCGCGCGCGGTGAGCAGGTCGCGCAGGCGGGTCTCGGTGGCGATGACGTGCAGGCTCGTGAGGTGCGCGACGTGCTCGGGATGCGGGCATTCGGGCGGCAGGACTGACAGGCAATCCTCGGCGCCCAACCGAGTCGCGAGCATGACCAGTTCGCGCAGCTGCGCGGGGTTGGCGCGCACGCCGGCCCCCGTGATGATGCGCGTGACGTGCTCTTGGATGTCGTGCACTGTCCAGGTCGACGCGGCTGCGGCGCAACGGTCGAGTGCACGCGATGCGACATCCTGCACGCTCACGTCGTCGAGCGAGACGGATGCCTGCGCCGGAGCGCGCTCGAGGTCGGGGTGGTAGCCGGCGTCCTCGAGCTCCGCTCGCCAGGCGGTCTCGCTGCCGAGCTGGGTCGGCTTCTTGTGCGGCCGCTCGTGGTCCCACGCTCTCGCCGTCAGCCGCGACATTGCGGCCGGGCCGGGCTCCTGGTCGGGATGCGCGGCGCGCCACTGCTTCTCGAACTGCGCCAAGTTGCGCGCGACCTGCTCGGCCCGCTTGCTCATCGCGGCGTTGAATGGCTGCAGCTCGGCGACCTCTTCGGTCACGGGGTCGAGGGTGAGGCCGTGGGCGTCGAGGACGGCGGCGAGTTGTGGGTGCGCGGCGATGACGGCCGTGCCCAGCGAACGGATCGCACCCTGTTGCCGGAACAGCGCCGCCGTGTCCAGCCCGCGCCATGCATTGGCCGCCCACACGCGCGTGCCGATCTGGAAGTGGATGTGCCGGTGGGGGTCGCCCGCGCGCGAGGTCTTGTGCGAGACGGCGACCGTCTCCAATTGCTCGACCGGCACCACCCGCTGCATTCCGCGCGGGCCGACGCGGGTGACGGAGTGCTGACCGAGCCAAGCGCGGATCTCGGCGACCGCGTCGCATTGCGCGGCGTCGAGCGCATCGGAGACCTCGGGATGCAGGGCGGCAGCGATCGACAGGGACTTCGGCGCGTTCACGACCATCTCCGCGAACCGCGGCGAGCCCTGCCGGCCATCGCCGGGCTGACGGGGCTTGCCCATGGACTCGCCGGTGAGCGGGTTGATCCAGTCCACCCACTGCGCGTACTCGTCCGGAGTCAGCGCGCCTTCGCCGATCACGTCGCCGTTGCCGTCGACGACGGAGAACTCGGCCAGAGCCGTCCCGCCCTCAAGGTAATAGTCGTCGGCCCGCGACCGATCCGACTCCAGGTATCGGCGCGCGTCTGCCCCGGAACCGCGGAACAGGATCACGCCGCCTTTCATCGCCGCCCTCCGAGCTAGCTCAGGTTCTTGCAACTACCTACGGTAGCATACGTGCATTCAGGGGAGGAGTGGGATATCCGGAGAGTCGCTTGGTGAGCTGCGGTGGGCATCACTCCCTAACGTAGGTCAGTCGGGAAATGGATTCATGTCGTGTCCAACCAGCCGGGTTCGGAAGTTCAACCTTCTTGTTGTACGGGATGGATACAGCGACCTGCACGGCGTTGCTTCGCGCGCATAGTTCAGCAACAGCGGTATTCGGTGACCACCCTCCTACTTCCTCGTCTCGGACGTCTACCGCGACGTAACCAAGATGGGGCAATCCAACGATCCAATCCAACGTTGCTGACGTGATCGTGGCATTGATCGAAACCGAACGAAGCGCCTCGCCGCCGGTGATGTTGATCGCGTCAGCCGCCCACGAGCTGAGATATGCCTGTTCCAGTGCGGGCGGGAATTCAATGGACGACAGACTTCCCATGTTTAGCGACAGCTGACGAAGCTCGCCCGACGAGGCGAGCCCCGTTACATCGCGGAGTCCGACACCGTAGCTGATACTCAGGTCGACTACCGGCAGAGGCTCCGAGATCTCCTCGAGGTGTCGCGCCGAGTGAACCATCAACCAACCAAGGGACTTTCGTTCACCAAGGGAGAGAGCCCGTACCGCGGTCCCTGAAAGATCGAGGTACCGGAGTTGCGTCGTTTCCAGTAGCGCATCAGTGTTGCTGAGATCTGTGCAACCCGCCACCGACAGGAATCCGAGGTTCGGGTGTCTTTCGAGCCCCCCGAGTGATTGAAGTGAGGAGTTGCGAATCGAAACCGAGCGAAGACCTTGCGGGAGGTCGATGTCAGATATGGTTTGGACATCCCCAAGGCCGCTCAGGTCGACGCCGTAGGTGTTGGCGGGCAGCTTCGGAAGGTTCGACGCGGAGGCAAAGCGCCTTGGGAAGGAAACGAACACTCGCTCTGCGTGAGTAAGTGTTGACACATGGGCGAGTTGATCTACATCACTGATCGTGATGAGGCCCCGATCCAATGTTGAGTGAGAGAGAATCTCGCGGGCGTAGACACCCGTGTCGAAGTAGGACCATGCGCGAATGAGTTGTCGCGTCACCGTTACACGACTGTCGCTTCGGAAAGCGGCCATTGCACCGAGGGCATGTTCCCCGCCGATCAGGCTGAGAGCACGAACACTCGCTGCCGCGACAGTCGCGCCGCTCGTCGCGAATGATTCCAAGAGTGGGACTGCAAGCTCTCCCGCTGAAGCGACGGCCATCGCCTCCGTCATATTGCGTGGCGGCAGAACCTTCCGCAAGGCAGCTTCGAGTTCACCTCGTAGAGCTTTCGGAAGCTGCGGGGACGTCTCCATGCACGCAACTGCCAGGAGGAACAATCGGTGCGTCCGGCGGGGAGTGTCAGCCCCCCTCTTGAGGAGGCCCCGCAGCAGTTGCGCTCGCTGCTCAGAATTAGCGTGTCCGGCAGCCAAAATGATCACCTCCCGCCAGTGATCATCGTGTGCCATGCGAATCAGCTTGTCGATCGAGTCGTCATCAATAATTGACGAGGCTGCCAGGTACTCCAGGAATGTGCGGTGAACGAAGTCGACCCGTCCAGAGATGGGCTCACGCAGCACCCCACTCCGTTCGAGCATGAAAGAAGCGACTTCGTCGGGCGATGCCTTGACACGATGGAGTTGAGTCAAAGTCCGCTCGACCCGACTGTCGAAGTCTTTTCGGGTTGCGTCTGCTGCACCGTTCTCGTGCAGCCACAAAGCAAATGACCGCAGAATGATCTGTCGTTCGGTGAAATCGACATCCGCCGTTGACGCACGGACGCGCCGATCATTGTCTCTCTTATGCACCAGCATCTCGATCGCCGTCCGGTACACGTCCATCCTGTTGCTTGGGAGCGAGGCGCCGTTCTGCAGATGCAGAGCACAGATGAGTGCGCCGAGGAGAGGCGAGTTGCACAAAGCCCGGATCGCTGGTCGATCGCGGACGATGCCAAGCAGCGAGCGTTCTGCGTCTGATACTTCTTCACGAGCGAGATCGTCTACCACCTGGCGAGTTGCGTCGTGCCAGTGGGAAATGAACGCCCGAATATCCCCAATCTCCATTGGCAGCAGTTCCGCGTGTCGGAAAGTTTCGTCCTCACGCCAGCCCTTGGTCACCGCAGTCGTTCTCGAAGTAACAAGGAACTTGTTGGATGGAAAGTCGCGAATAAGTTGTCGTACCCATTTCAGAGCGTCGTCGCGATCGGCATGTGGAATCTCGTCCAGGCCGTCAATGAGGACAGTGCCGCGACCGTCGGCGAGCACTCGATGGACCCACGTTGATGGCATTGCTTCAGCCAGGTTTGGAGCGATCTGCTCCACGAAGCGTTTAGGGGTCGGAAGAGCGCTCCCGACGAAACGGCGCAATGGTAAAACGAACGGAACTCGGTCCGTCCAGTCTTCTGGAACTGATGTGCCGGTAGAGCTCGCGACAGAGGACAGTGCAATCCACTGGATGAGGGTGGTCTTTCCGCTTCCAGCTCCGCCGGTCAATAGAAGTCTGTCCGTGTCCGCAAGAAGTGTCTCGACTCGCAGCGAGTCAGCTGGCCGCGCCGGTTCATCAGGTTCGAGCGGCTTTCCAGGTGTTGATTCTTTTGACGGAGCACCCATGATGAGATCAACGGCGGGGTTCATCGCATGCTTTTCGTCCACAGCCATTGAGATGTAAGCAACCGAGAGTGGGTAGGGCCGTCGCGCCTCATCGGCCATGACACCGAAAAGTTGAAGCTGTTCGGCGTACTCACGTACAGCGTGACGGTACTTGTTCTCGAACCGCTGATCCTCAGATCCGGGACCCCATTTAAGTGGGACTTGTGACGGCGGGAGGTTCTCCAAGATCTGCGCCGCGAGCTCTGCCAGTCTCGATTGGCGGCTGAGGAGCTCCTGCGCTTCCCTCGTCTTGAACCCCGGCAACTGAGTGGCGATGCACACAACATAGTTCGCGCATTCGGCGACAAGGGTGTCGTAGACGCCAGCGCCCGCGTCGCCGAGTCCGGCACGCTGGACCGCTTCGGGATCTTGCTGGCGGATGAGCTTGGTCAGGCGAGCCGAGTCGAGATCGAGCGCGATGAGCGTGCTCACGTCAAGGGCGTTGGCTCGGTTGAGGCTCTCCTGGGCGGCAAGCGCTGCAGCCTCAAGTTCATTGGATTCGACACCCCCAACTTCGCCTGAGAGGAACGGCGCCATGCGCTCGGCGATATGGTCAGCGAGCTTATCCAGTTGGCGCCGAACTTCTCGCCGCGCCAACTCTCCCTGAACGCTTCCGCCGAGGAACCCCACCAAGTCGTCGCCGACCACCTCAGCTGGTGCGTCTTGCGTCCAGAGGCGAACCGCAAATTTTGCCGCTGCGATGCCGATCGCAACTGAAATAGCTTCCATTTGTCCGATCTCGATTGGATTGATGACGTGGCCGCGAATGAACCACGGCAACTTCTTGATACTGCCCGAGTCAAGGCCGATGGGGTAGCGCCACCATTGGGGGCTAGCGTTCGGTGCGGGCTCAACGTGGCGGTGGCTAGCCTGCGCGGCCGCGCCGACCGGGTGGCAGCAACCCGCGGTCGCGCGCCTTCGTGATCCAGCCTTGGACGGTGGACAGCGCGACGCTGTTGATCTCCGCCATCGTCGCGCTCGGGTTCGCGTCGCCCTCTCGGGTGAGCCGGCCGTGCTGCAGCGCGACCAGCTCGTAGAAGTCCGCCACCTTCTTCGGGTCACCGAGGGGCTTGAGCAGGTCGCGCTGGCTGATCTTATGACCCGAGGGCAGCACGATCTTGCCGCCGGTGATTGTCTCGGTGCGCTTCATCGCGAAGAGGCGCTTGTTGATCGCGGCCTCGATGCGGGCGGTCGGCAGCTCGCGAAGGAGCTGACTCGTGATCGGGTCGCCGGCCCGCCAGGGGAGGTAGATAACGCCCGTGATGCGCACCTCCTCCGGTACGGCGAACGTCTGGCGCTGCAGGCGGATCATGACGCGTGTGCGCGTTGCAGTGTGTTCGATGTATCGCCAGCGGCCGTCGATCGTCTCGTTCTGGTCGGACTCGGCGACGCGGTACTGCTCATGCTCCATGGTGAGCCATCGGTTGTAGCCGAGCAGTTCGTCGATCTCGAGCGACGGGTCGTCGTCGCGGTCACCCGGGAAGCCGAGGTGCAGGTACCAGCCCTCGGGGAGGTCGTCTTGGTGCAGGAGGTCGTCGTGCGACTGATCGCCTGGGCGGCGCGGGGTGCCGGGCATGCGTCGAGTCTAGCCACCTAACTCAGATACTTGCCGAAACCCGCGCGCGGTGATAATCTCAGGTACTTGCAAATAGCCGCGTGTGGGTCGGCATGCACGAGATGCCAGCCGGCGGCCGATGAGTCGAGGGGGAGCGTCATGGCCGACACTGCTTGGAGGGTCGAGTACCTGAGTCGGGTCGAGGCGGCCGAGCGGTGTCGCATCCCGGTCTCGAGCTTCGACAAGCTGCGCCACGACGGGCTCATCCCCGAGCCCGACGCCCGCATGGGCAAGCACCTGCTCTGGAGCGCCGACACGATCGACGAGTTGCTCGCGCGGGGTGGAACGGAACACTGATGGCCGGGCGGCCGACGAAGGACACCCCGTCGCGGGTCGATCCGCGCACGGGCCGGCCGCTCCCGGAGGGCATCCGTTGGCGCGCCGACCGTCAGCGGTACCAGATCCGGGTCGTCGGCCCGAGCGTCGAGGGCGGTGCGGCCGAGCGCTCCCGTACCTTCCTCACCCTCGCCGAGGCCAAGCGCGAACTCGCGAAGATGGTCGCGGGTCGCAACCCGAACGGCTCGATGACGCTCGAGCAGTGGTACGAGAAGTACTGGCCGGCGATCGAGTCATCCGTGCGCCCGGCGACGGCACGCAGTTACGGCGTGGCCTGGCGACTCCGCGTGAAGCCGAGCCTGGGCCGTCACCGGCTCGAGGACATCACCTCGCCGATGATCGAATCCGCGATGGTGGCCTGGTCGGGCGGGGCATCCGCGAAGAACGACGCGCTCGCCGTGCTTTCGCGCCTGCTCGACGGCGCCCGCCGCTCGCGGTTCATCGACTTCAACCCGGCGAGGGAGGTCAAGCGGCCGAGCATGCGCGAGTCGATCTCGCCGGTCTCGCGCGCGCTCACGCTCGACCAGATCAGCGTGCTGCTCGACCTTGTTCCCGAAGGCGCCTACCGCGGCTACCTCGCGGCTCTCGTCTACACCGGCATGCGGGCGGGGGAGGCGACCGCGTTGCGCGTCGGCGATGTCGACTTCGAGCGCGGCATCATCCGGGTCAGCCGGTCGCTGAGTCCCGGCCAGCGCGGCGAACTGATCGAGCAGTCGCCGAAGAGCCACAAGTCTCGCGACGTGCCACTGATCGACGCGCTACGTCCGTACGCCGAGGCCGCCGCGAGGGGCAAGCAGGCGAGCGACCTGCTGTTCGCGGGCCCCGACGGTGGTCGGCTCACCAACCACAATGGGCGACGAGGAGCCGACTGGGAGACGCTTCGCGAGGCCATCGGCCGGCCCGACCTGCGCATCCATGACCTGCGGCACACCTTCGCGACGATCCTGTTCGACGCCGGCGCCAGCGCGCCCGACGTGCAGGCGACGCTCGGCCACTCGAGCCTGCAGGTCACCGAGCGCTACTCGCGCGCCCGCGAGGGCGTCGCGCTCCGTACCGGTGCCGCCCTAAACGACGCGCTCAAGAGCGCGGGCGCCAGAACATCGCAGCGAACCAATGAGCGGAGCCCCGCCAACCTTAATGGCACATTAATGGCACAACCTCACCGGCGGCCTCGCGGAATGACTCGCTGACAGGAAAAAACCCCCGGTCACCCGGGGGTTTCAACTGTGGCTCCGACCGGCATCGATCCGGTGACCTTTCGATTTTCAGTCGAACGCTCTACCAACTGAGCTACAGAGCCTCGCGGCATCCGACCGATCGAAATCGAACCAAGTGCCTCGATAAGGCGAAAGCCCCTTCTCTCGTAAGGGAAAGGGCTTGTCGCCTGAGCGACCCTGACGGGACTTGAACCCGCGACCTCCGCCGTGACAGGGCGGCACGCTAACCAACTGCGCTACAGGGCCTCGTGTGGTGTCTCGCGACACCGGGCTGTTCAATTGTAGTGGACTTCGTCGTGTGACCCCAACGGGATTCGAACCCGTGCTGCCGCCGTGAAAGGGCGGTGTCCTAGGCCACTAAACGATGGGGCCGGGTGGTCTTGCCCGAGGGCTCGACCGCCGAGAGCCAAGCATACGTGCCATCCGGCGCATTGGCAAAACGAATGCAAGTACAAGGGCGGCGGATGCCCCGAGCCCCCGCCTGCGGCATCCGCCACACGCGTCTGAAATGCCCGGAAACCGTGCAAGCCGCACCTATCGTGAGGGCTGCCAGTGCCCGCACGAGAGCGAGGAGCGCGGGGACAGAGCCCGCGGGACCGGGGAACCGATGAGCCGAACGACCGAACGCAGGCCGACAGCCCGCGTCCGAACGACCCCCGGCGGTGGGGCTCGTCGTGCGTCGGGCGATCGCGCACCGCGCCGGCACACCCTCCATCGACGTGCGCGACGCGTGATGGCCGCGCTCTCGATCGCGGCGATGGCCACCGTCACCGCGGTCGTCGTGCCGGCGGGCGCCCAGGCCGCGACGTATCCGACGTGGGACGAGGTGGAGGCCGCGAAGGCGAACACCGCCGCGGGCGCCGCGGCGGTGCAACAGGTCATTTCGCTCATTGCGCAGCTCGAGGTGAACGTCGCGGCGACTCGCGCCGAGGCCGAGCGCCGCACCGACGAGCTCATCGAGGCCCAGCAGCGGTTCGACGACGCGGTGGCGCGGGCCGACCAGATCCAGGCGCAAGCCGACGCGTCCGCCGCCGAGGCCGCCGCCGCGGAGAAGAACGCGGGGCAGGTCGCCGCGCAGCTCTACCGCGCGGGCACCGGCGACGTGGGCGTGAACCTGTTCCTCGACGCGGGCGACGCGGCGGCGACCGAGGCCCTGCTCGCGAAGCTCGGCAGCATGGAGAAGATGGTCGAGCGCACCTCGGGCATCTACAACCGGGCGCAGGAGAAGCAGAACGCGGCGCGGTCGCTCGCCGACCAGGCCGAGGTGGCCCGCGCCGAGCGGGAGAAGCTGCGCATCGCCGCCGAGGAGGCGCTCGCCGTGGCGCAGGCAGCGCAGGCTGCGGCCGAGGCGGCGCTCGCCGAGTCGCAGGCGAAGAAGATCGAGCTCGACCAGCAGCTGAAGTTCCTCCAGGACACCGAGGCGCAGACCGCCGCCGCCTACCAGGAGGGCGAGCGCATCCGCAAGGAGGAGGAGGAGCGACGCCGGCAGGAGGCTCTCCGCAGCGGCTCGCCGGGAACGCCGGCCTCCTCGGGCTGGGCGCTGCCCGCATGGGGCAGCATCACGTCAGGATATGGCGCGCGTGGCTCCATCTGCACGGGCGGCGGATGCTCGAACTCCTTCCACTACGCCGTCGACCTCGGCACCGGATGCTCCGCGCCGATCTATTCCGCCAACAGCGGCGTCGTGCGGTACGCCGGCTGGTCGGGTACCTACGGCAACTACCTGCAGATCGACCACGGCGGCGGGGTGTGGACCGGGTACGCGCACATCCGCGACGGCGGCACCTTCGTCGGCACCGGCGAATGGGTCGAATCGGGGCAGAACATCGCATCGAGCGGCACGACGGGCGCCTCGACCGGATGCCACCTGCACTTCGAGGTGTACGTGGGCGGCGGTCGCATCAACCCGATCCCGTTCATGTCGGATCGGGGGATCGACCTTGGCTGAGCAACGCACCCGCCCGGTCTCGCGGGTGAAGCCCGCGACCGTGTTCTCGACCGTCGCGGTCGGCGCCGTCACGGCCTCGGTGGTGGCCGCAGGCGGCCCCGCGATGGCCGAGCCCGACTACCCGTCGTGGAGCGAGATCGAGCACGCCAAGCAGAACGAGCAGACCAAGCAGGCCGAGATCGCCCGTGTCGCCGAGTTGCTCACCGGCCTGCAGCAGGCTGCGGATGCCGCGGTGCAGGCGTCGATGATGGCCGACGAGGCCTGGCGCATCGCCGTCGACGAGCGCGACCGTGCGGCGGAGCGCGAGCGCACGCTCGCCAGGCAGGCCGACGAGGCCGACGCCGTCGCCGAGATCTCGAAGATCCGCGCCGGCCTGCTCGCCGCGCACCTCGCGAAGACGGCGGGCAACGACCTCGCCACCGAGCTCGTCTTCGCCGGCGACGACGCGCAGGGGCTGCTGCAGCAGCTCGGCATGGCGTCGAAGGTCGGCGAGCAGGCGAACACCGTGTACGAGCAGGCGTCGGCCGACCGCAACACGGCCGACGCGCTCCGCGAACAGGCGGCGGATGCCGCGGCAGAACGTTCCCGCCTCGCGACGCTCGCCCAGACCCGGGCCGACGAGGCCCGGGCGGCAGCGGATGCCGCGAACGCCGCGCTCGCCGTGCAGGAGCAGAAGTCCGCGGAGCTCTACGCCCAGCTCGCGAGCCTGAAGGACACCACGGCCGAGCTCGAACGCCGGCGGGTCGAGGGGCAGGCGCACGAGGCGGAGGCGGCGGCCGCCGCCGTTGCCGTTGCTGCTGCCGCTGCCGCGACATCGGTCACCGCGCAGCCGGGCCGGCCTGCGCAACCGGCACCTGCCCCCGCACCTGGCGGCGGCGGGCCCGCGCCCGCGCCTGCGCCCGCGCCCGACCCGGCGCCGCCGAACGCGGGAGCCGTCGAGGCGGCGATCTGGTTCGCGAGCCAGCAGCTCGGCGAGCCGTACGTGCTCGGCGGCGCGGGTCCCGACGTGTGGGACTGCTCGGGACTCACGAAGGCCGCCTACGCCTACGCGGGCATCCACATCGGCACGCACTCGGCGACGAACCAGTACCGCACCCTCGCGGGGCGCGGCCTGGCGGTCCCGGTCTCGCAGGCCCAGCGCGGCGACCTGCTGTTCTGGGGCGGCGGCGGCGACTACTACCATGTCGCCCTCTACCTCGGCGGCGGACGCATCCTCGAGGCGCCCCGCGAGGGCGTGCCCGTGCGCGAGTACTTCATCTGGGGCTCGCCCGCCGCGGCCGCCCGCCCCACCGGCTGACGCGCGCTGCCCGGCGCGCACCCCGCCCGCCGACGCGCGCCCCGCTCCGCCGACACCCCGCGCGCACGCCGCGCGCACCCCACGGGCCCACCCGCGCCCCGCTCCGCCGGCACCCCGCGGGCCCACCCGCGCCCCGCACCGCCGACACCCCGCGCGCACGCCGCGCGCACCCCGCGGGCCCACCCGCGCTCCCACCTCAATGTGCGGCTACCCACCCCCGCCACGACGTTTTGCGTGCTGGAGGGCCCCCGCGAAAGGCCGTGGGCAGTCAAAAGGTCGTGGCTTGATCGCGGTGGTCGTCCTCAACAGGGTGGGCTTGCGGAGGGGAGCCCACATGCGGGCCGCTGTCGTGGGTCGCGGATGCCGCGGGCTGGAAGCGTGGGCGGATGCATCCGAAGTTCTTGACCACACGTGACGGATTCGTGCTCGCGCGTGACGCTCGCGCCGCCGGACGCACCTCCGCGTTGGCGGCGGCCGTAGCCGACGGAACGCTCGAACGAGTCCGTCGCGGCGTGTACCGCGCACCATCCGCGGAGACTGCGAAGCTGTCCAAGCCGCAACGGGCAGCGCTCGCCTATCGCGTGCAGGTGAGGGCCGCCGCGCAGACGCTCCGTTCGCCGATCTTCACGTCGTACTCGGCCATCGCGATTCACGGGCTGCCGATCATCGGCGACTGGCCCCGCCAGGTGTACATGCTGTCCCCCGATCGGCACGGACATCGACGGGGCACGACGATCGCGGTGGCGCGACCCGATGACGACGCCCCCGTCGAGTCGATTGATGGCGTCGCTGTGACCGGGCTCGAACACAGCCTTGTACAACTGTGCCGGCACGCACCCTTCGGTGCGGCGCTCGTCGCGGTCGATGCGGCGCTGGCTTCGATGCCATGGGTGGCGACGCCGCCGCGCACGACGCTGCAGGCCATTCGGTTGGAACATGAGCGGCTCCTGCCGTATGCGGGCAGCAGGCGAACCGAGGCGGTGCTCAGTCGCGCGACTTCGCTCGCGGCGACACCGCTCGAGACCTGCAGCCGGCTCGTGATGGAGGAGTTCGGCGTTCCGGCGCCGACGTTGCAGCGCCGGCTCTGGCTACCCGAGCTCGACGAGAACGCGTATCTCGACTTCAGCTGGGAGGAGCACGGTGCCGCGGGTGAGGCCGACGGCCACGGCAAGTACCTCGGCGGAGACGCCGCGTCGTCGGCGGCGACGGTCGTTCGCGAGAAGAAGCGCGAAGAAGCGGTGCGTCGTCAGGTGCCCGCGTTCGATCGCTGGGACTGGAGCGAGATGTGGACACGGGATCCGCTCGTGGCACGGCTCCGCCGGCTCGGGCTGCCCGTGGGCCATCGCCGAATGCGCCTGTTCTGAGGTACGCGCTCGACGCGGTGGGTGCTCGCCCGCGTGGCGACCTTTTGCCGGATGGAGGACTCGTGCAAACGGTCGTCAGCCGTCAAAAGGTCGTGTCAGTGGGCGGGCGGGGTGCGCGCCGCGCCGGGAGCGGCGGGGTGCGCGCCGCGCCGGGAGCGGCGAGGGGAGCGGGGCGGTGGAACGCAGAAGGGGGGGGCCGCCCGGGCCCGCCCCTTCTGGTGACGGATGTCGCGTGGCCGCGACATCCGCTCGGTTCATGCCCTGGTCAGTGACCGGGGAACGCCTCGATCGCCTTCGCGATGAGCGACTCGGCCTCGGCCGCGTTCGCCCACCCCTCGGTCTTGACCCACTTGCCGGGCTCGAGGTCCTTGTAGTGCTCGAAGAAGTGCTCGATCTCCTTCTTCGTGTACTCGGGGATCGAGTCGACGTCCTGGATCTGGTCCCAGCGGGGGTCTCCGGCGGGCACTGCGATGACCTTCGCATCGCCGCCGCCGTCGTCGGTCATGTGGAACACGCCGACCGGGCGCACCTTCACGCCCACTCCCGGGAAGAGCGGGTACTGGGTGAGCACGAGCACGTCCAGCGGGTCGCCGTCGTCGCCGAGCGTGTTCTCGAAGAAGCCGTAGTCGGTCGGGTAGACGAAGTTCGTGTAGAGCACGCGGTCGAGGAAGACCCGACCGGTCTCGTGGTCGACCTCGTACTTGTTGCGGCTCCCCTTCGGGATCTCGATGACGGCGGCGTATTCGCCCATGCTGGTCTCTCCTCGGTTCGGAAGCTTGGCCCGCGCCGCATATCCGGGGGCGGCGCGATCGGCGGAATAAGGTTACTTGATGCCTCCTGATCAGCAGGCGGCGTCCCCTGAGCCTGCCGAAGGGGCCGCAGCCGCACGCCGTCCGCGTCTCACTCCGCCGATCGCCGACGTGCGCCGCGCGGTGCGGAGCGTGCTGCCCGCCGAGGGGCTCGTGCTCGTCGCGCTCTCGGGCGGAGCCGACTCGCTCGCCCTCGCAGCGGCCACCGCGTTCGAGGCGCCGCGCGCGGGACTCCGTGCCGGTGCGGTGATCGTCGACCACGGGTTGCAGGATGCCTCCGCCGACGTGGCGTCCGCGGCGGCAGACGCCGCACGGGCCCTCGGGCTCGACCCCGTGCTCGTGCGCCGGGTCGAGGTCGACCGGGCGGGGGAGGGCGGGCCCGAGGCATCCGCTCGCTCGGCCCGGTATGCCGCGCTCGACGCGGCCGCCGCCCAGACCGGCGCCGCGCTGGTGCTGCTCGGCCACACGCTCGACGACCAGGCCGAGACGGTGCTGCTCGGACTCGCCCGCGGGTCGGGAACGGCGAGCCTCGCGGGCATGCCCGCGCGCGCCGGCCGCTACGCGCGGCCGTTGCTCGGGATCCGGCGTGCGACCACGCGCCGGGCCTGCCTCGACGCCGGACTCGAACCGTGGCACGACCCGCACAACCTCGATCCCGCGTACGCGCGGGTGCGCGTGCGCGAGCGTGTGCTGCCGATGCTCGAGACCGAGCTCGGCCCCGGCATCGCCGAGGCGCTCGTGCGCACCGCCGAGCAGCTGCGCGAAGACGACGAGGCGTTCACCGCGCAGATCGACGAGTTCATCGAGGAGATCTGCGAGCCGTCCGAGGCCGGCATCGCGGTGTCGGCCGGCGCGCTCGCCGCGAACCCCGCGGCGCTCCGGCAGCGGATCATCCGGCACGTGGTCGCGAGCGAGTTCGGCGTCTCGCTCACGCGCGCGCAGACGCTCGAGGTCGCGAGGCTCGTGACCGACTGGCACGGGCAGGGCCCGATCGAGCTCCCGAGCGGCATCCGGGCCGGCCGTGCCGCAGGCCGCATCGTGTTCTCGGCGACGGGGTGAGCCACGCGCGCGGCGGTAGGCTCGTGGCATCCGATGCCGAGCAGATGCATGCCGACGACCGCTGGGAGCACGAATGGACACGCGCGTACTCGAGGCCGACCTCACCGAGGTGCTCGTCACCGAGGGCGAGATCCGCGCGAAGCTCGCCGAGCTGGCCCGTCGCATCGAGACCGACTACGAGGGCCGCGACATCCTGCTCGTCGGGGTGCTGAAGGGCGCCGTCATGGTGATGGCCGACCTCGCCCGCGAACTGCGCCCGCACGTGAACATGGACTGGATGGCCGTGTCGTCGTACGGCACGGGCACCCAGTCGAGCGGTGTCGTGCGCATCCTGAAAGACCTCGACAGCGACCTCACCGACCGCCACGTGCTCATCGTGGAGGACATCATCGACTCGGGCCTCACCCTCAGCTGGCTTCGCGGCAACCTCGAGTCGCGGGGCGCGGCATCCGTCGAGATCTGCGCACTGCTTCGCAAGCCGGATGCCGCGAAGGTCGACGTCGAGGTGAAGTACCTCGGGTTCGACATCCCGAACCGGTTCGTCGTGGGCTACGGCCTCGACTACGCGGAGCGGTACCGCAACCTGCGCGACGTCGCCATCCTCGCGCCGCACGTGTACTCGTGAATTGATCCGATCGGGCGGGGGCTTCAGGCCTTAGAGTCGTCCCATGGGCGAGGGCGGGCGCCGCGGCAGGCTACGCGACGCTGCCGCTGCCTTCACGAGCAACTGGCGCAACCGGAACCTCCGCCGCGCCCAGCTCAGCTTCCTCGGCGCCTGGACCGCCGAGTGGGCGTTCACCGTGGCGCTCGGAATCGTGGCCTACCGCGACGGCGGACCCGTGGCCCTCGGCCTGGTGGGGCTGCTCCGCATGGTGCCGTCGGCGATCTTCGCGCCCCTGCTGTCTCCGATCGCCGACCGAGGGCGCCGCGAGCGGGTGCTCGTGCTCGTGTCGACGGTGCGGGGGGTCGCGACCGCCGCCGCCGCCGTGGTCGTTGCGGTGGCAGGACCGCCGGTGGTCATCTACGCGCTCGCCGTGCTGTCGACGATCGCCGCCACGCTCTACCGCCCGGCGCACTCCGCGCTCCTGCCGTCGCTGTGCCGCACGGGCTACGAGCTCGCCAGCGCGAACGTGGTCCGTGGACTGCTCGATTCCGCGGCCACGCTCGTGGGTCCGCTGCTGGCAGCGATCCTGCTCCAGTTCACCGGGGTCGACGTCGTGTTCGCCGTCGCGGCAGCGGCCTCGTTCTGGGCGGCGGCCCTGCTGGTGCGGCTCCGGTACGACGCCCCTCCGCGTCCTCCCGCGCCGAAGCGTCCCAACCTGGTCAGGGAGGCAGTCGATGGGGTCAGGGCGGTGGTGCGGAGCCGCGACCTGACGCTCATCCTCGGGCTCGCGGCCGCGCAGGCCCTCACGCGAGGCGCGCTCACCGTCTTCTCCGTGGTGATCGCGATCGAGCTGCTGGGCACGGGAGAGCCCGGCGTCGGCGCCCTGATGACCGCCGTCGGGGTGGGCGCGGTGCTCGGGTCGCTCGCGGCTTCACTGCTCGTCGGGACAGGCCGCCTGGGTGCGTGGTTCGCCGTCGGGGTGGCCCTCTGGGGCCTGCCGCTCACGCTCATCGGGGTCTTCCCCCAGCAGGCGGCGGCCCTGTGCCTGCTCGCGTTCATCGGCGTCGGCAATGCCCTGATCGATGTCGCCGGGTTCACGCTGATCGGCAGGCTTGCCCCCGACGAGGTCCTGGCCCGCGTCTTCGGCGTGCTCGAGAGCCTGGTCGCCATGTTCATCGGGATCGGGGCGGTCGTCGCATCGGCGGTGATCGAGTGGCTCGGGGTCCAGGCCGCGCTGGTGGCCATCGGCCTCGTGTGCCCGATCCTCGCGGTGGCGTCGTTGCGGCGATTGCGAGGCCTCGACCGGTCGGTGCACGCCCTCGACGCGGACATCGCGCTGCTGCGGCGCGTGCCCATGCTCGGCACCCTCCCACTGCCCTCGATCGAGCAGCTGGCGCGCGGACTGGAGCCCGTCACGGTGGCAGCCGGCACGCGGGTGTTCACGCAGGGCGACCTCGGCGACCGGTACTACGTGATCGAGTCGGGTGAAGCCGAGGTGGTGGGCGACGGTCGCGTCGTGGCATCCCTCCGCCCGGGAGAGGGCTTCGGCGAGATCGCGCTGCTACGTCGCACGCGCCGGACGGCCACGGTGGTGGCCAAGGGGGTCCTGCGGCTGCGGGCGCTCGCCTCCGAACAGTTCCTCCAGGTCGTGCTGGGGTACACCGCGAGCGCTCGGGAAGCGGCAGTCGTCGTCGAGGGTGAGCTCGATCGGTACACCCCGAAGGAGCCATTCGGCGAGCCGCCGGGGTCGTCGTGAGCGCCCGCGCGGGGCTCGAGGTTGAGAACTCCCTGGCTTCGGTGGGACCCTAGGGCATGGAGTCCGGGCGTGCTGTGCTGCTGATCGCGGACATCGGTGGGTACACCGACTACATGAGCTCCCATCGGATGAGCCTCGCGCACGCCGAGGTCAACACGGCGCGGATGCTCGAGAAGATGATCGATGCCGCCCCCGGCTTCGACCTCATCGAGATCGAGGGTGACGCGGCCTTCCTCTCCCGCCGGGCCGGCGCAGGGGAGAACGGCACCGCGATCACCGAGATCCTCCGGGCCGCCGTTTCGATGCACCGGGCCTTCCACCTCGAGCGACAGTACGTCGCGGCGAACCTGTGCCCGTGCGCGGGGTGCAAGGAGGCGGCCGACCTCAAGCTGAAGTTCGTGGCGCACATCGGCGACGTGGCCACCCAGACCATCCGGGAGCGGCACAAGCTCGTCGGGATCGACGTCATCCTCGTCCATCGCATGCTGAAGAACCCGGTCGGGATATCCGAGTACGTCCTTCTCTCGGAGGAGCTCTACCGAACCGCTGAGGACTCGCTGCCCGGCGCCGTGCACGAGGTCGCGCAGGAACTCGAGGGCTTCGGCACCGTGCGTGAGTACTTCGTGGACGTCGGAGATCTCGGGGACTCGCTCCCACCGCTGCCCGCGCCGTCCTGGCAGGGACGCCTCTCGAGGACGGCCGCGGCGGCGGGCCTCGGCCTGCCGTACATGCTCGGCCTTCGGCGCACCCGCCGTGCGGCATCCGCTGTGGTCGAGTAGCTCACACGCCGATCGTGAGCGCCGCTGTGCACCCCTCGGCCACCGAGCCCGACATCGTCGCGACCTGGTGGATGCCGCCGTCGTCGCCGAACACGTTGTCGCTCGACAGGCTCACCCCCGCGACGTTCCGCGTGCTCTGCTCGTACTCCGCGGTCGCGTAGACGGCGGCGCACGCCTCGGCGGGCAGCGCGATCTGCGAGGTCTTCACGATCGGGCCGTCGGCGACGGCGCCCGCGACATCCGCATACACCTCGAAGTGGATGTGCGGCCACCGGCCCGGGTAGCAGGCCGGGAAGATCGACGTGAACGTCACCGCGCCGGTGCTGTCGACCTCCTGCACGCCGCGCAGGTAGTTCTCGAGCGGCCCGGCGCTCCCTGAGCCTGTCGAAGGGGCCTCGGCTGCACTGTGGACCCTGCAACAGCCCTCAGCGAACAGACAGCCGGCCTCCAGTGACGCCAATGTAGCCTTGCAAGACCATGAACATGAAGAAGATCCTGCGCGGGCCGATCATCTACATCCTGCTCGCCATCGTCGCCGTGTGGATCGGATCCAGCCTCATCACCGCGTCGGGCTTCAAGGAGGTCTCCACGCAGGAGGGCCTCGAGCTCCTGAACGACGGCAAGGTCTCCGCGGTGAAGATCGTCGACGGCGAGAATCGCGTCGACCTCACGCTCGCCGAGGCCGACGAGAAGCTCGGCACGCAGGTGCAGTTCTATTACGTCACGCCGCGCGGCGGCGACGTCGTCGCCGCGGTCGACGAGGCGAACCCGGCCGACGGTTTCAACGATGAAGTGCCGCAGCCGAACTGGTTCCTCTCGATGCTCGGCATCCTCCTGCCGCTCGTGCTCATCGGCCTCTTCTTCTGGATCATGCTCTCGGGCATGCAGGGCGGCGGGAACCGCGTCATGCAGTTCGGCAAGTCGAAGGCGAAGCTCGTCTCGAAGGAGAGCCCGAAGGTCACCTTCGACGACGTCGCCGGCGCCGACGAGGCGATCGAGGAGCTCCACGAGATCAAGGAGTTCCTGAAGGAGCCGGCGAAGTTCCAGGCGGTCGGCGCGCGCATTCCCAAGGGCGTGCTGCTCTACGGCCCTCCCGGCACCGGCAAGACGCTCCTGGCGCGCGCCGTCGCGGGTGAGGCCGGCGTGCCGTTCTACTCGATCTCGGGTTCCGACTTCGTCGAGATGTTCGTCGGCGTCGGCGCGAGCCGCGTGCGCGACCTCTTCGACCAGGCCAAGCAGAACGCGCCGGCCATCATCTTCGTCGACGAGATCGACGCCGTCGGCCGGCATCGCGGCGCGGGTCTCGGCGGCGGCCACGACGAGCGCGAGCAGACCCTGAACCAGCTGCTCGTCGAGATGGACGGGTTCGACCCCAAGACGAACGTCATCCTCATCGCCGCGACGAACCGCCCCGACATCCTCGACCCGGCACTGCTGCGCCCCGGGCGCTTCGACCGCCAGATCGGCGTCGACGCCCCCGACCTCAAGGGCCGCCAGAAGATCCTCGAGGTGCACTCGAAGGGCAAGCCGCTGGCGAACGGCGTCGACCTCGAGGTGCTCGCGCGCAAGACGCCGGGCTTCACCGGCGCCGATCTCGCGAACGTGCTCAACGAGGCGGCCCTGCTCACGGCCCGCTCGAACGCGCAGCTCATCGACAACCGCGCCCTCGACGAGGCCGTCGACCGTGTCATCGCAGGTCCCCAGCGCCGCTCGCGCGTCATGAAGGACAAGGAGAAGCTCATCACCGCGTATCACGAGGGCGGCCACGCCCTCGCCGCGGCGGCGATGAACTACACCGACCCGGTGACCAAGATCACGATCCTGCCGCGCGGTCGCGCCCTCGGCTACACCATGGTGCTTCCGCTCGAAGACAAGTACTCCGTCACCCGCAACGAGCTGCTCGACCAGCTCGCCTACGCGATGGGCGGCCGCGTCGCCGAGGAGATCGTCTTCCACGACCCGTCCACGGGCGCCTCGAACGACATCGAGAAGGCGACGGCGACGGCCCGCAAGATGGTCACCGAGTACGGCATGAGCGCGAACGTCGGCGCGGTGAAGCTCGGCCAGTCGCAGGGCGAGGTCTTCCTCGGCCGTGACATGGGCCACCAGCGCGACTACTCCGAGGAGGTCGCCGAGAAGGTCGACCTCGAGGTTCGCGCCCTCATCGAGCAGGCGCACGACGAGGCGTGGGAGGTGCTCAACGCGAACCGTGACATCCTCGACGTGCTCGCGGCCGAGCTCCTCGAGCACGAGACGCTCGACCACAACCAGATCGCGGCGATCTTCAAGGACGTCAAGCGGCTCCCCGAGCGCCCGCTCTGGCTCTCGAGCGACAAGCGCCCGGTCTCCGACCGTCCGCCGATCTCGTTCCCGACCCAGAAGATGCCGATCGACCAGGGTGCCGTCGACGGCGGCGTCGACTCGGGACAGACGCCCGTCGAGGAGCCGGCCGCGTCGCGTGCACCCCGCACGACGTCGCGCCCCGCGACCGCGTAGCCGCCCGCCGACCCGAAGAGGGGGTGCCATGGCCGGTGTCGACACCGAGCGCATCGAGCGCGCCGTCCGCGAGATCCTCCTCGCCATCGGCGAGGATCCCGGCCGGCCCGGGCTCGAGCGCACGCCGAAGCGGGTCGCCGAAGCCTACGCCGAGTTCTTCGGCGGCCTCCAGCTCGACCCGCTGACCCACCTCGCCGACAGCGTGCCGCTCGGCGCGTCGGAGGAAGGCGTGCCGGCCACCTCCGACGCGGTGGTGCTTCGCGACCTCGCGTTCCGGTCGGTGTGCGAGCACCACCTGCTGCCGTTCGTCGGCACGGCGCACGTGGCGTACCTGCCCGGTGACCGGGTCGTCGGGCTCGGCCGCATCCCCGCCGTCATCGACACGCTCGCGGCCCGCCCGCAGCTGCAGGAGCGGCTCGCCGAGGAGATCGCCGACACGCTCGAGGCGGGCCTGCATCCGAGGGGCGTGCTCGTCGTCCTCGACGCGCAGCACCGCTGCGTCACGACGCGCGGGCCGCGGCAGGAACGCAGTTCCACGATCACGATCGCGAGCCGTGGCACCCTCGCCGAGCCGACCGCACGTGCGGAGATCATCGCCCTGATCGGGGCGCGTCCGGATGCCTGAGGAACGAGAGTTCGCTGAGCCTGTCGAAGCGAACGCCGGGGCTCCCTTCGACGAGCTCAGGGGGCCGACGCTCGTCATGGGCGTCGTCAACGTCACCCCCGACTCCTTCAGCGACGGCGGTCGCTGGTTCGACGCCGACGCGGCCGTCGCGCACGGGCTCGAGCTCGTCGCCGACGGCGCCGACATCCTCGACGTCGGCGGCGAGTCCACGCGTCCGGGCGCCGCACGGGTCGAGCCCGACGAGGAGCTGCGCCGCGTCGTTCCCGTCGTGCGAGAACTGGCCGGCCGCGGCATCCGCGTGAGCGTCGACACCATGCGCGCCGCGACCGCCCGCGCCGCCGTCGAGGCGGGCGCCGAGATCATCAACGACGTGTCCGCCGGGCTCGCGGATGCCGCGATGGCACCGGTCGCCGCCGAGACCGGTGCGACCTACGTGGCCATGCACTGGCGCGGGCACTCCGACCGGATGGACGCGCTCGCCGAGTACTCCGACGTCGCGACCGAGGTGCGCGACGAGCTCGCGGCCCGCGTCGACGCGCTCGTCGCAGCGGGCGTCGAGCCCGAGCGGGTCATCCTCGACCCCGGCCTCGGCTTCGCCAAGCGCGGTCGGCAGAACTGGGAACTCCTCGGCCGTCTCGACGTGCTTGCGGAGCTCGGCCTCCCCATCCTCGTCGGTGCGTCGCGCAAACGATTCCTCGGTGCGCTGCTCCCCGGCGAGGCCGCCGTCGAGGAGCGTGACCTGCCGACCTCCGTCGTGAGCGTCCTCTCGGCGCAGGCCGGAGCCTGGGGCGTCCGCGTGCACGACGTTCGCGGCACGCGGTGCGCGCTCGACGTCCTCGGGGCGTGGCAGAGTGGACGACGTGGCTGAACTGCGCAATCGAACACCGGGCGATCGCATCACCCTCACGGGTGTGCGCGTCCGTGCGCACCACGGCGTCTTCGGCTTCGAGCGCGCCGAGGGCCAGGAGTTCGTGATCGACGTGAGCGTCGCGGTCGACCTCGCCGCCGCGGCATCCGCCGACGACCTCGATCGCACCGTGCACTACGGCGAGCTCGCCGAGGCCGTCGCCGCCGCCGTGCGACGCGACCCGGTCGACCTCATCGAGACCGTGGCCGAGCGCGTCGCGGCCGTCGCTCTCGGGTACCCGGCCGTCGAGGAGGTCGAGGTCACGGTGCACAAGCCCGAGGCGCCCATCTCGGTGCCGTTCACGGATGTCGCGGTCACGATCGTGCGGGGGCGGGCATGACGCACGCCGTCATCGCGTTCGGGGCGAACCTGGGCGACCGCGAGGCGACCATCGCGTCGGCGACGCGTGCGCTCGCCGGCACCGAGGGCGTCACCCTCGTGGCGGTGTCGCCGGTGTACGAGACGCCC
Organism: Agromyces sp. NPDC058484; assembly: GCF_042720415.1. Taxonomy (NCBI): domain Bacteria; kingdom Bacillati; phylum Actinomycetota; class Actinomycetes; order Micrococcales; family Microbacteriaceae; genus Agromyces; species Agromyces sp. NPDC058484. Next base: position 106,340 of record NZ_JBHXMP010000010.1, on the reverse strand, counting down.
GCCATCAGAGGCGACGGGGTCGACCACGACGCCCCCGGCTACCTGAACGGCGTCCTCGCCGTCGACACGACCCTCGAGCCGCACGACCTGCTCGACGTGCTGCAGGCGATCGAGACCGAACACGGCCGCGTCCGCGCCGAGCACTGGGGCGACCGCACGCTCGACCTCGACCTCATCGACTTCGGCGGTCGCGTGCTCGCCGACGATCGGCTCGTGCTGCCGCACCCGCGCGCCTGGCAGCGGGCCTTCGTCCTGCAGCCGTGGCTCGACATCGAACCCGATGCGGTGCTCGCGGGTCGCGGATCCGTGGCCGCGTTGCGGCTCGCGGCCCACGACGAGGTGGTGCGCCGATGAAGCGCACACACGCGTCGTCGATCGTCGCCTTCGCGCTGGCGGGTTTCGTCGCCGGCTATCTCGGCGACCTCGCAGCGGTGTCGGCGGGTGGCAAGGCGATCGTGCCGCCCCTGTCCTTGCCGGTGACCCTCGTGGGCGTCGCGGTGATCGTCGTGGCGCTCGCGTGGCCCGTCCGCCGCGCGGTGAAGGGCAAGACGACGAAGCACCTCGATCCGTTCCGGGCGATGCGCACGGCCGTGCTCGCGAAGGCGTGCAGCCTGAGCGGCGCGCTCGTGTTCGGCTTCGGCCTCGGCATCACGATGTTCCTCCTCACCCGGAGTATCGTGCCCGCCACGGTCTGGCTCGCGCTCGCGACCGCGATCGGCGCGGGGCTCCTGCTCGCGGGCGGACTCATCGCCGAGCGCTTCTGCACGCTTCCGCCCGACGACACCGAACCCGAGAAGGAGGAGCAGGCGCATGCCTGAGGTTTTCGACGACGCAGAGCGACATGGGTCGGAGTCCACTGCGCCGGATGCCGCGGCGACGCCCGGGCCCGCCGCGGTGGCGCCCGAGCCCGCCGCCGCGACGCCCCGGCCCGCCGCCGTGACGCCAGGGGCCGACGCGGTGACCCCCGAACCGCCCGCCGCGCCATCCGACACCGGGTGGCTGCGCGTCTCGCCGAAGTACGTCGTCGTCGAGGTCGTCGGGTCGATCGTCGGCATGGCGATCTTCGTCGGTGCGTTCGTGATCGCGTACCTGCTGTGGGGGCAGTGGTGGGCGCTGTGGGCCGCCATCGCGGTCGGCGTCGTCTCGATCGTCGGCATCGCTCTCGAGCCGAGGCGCGTGCGTTCGATCGGCTACCGCCTGCGTGAGGACGACCTGCTCTTCCGTCGCGGCATCATGTTCCAGCGGCAGGTCGCCGTGCCCTACGGCCGCATGCAGCTCGTCGACATCACTCGCGGACCCGTCGCGCGCGCGCTCGGACTGGCCGACCTCAAGTTCGTGACGGCCGCGGCATCCACCGCCGTCACCGTGCCCGGGCTGCCGATGGAGGAGGCCGACCGGCTGCGCGACGAGCTCGTCGCCCTCGCCGAGACCCGCCGGGCGGGGTTGTGAGCGCAACCGTGCGACCCGACCTGGTCACGAACCTCGCCGACGGCGAGTGGCACCGGCTGCATCCGGCGAGCCCACTGCTGCGCGGCGGACTCGTGTTCATCGCGGTGCTCGGCTTCATCATCGCGAACCTCCGCGAGCGGCTCGTCGACATGTTCCTCGTGATCTTCGCACCCGAGGTTCGCGGCGACGTCGACGAACGGTTCGGGGCCTGGCGGGGCGACTGGGCCAACGACCCGATCGGCGGCATCGTCACGCAGGGCCTCGTGGGCTGGGCGATCGCCGGGCTCGCCGTCGTCATCGTCGCGGTCATCGTCGGGTTCTGGCTGTCGTGGCGCATGCACACCTTCCGCGTCACGCACGAGGCAGTCGAGGTGCGCAGCGGCATCCTGTTCCGCTCGCACCGCAGCGCTCGGCTCGACCGGATCCAGGGCATCAACGTCACCCGGCCGGTGTTCGCGCGGCTCTTCGGAACGGCGAAGCTCGAGGTGTCGGTCGCAGGGCAGTCCGCGAACGTGCAGCTCTCCTACCTCGGCTCCGCGCTCGCCGACGGGTTGCGCGCCGACATCCTGCGGATGGCCTCGGGTGCCCGGGCCGAGAAGGCCGAGAAGGCGGCGAAGGCGGCGGATGCGGCGGATGCGGCGGATGCCGCAGGCACCCCGCATGGCGCCGGCGCCGACGAGGCAGCCGCTCGCGAGGGCCGCACGCCCGTGTCGGCGGTGATCGGCCACCGCGTCGACGAGTTCCTCGCGCCCGAGCTCGATCCTTCGCTCGCGCCTCCCGAGTCGGTCGTGCACCTGCCGCTCGGTCGCGTGATCGGCTCGACCCTGCTCGGCGGCTCGACGGTGTGGATCGTCATCCTCATCGCCGTCATCGCGGTCGGCCTCTCGACCGGGCAGCTCTGGGTGCTCTTCTCCTTCGTGCCCGCCGCGATCGGCCTCGTGAGCTACGCCTGGAACCGCATCACGAAGTCGCTGCGCTACTCGATCGCGGGCACCCCCGACGGGGTCCGCATCGGACACGGCCTGCTCTCGACCGGCAACCAGACCATCCCTCCGGGACGCATCCACGCGGTCGAGGTTCGGCAGTGGATCCTCTGGCGGCCGTTCGGCTGGTGGTCCATCCACATCAACGTGGCCGGCCAGTCGGTGTCCGCGTCCAACGACGCAGCCCAGCGCACGCTCGTGCTCCCGGTCGGCACACTCGCCGACGTGCACCGCGTGCTCCGGCTGCTGCTTCCCGATGCGGCATCCGCCGTCGAACCCCTCGTCGACGCCGGACTCCTGGGCGGCGACGGCGACGGCGGCTACTCGCGCACGCCGCAGCGTGCGGCATGGATCCGCCCGTTCTCATGGCGCCGCATCGGCTGGGCGGCCACCGGCGGGGTCGCCCTGCTGCGCCGCGGCTGGCTGCTGCGCAGCCTCACCCTCGTACCGCTCGCGCGCATGCAGTCGGTCGCGGTGACGGTCGGCCCGATCCAGCGGATGCTGCGGCTCGCCGCCGTGCGCATCCACACCGTCACCGGGCCGGTCACGGCCGTGCTCCCGGTCGCCGACCGCGCCGAGGCGGCCGGGCTGTTCGAGCGGCTCGCCGGCGAAGCGGTCGAACGGGCCGCGAACGACACTTCGCACCACTGGGGCGCGGGCGTTCGAGCGGAGTCCGCCGATGCCCGCTGAGCGCGCGGGGCGCCTGGGCGTCGGCACCGTCGGCGCAGGCCGGGTCGGTGCGGTGCTCGCGGCGTCGCTCGCCGGCGCCGGGCACGCTCTCACCGGGATCGCGACCGTGTCCGAGGCGAGCCGCGAACGCGCTGCGGCCATTCTCCCGTCGGTGCCGGTGCTGCCGATCCCCGACGTCGTCGAGCGCAGCGAGCTCGTGCTCCTCGCCGTGCCCGAGGCCGAGCTCGAGGCGCTCGTCGCCGGCCTCGCCGACGCCGGCGTATGGCAGCCCGGGCAGATCGTGCTGCACACCGCGGCGCGGTACGGCACGGGTGTGCTCGGGCCGGCCCTCCGCGCCGGGGCGATCCCGCTCGCGGTGCACCCCGCGATGAGTTTCACCGGAACGAGCATCGATCTCGCCCGCCTGCCCGGCACCTGGTTCGCCGTCACGGCCCCGGCGCCCGTGCTGCCCATCGGACAGGCGCTCGTCGTGGAGATGGGCGGCGAGCCGTTCGTCGTCGCCGAGGGCGACCGGGAGGCCTACGGCGAGGCGATCGACACGGCCGTGTCGTTCTCGAGCGCGATCGTCGATCAGGCGAGCGGCCTTCTCGATGGGATCGGCGTGCGCCGCCCCGGCTCGGTGCTCGCCCCACTGGTGCGGAGCGCCGTCGAGAACGCGCTCTCACGACACGACCCCGGCCCGCTCATCGATGCGACGGGTACGATCGACGAGGCCGGCCCGATCGACGCGGCCGGCACGATCGACGAGGCCGGCCCCGATCGGCCCCTGGGAGGTGGCGTGTGACCGAGGTCGCCGCGGGCACGCGCGTGGTGCCGACGATCGCAGCACTCCGGGCGACGCTCGCCGAGCGGCGTGCGGGCGGGGCATCCGTCGCCCTCGTTCCCACCATGGGGGCGCTGCACGACGGCCACCTCGCCCTCGTGCGCCGTGCGCGCGAGCTCGCCGACGTCGTCGTCGTGTCGATCTTCGTCAACCCGCTCCAGTTCGGTCCCGGCGAGGACCTCGCGCGGTACCCCCGCAGCCTCGACGCGGATGTCGCGGCACTCACGGCGCTCGGGGTCGACACGGTGTTCGCGCCGCACGTCGACGAGATGTACCCGCGCGGAGGCGCCGGCGGCACGACCGTGCACGCCGGTCCGATCGGCTCTCGCTACGAGGGCGCGTCGCGCCCGGGCCATTTCGACGGCATGCTCACGGTCGTCGCGAAGCTCTTCGGCATCGTGCTGCCCGATGTCGCGGTCTTCGGCCAGAAGGACGCGCAGCAGGTGTTCCTCGTCTCGCGCATGGTCGCCGATCTCGACCTGCCCGTGCGCATCGAGACCGTGCCGATCGTGCGCGAGCCCGACGGCCTCGCCCGCTCGAGCCGCAACCGCTACCTCGACGCCGAGCAGCGCCGAGCGGCGCTGGTGCTCGTGGAGTCGCTGCGCGCAGCGGATGCCGCGGCATCCGCCGGCCCGTCCGAGCTGCTCGCCGAGGGGGTCGCCGCGTTCGGCGACCACGACGGGGTGACCCTCGACTACTTCGTCGTCGTGGACCCCGATACCCTCCTGCCCGTTCCCGACGACTACCGTGGCCGCGCTCTCGTGCTGGTCGCCGCCCTGGTCGGCTCTACCCGCCTCATCGACAACGCCTTCGTCGAGATCGGCTGAGCGCCGCTGATCGAGTAGCGCCGCCAGGCGACATCCGGTGATCGAGGAGCGCCGCCGGGGCCCGACATGTATCGGGATCCCCCAGTCGGACTGCCCGCGTCGCCGCACGCTTGTGCAGGACCAGAGCAGGATCACCCCTCCAGCACGCGGTGATCCGGCTCTCATCCTGCGTTCGGTGGGCGGGTTGTCGATGCGGTCGACCGCGATCTTCCGGACGCACCGAACGGAGGGCCGGTGAGACCCGGCTGGGTAGGCTGGTGCACGCACGTTTTCCCGAACCGAGAGTGAAGCATGGCCGAGATCACGACTGATGCCGCAGCCGAGCCGACCGCCGAGGAGATCTCAGAGCAGAAGGCCGTGCGCCTCGCCAAGCGCGAGCGGCTGATCGCGGCATCCGACGACCCGGGGCTCGGAGCGTACCCGGTGCGCCTTCCGATCACGACGACGATCCCGAAGGTGCGCGACCGCTTCGTGGGCCTCGGCGTCGATGAGGCGAGCGGCGTCGAGGTCGGACTCGCCGGCCGGGTGGTGTACTCGCGCAACACGGGCAAGCTCTGCTTCGCCACGCTGCAGGCGGGCGATGGCAGCCGCGTGCAGGCGATGGTCTCGCTCGCCGAGGTGGGCGAGGATTCGCTGGCCGAGTGGAAGGAGCTGGTCGACCTCGGCGACCACGTGTTCGTCGCGGGTGAGGTCATCACGAGCCGCCGCGGCGAGCTCTCGGTCATGGTGAACCAGTGGCGCATCGCCTCGAAGGCGATCCTGCCGCTGCCGAACCTCCACAACGAGCTGTCAGAAGAGACGCGCGTGCGTTCGCGGTACCTCGACCTGATCGCCCGCGAGCAGTCGCGCCGCAACGTCATCGATCGCGCGAAGGTCAATGCGAGCCTCCGCCGCACCTTCGACGGGCTCGGGTTCATCGAGGTCGAGACCCCGATGCTGCAGGTCATGCACGGCGGGGCATCCGCTCGGCCCTTCGTCACGCACTCGAACGCATTCGACACCGAGCTCTTCCTGCGCATCGCACCCGAGCTGTACCTGAAGCGGGCCGTCGTGGGCGGCATCGAGCGCGTCTACGAGATCAACCGCAACTTCCGCAACGAAGGCGCCGACTCGACGCACAGCCCCGAGTTCGCGATGCTCGAGGCGTACGAGGCCTACGGCGACTACCACTCGATCGCCGACCTCACGCAGCAGCTGATCCAGGATGCCGCGACCGCGGTGTCGGGCTCGCACGTCGTGACCTGGGCCGACGGCACCGAGTTCGACCTGGGCGGCGACTGGGAGCGCATCTCGATGTACGACTCGCTGTCGGCAGCCGTCGGGGAGCAGATCACCGCCTCGACGCCCATGTCGCGCCTGAAGGAGCTCGCCGACGTGGAGGGCATCGAGATCGACCACCCGCTGCCGGGCAAGTACGTCGAGGAGCTCTGGGAGCACCACGTGAAGGGCTCGCTCGAGCGGCCCACGTTCGTCATGGACTTCCCGCTCGACACGTCGCCCCTCGTGCGCGGGCACCGCTCGATCCCGGGTGTCGTCGAGAAGTGGGACCTCTACGTGCGCGGCTTCGAGCTCGCCACCGGGTACTCCGAGCTCGTCGATCCCGTCGTGCAGCGCGAGCGGTTCGTCGAGCAGGCGAAGCTCGCCGCGGGCGGCGACCCCGAGGCCATGCGCCTCGATGAGGAGTTCCTGCGTGCGCTCGAGTTCGGCATGCCCCCGTCGGGCGGCATGGGCATGGGCATCGACCGCCTGCTCATGGCGCTCACGGGTCTAGGCATCCGCGAGATGATCCTCTTCCCGCTGGTGAAGTAGCTCGCGTTCCGGGTGCGGGCTCGGCGCGTGCGCCTGTTCTCGTGTCGCTTTCCGAGGAAATCACCGTATTCTGGGGGGACTATGGACGAATTCTGGGCGAACGCGATCTGGTCGCTCGCGCCGACGGTGCTCATCGGGCTCATCTTCTGGTTCGTGATGCGCGCGATCATCCGCGCCGACCGCGGTGAGCGCAAGGCGTACGCCCGGATCGAAGCCGAGGAGCGCGCGAAGCTCGGTCGCGAACGCCCCGCCGGATGACGATCGACATCACGGCGACGCAGCTCACCGCCGTCATCGCCGCCGCGATCATCGTCATCGACATCATCATCCGCGTCATCGCGGTCATCGTCGTACCGCGCAACCGTCGGCCCACCGCGGGCATGGCGTGGCTGCTCGCCATCTTCTTCATTCCGATCATCGGGATCTTCGTCTTCTGGCTCATCGGCGATCCCAAGCTCCCCAAGCGGCGCCGCGAGAAGCAGGCCGAGGTCGACGAGTACATCCGGGAATCGACCCACGGCATCGAGCGCGTGAGCGACAGCGACCGTTGGCCGAGGTGGTTCGAGGGGGTCGTGAAACTCAACCGCAACCTGGGCGCGATGCCTCTCATCGGTTCGAACAGCGCAAGGCTCATCGGCGACTATCAGGGCTCGCTCGACTCGATGACCGAGGCGATCGGCCGGGCCGAGCGCTACGTTCACGTCGAGTTCTACATCTTCGCCTACGACCGCACCACCGCGGCGTTCTTCGACGCGCTCGGGGAGGCCGTCGCACGCGGCCTCGAGGTGCGGGTGCTGCTCGACCACATCGCGTCGCTTCGGGTGAAGGGCTATCGGAAGACGCTGAAGCGGCTCAACCGCATGGGCGTGCGCTGGCAGCTCATGCTCCCGGTGCAGCCGCTCCTCGGCAGGTACCAGCGTCCCGACCTGCGCAACCACCGGAAGATCCTCGTGGTCGACGGCGAGGTCGGCTTCCTCGGCTCGCAGAACATCATCGACCGGTCGTACAACAAGCGCGGCAACATCCGACGCGGCCTGAAATGGAAGGAACTCGTGGCCCGTGTCGAGGGCCCGATCGTCTCGGGCCTCGAGGCCATCTTCGCGACGGACTGGTACCTCGAGACGGGCGAGCCGCCCATGCGCGAGATCGTGCCCTTCGGCCAGGAAGGCGAGGCGCAGAACCTCGACTGCCAGGTCGTGCCGAGCGGCCCGGGCTACCAGAACGAGAACAACCTCAAGCTCTTCCTCGCCCTGATGTACGCGGCTCGCGAGCGCATCATCCTCACCAGCCCGTACTTCGTCCCCGACGAGGCCATGCTCCGCGCGATCAGCGGGGCGACGCAGCGTGGTGTCCACGTCGAATTGTTCGTGTCGGAGATCGGCGACCAGGCGCTCGTCTACCATGCGCAGCGCTCGTACTACGAGGCGTTGCTCAGGGCCGGTGTCAGGATCTGGCTCTACCAGGCGCCGTACATCCTGCATTCGAAGCACTTCTCGATCGACGACGATGTCGCGGTGATCGGCTCGAGCAACATGGACATCCGCTCGTTCGAGTTGAACATGGAGGTCTCGCTCCTCGTGCGCGGTGGCTCGTTCGTTCGCGAGATGCGCGCCGTCGAAGACGGCTACCGTCGCGACAGCCGCGAGCTCACGCTCGACGAGTGGATGCGCCAGCCGATGCACTCCACGGTGCTCGACAATCTCGCCCGGCTCACCTCGGCACTGCAGTAGCGCTCGCTGAGATCGTCGAAGCGAGCGGATGCCGCGGCTATCGCCGGGGCTTCAGCCGCACGGTCGGCAGTTCGGGCGCAGGCAGCGCCGACCCGTCGTAGCCGGCCACGGTGCCGAAGCGGCCGTCGGGGTTGTCGTGGCCGATGACGTCGGCCTGCCACTGGCGGCGGAAGTCGGCGATCTCGTCGTGGGTGCGGCCGATGAAGTTCCACCACATCACGATCTCCTCGCCGAACGGGACGCCGCCGAGCAGGATCGCGCGCGCGGGCTCGTCGCCCGCACGAAGGGCCACCCGCCGCCGGCCCGGCCCGAGGTACGCGAGCTCCGACCACGCCACGTCGGTCGCGGCATCCGCCCCATCGGCCTCGACCGTGATCGTTCCGGAGTCGACGAGCACGCCGTGTTCGAAGGCCGGGTCGACCTCGAGCTCCACGAGCCCGCGGGCGGGCAGGTCGACCTGCGCGCCGAGGAGGGGCGAGAACACCGTGACGTCGACCTCGCCCCCCGCGAGGGAGCCGACGAAGACGCGGAGCGTCGCGTCGCCGACCGCGACGGGCGTGGTCTCGGCGTGCTCGAAGAACGGGCCGATCCCGCGCGAGGCGTCGGGCAGCACGGTCCACAGTTGCACGCCGTGCAGCCGCGTCGTCGCCGGCGTCGACACCTCGGAGTGCGAGATGCCGCGACCGGCGGTCATGAGGTTCACCGCGCCGGGGCGCACGAGTTCGTGGCTGCCTGCGCTGTCGCGGTGCTCGATCTCGCCCTCGAACAGCCAGCTCACGGTCTGGAGCCCGGTGTGCGGATGCGGCGGCACGACCATGCCGCCGGACGCCGCGACGTCGTCGGGCCCGTAGTGGTCGACGAAGCACCACGCACCGATGGTCGTGCGGCCGCGCTGGGGCAGGGTACGGCGCACGTGCATCGCCCGGGGCCCGCCGAGCGGCACCTCGCGCGGCGCGAGCACCTGCACGACCGGGCCGGGCGGCCGCTCGGGCGGGCAGAGGAGCTCCACCGGATCGCGTTCCAGGTTGCTCATGACCGGCATGCTACCCGCCGTGCGTGACGGCGCCCAGACGCGCATCGACGCGAGGACCGGGCCGATCGAAGTGGCGCTCCCGTCGCCGCCGAACCGGGCGCTAGCATGGCGGCATGGCTCACTCCGTGCGTGTTCATCGTGCCGGCCTCGCGGTCGTGGCACTGGCCTCCGTCCTCCTGCTCACGGGCTGCAACCCCGGCGGCGGTGCGGCCGAGAGCTACAGCGGGCTGCCCGTTTCCGACAGTGCTGCCGCGGCCGAGGGCGAGGGCGGCGAAGCGGAGGGCGAAGGCGAGAGCGCGGGTCACGCGGGCGACGCGGTGCACATCGACGAGGAGGCGCTCGCCGAGGGGAAGCCGCAGGTCACGTGGTTGAACGAGGGGACGCAGATCGCCCTCGTCATGGGCGGCAGCTCGTCGTGCCCCCCGGTGGGCGAGCAGATCCGCGTGCTCGACGAGGCGGGCGACGGCAACCGGGTCGCGATCGACCTCGTCCAGCGCCCGGAAGATGAGATCTGCACCGCCGACTTCGTGCCGCACACCACGGTGTTCTGGACCCCGACGTACGTGACCACGACCGAGCCCCTCGAGGTCGAGGTCGCCGGCAACACGGTCACCGTCCCGGTCAAGTAGTCGGCGACCCCTGAGCCGCCCCTCTGCGCACCACGAGCAGGTCGCCGACCTCGCAGTCGAGCGCGTCGCAGATCGCCTGCAGGGTCGAGAAGCGGATGGCGCGTGCCCGATCGTTCTTCAACACGCTGAGGTTCACGACGCTCACGCCGACGAGTTCGGCGAGCCGGGTGAGCGTCATGCTGCGTGCCTCGAGGAGTTCGTCGAGCCGGCAGTGGAGATCGGATGCCTCGTCGGGCTCGGCCGGCGCCATCAGACGAGTCCCTCGGTGTCGCGCTGCAGGCGCTCGCCGATCGCGAAGACCGTGCCCATCAGGGCGACGACGAAGGCCGCGAGCACGAGCACGAACGGGTCGAGTGTCATGATGACGTTGTCGAACGTGTGGTCGCTGAGCGCCGCGAAGGCGCCATTCGACGCCATGTTGCCGAAGAACGGCACGGCGAAGTACCCGAGCAGGCCGACGATGCCGGCGGTGGACACCAGCACCGTGTTCGTGCGGGAGAACACGACACCTCGTGCCACATTGCGGCTGAGCCAGATGAGGGCGGCGACGACCGCGACCACGGCCACCACCAGCACGACCTGCTGGATGGCGATCGCCCACACCGACGCGATCGGGAGTTCGGGTACCGTCAGCACCGCGTGGTCGAGTTCGACGGTGACCGGCGCGCCGTCGGGGCCGATCGGCGCCTCGGCGAGCGTGTTCGCGAAGGGGGCGAGCACGGCGACGTCGCGACCCGGCAGCACCTCGATGATGCGGACCACGGCCGTCCACGTGACCCACACGGCGATGGCCGCGCCGGCGGCCATGAAGAGCCAGAGGCTCGCCGCGTCGGCGCGTTTGATCGAATGTGCGGAGGTCGGATGCGACGCTGTGGTCATTGCTGGGATCCTAACGATTATCGATAATAACGATAAACGATACGTTACGGATGCCGCGGCGCGCTGTCAACCGCGAGCGCCGCGCCGCGGCATCCGTCACCGAACGAATCGTCAACCCCTGCCCGCAGCGCTGCGCCCACGGCGAACACACGCCCATGCGGCATCCGCAGTGTTTACGCTCGATGTATCGACGCCCCTCACCAGCGGGGTCGTGAGGAGTAGAGCATGTTCGAGAGATTCACCGACCGAGCCCGTCGGGTGGTCGTCTTGGCACAAGAAGAAGCCAAGATGCTGAACCACAACTACATCGGCACCGAGCACATCCTGCTCGGTCTCATCCACGAGGGTGAGGGCGTCGCCGCCAAGGCGCTCGAGTCGCTCGGAATCTCCCTCGACGCCGTGCGCGAGCAGGTGCAGGACATCATCGGCCAGGGCCAGCAGCAGCCGACAGGGCACATCCCGTTCACGCCGCGGGCGAAGAAGGTGCTCGAGCTCTCGCTCCGCGAGGCGCTGCAGCTCGGCCACAACTACATCGGCACGGAGCACATCCTGCTCGGCCTGATCCGCGAGGGCGAGGGCGTCGCCGCCCAGGTGCTCGTGAAGCTCGGCGCCGACCTCAACCGGGTGCGCCAGCAGGTCATCCAGCTGCTCTCGGGGTACCAGGGCAAGGAGCAGGTGCAGGTCGGCGCGAACGAGCAGACCGGGCAGCAGGGCGGCTCGCAGATCCTCGACCAGTTCGGCCGCAACCTCACGCAGGCCGCGCGCGAATCGAAGCTCGACCCCGTGATCGGGCGCGAGAAGGAGATCGAGCGGGTCATGCAGATCCTCTCCCGCCGATCGAAGAACAACCCCGTGCTCATCGGCGAGCCCGGCGTCGGCAAGACCGCCGTGGTCGAGGGGCTCGCACAGGCCATCGTGAAGAACGAGGTGCCCGAGACCCTGAAGGACAAGCAGCTCTACTCCCTCGACCTCGGCTCGCTCATCGCCGGCAGCCGCTACCGCGGCGACTTCGAGGAGCGGCTGAAGAAGGTCACCAAGGAGATCCGCACCCGCGGCGACATCATCGTCTTCATCGATGAGATCCACACGCTCGTGGGCGCCGGCGCCGCGGAGGGCGCCATCGACGCGGCGTCGATCCTCAAGCCGCTGCTCGCCCGCGGCGAGCTGCAGACCATCGGCGCGACCACGCTCGATGAGTACCGCAAGCACTTCGAGAAGGATGCCGCGCTCGAGCGCCGTTTCCAGCCGATCCAGGTGCAGGAGCCGTCGCTGCCGCACGCGATCAACATCCTCAAGGGCCTGCGCGACCGGTACGAGGCGCACCACAAGGTGTCTATCACCGACGGCGCGATCGTCGCCGCGGCGAACCTCGCCGACCGGTACATCAGCGACCGCTTCCTGCCCGACAAGGCCATCGACCTGATCGACGAGGCCGGCGCGCGGCTGCGCCTGTCGATCCTGTCGTCGCCGCCCGAGCTGCGCGAGTTCGACGAGAAGATCGCCGTCGTGCGCGCCGCGAAGGAGACCGCGATCGAGGAGCAGGACTTCGAGAAGGCCGCATCGCTGCGCGACGAGGAGAAGAACCTGCTCGGCGAGCGCCTGCGCCTCGAGAAGCAGTGGAAGTCGGGCGACGTGAAGACGACCGCGGTCGTCGACGAGGGCCTGATCGCCGAAGTGCTCGCCCAGGCCACCGGCATCCCCGTGTTCAAGCTCACCGAAGAGGAGAGCTCGCGGCTGGTGTTCATGGAGAAGGCGCTGCACGAGCGCGTCATCGGCCAGGAGGAGGCCATCTCGGCACTCTCCAAGACGATCCGCCGCACACGCGCCGGCCTGAAGGACCCGAAGCGCCCCTCGGGCTCGTTCATCTTCGCCGGGCCCACGGGCGTCGGCAAGACCGAGCTCGCGAAGGCCCTCGCCGAGTTCCTCTTCGACGACGAGGCGGCGATGATCTCGCTCGACATGTCGGAGTACGGCGAGAAGCACACGGTCTCGCGCCTGTTCGGCGCCCCTCCCGGATTCGTCGGCTTCGAGGAGGGCGGCCAGCTCACCGAGAAGGTGCGCCGCAAGCCGTTCAGCGTCGTGCTCTTCGACGAGATCGAGAAGGCCCACCCCGACATCTTCAACTCGCTCCTCCAGATCCTGGAGGAGGGCCGGCTCACCGACGGCCAGGGCCGGGTCGTGGACTTCAAGAACACCGTCATCATCATGACCACGAACCTCGGCACGAAGGACATCTCGAGCGGGCCGGTCGGCTTCTCGATCGAGGGCGACACCCGCACGGGCTACGACCTGATGAGCGGCAAGGTGAAGGAGGAGCTGAAGAAGCACTTCAAGCCCGAGTTCCTGAACCGCGTCGACGAGATCATCGTGTTCCCGCAGCTCTCGAAGCCCGAGCTGCTGCAGATCGTCGACCTGTTCATCAAGCGGCTGAGCGAGCGCATGCTCGACCGCGACATGACGGTCGAGCTCACGGTTCCTGCGAAGGAGCGGCTCATCGAGGTCGGCTTCGACCCGGCGCTCGGCGCCCGGCCGCTGCGCCGCGCGGTGCAGCACGAGGTCGAAGACCGCCTGTCGGAGAAGATCCTGCACGGCGAGCTCAACTCGGGCGACCATGTGCACGTCGACTTCAAGGACGGCGAGTTCGTGTTCACCACGACGCAGCGGGCACTGCCCGTCGGCGTCGGCGTGAACACGAGCGCCGCGATCGGCACGGGTCCCACGACGCCGGATCTGGCGGCGTCGGGCCAGTAGCCCCCTCGCGGGACGGACGGCGGATGCTGCGGCATCCGCCGTCCGTCATTCCGCCCCTGACTGTCGCCCTGACGTGCTACCGGATTCGGGGACTCGGGCGACACGCCGGATCGACCGCGACCGTGGTCGGCATGTCGCGCAGAATCCCCGAATCCGGCAACAGGCGAGCGCGCAATACGATGAACGGATGACCGACTTCTCGGTGCGCCCGGCGCGCACGAGCGATGTGCCGAAGATCATCGCGCTCGTGGAGCCGCTGGTGTCGCGACGCATCCTGCTCGGCAAGGAACGCGTCGACCTCTACGGTTCGGTGCAGGAGTTCCGCGTCGCCGAGGCATCCGACGGCCGGCTCATCGGCGCGGGCGCGCTGCACGTCATGTGGGAGGATCTCGGCGAGGTGCGCACGCTCGCGGTCGACGACGCATGGCTCGGCCATGGCGTCGGGCATGCCCTGCTCGAGAGGCTCGAGCACGACGCCCGCGAGCTCGGGCTCAACCGGCTGTTCTGCCTGACGTTCGAGGTCGCGTTCTTCGGGCGGCACGGCTTCGAGGACATGGGGGCCGAGACCGTCGATCCCGACGTGTACGCCGAGCTCGTGCGCTCGCACGACGAGGGTGTCGCGGAGTTCCTCGACCTCGCACGCGTGAAGCAGAACACGCTCGGCAACACGCGCATGCTGAAGCTCCTCTGACCAGGCACCGGCACGCCGAGCGGATGCCGCGGCCGGGCGTCCTCGCGGCCGTACCCTGTGTGCATGTCGATGAACACCGCACCGGCACGGCGGCAGTCGCCGCAGGTGTACCGGCGTCGTCGGCTCCTCGTGCTCCTCGGACTTCTCGCGGTCGCCATCGCGATCGTGCTCGTCATCGTGCGACCCGGGTCGAGCGAAGGCGGTGAGCCGGACGCCGCGGGCGCGACCATACCGTCGGCGTCGCCGGCCCCGACCGACGGTGCCGGCACCGCGCCGACCGTGACCCCGAGCGAGCAGACCTCGATTCCGACCGAGCCCGCCGTCGCCGACGGCGACCCCTGCGCCGAGCGGGACGTCACCGTAGAAGCGGTCACGGACAAGAGCGTCTACGAGGCGGCGGAGCAGCCGCAGCTCTCGGTCACGATCACGAACACGGGCAAGAACGTCTGCGTGCTGAACGCCGGCACGAAGGCGCAGGTGTTCACGATCACGAGCGGCGACGAGGTGTACTGGCTCTCGACCGACTGTCAGTCCGAGCCGATCGACGCCGAGGTGTCGCTCGCCCCGGGCACGCCGATCAGCTCGAGTGTGCCGATCGTCTGGGATCGCACACGCTCGAGCGCCGACACCTGCGATGGCCCACGTGAGGCGGTGCCGGCCGGCGGGGTGTCGTACCACCTGTCGGTCGCGGTCGACGGATTCGAGGCGAATCCGACGAAGCAGTTCCTGCTCTACTGACGTCGGCGGTGCCGACGGCCTCGTCGGGATGGCGGGTCGCCGCGGCATCCGCTCGATACGCTTGAGCCATGGCGCAGCGCAAGAGACCGGGCAAGCCGAACGAACCGGTGGAGTTCCGCTCGCAGGCCCTCGCCGAGGCGCTCGAGCGCCAGGACATCGCGGCGGTGGCGCTCGCGCTCCGGCACGGCAATACGGTCGTGCCCCTCGTGAAGCCCGGGCCGCGCGACAAGCCGCTCGACGGCGGCGAGGTGTGGACGTACCGCGATCCCAAGACCGGGGAGGTGGCCCTGCTGCTCTTCAGCGACGCCGCGAACAAGCCCGCGAACCTGCCGCCCGCGGTGGGGTTGCAGAGCCCGGCCTGGCTGCGGTCGTTCCTGAAGCGCTACGAGTCGACGATCACGACCGTGTTCCTCGACATCGCCGGCCCGCACCCGATGCAGGCGCCCCCGGCCGAGTTGCTGCGGGCGCTCGAGGCGTAGGTACGGACTGATCCGCGCGCGGGCGCTCGAAGCGCCGGCGTCAGAACGCGGCGTCGAGTTCGCGCTCGCGGGCGCTCGACGAGGCGATCATCGCCCGCTCGACGGCGGCGCGCACGCTGCCGGCCTCGACGTCGAGGATCGTCGTGTAGCCCAGGCGGCGCGCCTCGCTGCCGCGCTGCTTCGCCGAGGCGACCGGCCGCACTTCGCCGGCGAGGCTGATCTCGCCGAACGCGGCGAGCTCGTGCGGCACGGCCCGATCGCGCATGGCCGACGCGATCGCGACGGCGATGGCCAGGTCTGCGCCGGGTTCGACGAGTCGCATGCCGCCGACGGTCGACACGTACACGTCGTGCTCGCCGAGCCGGCCGAGGCCCGCACGGCGCTCGAGCACCGCGAGGATCATCGCGACCCGCGACGGGTCGACCCCATTGACGACGCGGCGCGGTTGCGGCGCCTTCGTGGCGACGACGAGCGCCTGCACCTCGACGGGCAGCGCACGCCGGCCTTCGAGCGCGACGGTGACGCACGTGCCGCTCACGGCGTTGCGTGATCGGCTGAGGAAGAGACCGGAGGGATCGGGCACCTCGGCGATGCCGTCGCCGGTCATCTCGAAGCATCCGACCTCGTCGGTGGGCCCGAAGCGGTTCTTGAGGGCGCGCACGAAGCGGAGCGCGGTCTGCCGGTCGCCCTCGAACTGGCACACGATGTCGACGAGGTGCTCGAGCAGGCGGGGGCCGGCGATCGTGCCGTCTTTCGTGACGTGCCCGACGAGGAGCACGGGCAGCTGCCGCTCCTTCGCAATGCGGATGAGGGTGGACGCCACCTCGCGCACCTGGGTCGGCTGGCCGGGCAGCCCGTCGGAGAGGGAGCTCGACACGGTCTGCACCGAGTCGACGATGAGCAGCTCGGGTGAGACCTGGTCGACCTGCCCGAGGATGGTGGCGAGGTCGGTCTCTGCGGCGAGGTACAGCTCGCCGTGCAGCGCACCCGTGCGCCCGGCACGCAGTCGTACCTGCGCGGTCGACTCCTCGGCACTCACGTAGAGCACACGGCGGCCCGTGGATGCCACGCGTGCCGCGACCTCGAGGAGCAGCGTGGACTTGCCGACGCCGGGCTCGCCCGACAGGAGGATCGCGGCCCCCGCGACGATGCCGCCGCCGAGCACCCGGTCGAACTCGAGGATGCCGCTCGGCCGGTGCGCGGCGTCTTCGGTCTGGATCTCGGCGATGGGCCGGGCGGCGCGGGCGAGGCTCGGGGCCACCGCCTGGAGCGTGCGCACGATGCCGGTCGGCTCGGCGACGTCGACGACCGTGCCCCACTGCTGGCACTCGGCGCAGCGGCCCACCCACTTCGCGGTGCTCCACCCGCACTCGGTGCACCTGAACGTGGACGCGGGGCGGGGCATGGGTCGAGGCTAACGCGCGCCGCCGACATCGGGCGAGCGGCACCCCGCGTGCGAGCGGCATGCGCCCCGTGGCATCCGTCGCCGGCGTTGGCAAGGGGCTTCTGCGACGTCGCACGCCGTGCTTGATTGTAAGAGTGCATCGAGCGCGAGAGAGGGGAGTATCGCCATGACCAGCCGGAATCGCTCACGTCTCGGGGCCGTCGTCGTCGGCGTCGCGCTCGCCGTCGGGCTGGGCGGATGCAGCTTCGTGACCGCGCCACCCGTGCCGTTCGACGACCGCGAGGCGGTCGCCGTCGGCACCAACATGGACGTGGGCGAGATCAAGATCCGCAGCCTGCTGCTCGTCACGACAGGCGAGGGGCAGCCCGGGCGCTTCCTTGGCTCGATCTTCAATCCGACGGATGCCGCGGTCGAGGTCACCATCGCCGACGACGACGATTCCGTGACCGTCACCGTGCCCGCTCGCGACGTGCTCGGGTTCGATGAGGAGGAGACCGTCATCGATTCCGTTGCAGAGATACCGGGCTCCTACACTCCCGTGACCGTGACCGCGGAGGGCGTCGAGGTGGAAGACCGGATTCCGGTCGTGGACGGCAGCCTCGACTGGTATCAGCCGTACGTTCCCGGCGGCTCCTGACGAGCGTCCCGCTCAGGCGGATGCCGCGGGCACGCGCCCTCAGGTGCTCGCGCCGGCCGCCACCGTCGCGCACCGCTCGGCGAGCCGTGCCGCGACTGCGGGCCGGAACGCGTCCGCCCACACTCGGTAACCGTGGTCGTTCGGGTGGAACATGTCGCTCGCGAACTCGGTGAGGATGCCGCGCAGGCCTCGGCGTTTCGTGAGCTCGTGCAGCGGCACGACGGTGAGTCCGTGCTCGCGGGCGATGGCACGCAGCATCCGGTTCGCATCGGCGACCTTGCGCTCGTTGTGCCGCAGGTGGAAGCACGGCAGGTCGGCGACGATCGCGTGCGAGGGCAGTTCGGCGAAGATCGAGCGGATGTTGCGCTCGAACGCCGCGGGATTCCAGTCGGCGATGTCGTTCGCACCGATCGCGACCGTGACGAGATCGGGCGCGAGCGCGCGGAATCGGGGAAGCTGGTCGCGCACGGCGAGTTCGGTCGTCGCACCTGAGACGCTGAGATTCACGACCCGGATGCTGCGACCGGATGCCTCGCCGGCGTGCTCGGCGATCAGGCCGACGTAGCTCCGGCCCGGGCTCGAGGCGCCGATGCCCTGCGCAGCGCTGTCGCCGATCGCCACGTAAAGAAGCTCGCCCTCGCCAGTGCCGTGGTCGCGCCACCACTTCGAGTGCACGGGCAGCGTGTCGTTCAGCGTCGATCGTCGTTCGAGCACGCGCTCGCGGAACGGCCGCACACCGAGGCTGCCGAGCACCGTCGACGCCGCCAGCAGCGAGCCGGCGGCGAGCGCGGGCGCCGACGATCGCACCGCGCGGAGCGGTGCGGCAGAGTCGGTACGAACGGCGGTCATGGGGCGAACCTATCCGCGGCCGCTTCGAGGCGGCTGCGCGGCGGCTGGGTGCGCGCTGGGTACGCGCGCTCATTTTGGCCGTTGCGTGCGCGTCGTCTAAGATCGTCCTCGGTACCGTGTCCGAGCGGCCGAAGGTGCAACTCTCGAAAAGTTGTGTGGGTGAAAGCCCACCGTGGGTTCAAATCCCACCGGTACCGCCACGTGAAACGCCCCGCGATCCCAGTACATGAAAGGGATTCGGGGCGTTTCTCTTCGTTCCTGCTCACTACTTCCGACGGAAGTAGTCCTGGATCGAGTAGCCCGACGGGCGGCGAACCGTCTTCTGCTTCTTGCCGAATCCGTACGGCTCCTTCGTGACTGCCGAATCACGGAGCTTGATGTGGACGTATTCGCGAGACTTGGCGTTCGTTCGCCGCGCACGAGATCGGGTCGAACCGGATTGCTTCGACTGACGAAGAAGAGCTTCGACATCGGTGGATCGGACCTTCGATGCTTCGCCTTCGCGGCCCAGGTCGTCGAGGTACTCGGCGCGCAGGTTCAGCAGCGCTTCGACGAGCTCTCGGTCTGCATCACGCACGTTATCGTTCCCCTTACTTCTTCTTCGATTCTCTCACCACTTGATCGATAGCGTCATCGAGAGCGCCTTGGATCAGCTCGTTGTCCTCCTTGGTGAGCCAACCCGCGCCACGCGTGGTGGTGAGGATTCTGATGCCTTCCTGCTTCGTTCGCTTGTTCTTGCTCTCCAGGTAACCGATAGCGGTGGTGTAGCTCAAGAATCCGCGTTGCTGGTCGTGGAACACCTGCGCCTGCTTCTGCTGCTGCTCATGGATCTCGCGGGCCTGCTCCTGCTGCTCTTCGTGCAGCGCCTTCACCTGTTCGTCCTGCTTGCTGAGCCGACGCGATTGAAAGATCCAGGCCATACCCGAAACGACCGCAGCGACGAGTGCGGCAGCAAACGCTCCATCCCACGGAATACCCCACAAGGTGACCTGCTGTGAAGCATGAAGCATAGAAGTGAGGGTAGAGCACCGAGCCGAGGTTGAGACGAACCGACGCGGAGCCGTTCCGATCCGAGTCGACCCTCACTCCACGATCTTCCAGAACGAGTCCTTGCGGGTGATCTTGCCGCCGTCGTCGAATTCGAGCAGGTCGACGCCGCGCACCTCGATCCGCTGACCCGAGGTCGACGTTCCGGTGAGCGTCCACTCCGACACGCCGAACCCATCGCCGACCCAGTGCCGGTCATCGCCGTAGTGCACGTCGGGAATCCCCTCGAATCGCTTCGCGAGCCCGGCCCGCACCTCCGTTTTGCCGGTGAACCGGTCGCCGCGAGGCTTTGCGCCGCGCGGCATGTAGAAGACGCAGTCGTCGGCGAAGTAGCCCATGATGGCATCGAGGTCGTGCTCGTTGAACGCCTCCAGGAACCCCTTCAGCACGTCGCGGGTCAATTTCTCTCCCATGTCGATCGGCTCCTCTCTGTCTCGTTCGACTGTCTCTCTCGGTCGGTGCAGGCGGTCGGTGCGCGGTGATTCACCAGCCGCTGCGCGTCGGCGTGTGCCCATCGCGAGCATCCTCGGGCATGGTCATCTCCGCGCGCAGGCCGAGCAGGCGGATGGGTCGCTCGGGTTCGAGCCGGTCGCGCAGGAGTTGGATCGCCCGCTCCACGACATCGTCTCGATCGAAGGTCTCGGCGATCTTGCGCTGGTAGGTCTTGGTGAAGAACGGGGCATAGCGCACCTTGAGCGTCAACCCGATCACGGGACGCCCCTCGGCGGCGACATCCTCGAGCACCCGGGCGGCCAGCTCCCGAACGGCCTCCTCGACTTGCGACGGTGACGTGAGGTCCTGTTGGAACGTCGTCTCACGGCTGTGGCCGCGGGCGACCCAGGGCGTGTCGTCGACCACCGTTGCCCCGTCGCCGCGGCCGAGCAGGATGTACCACGGACCCATCTTCGGTCCGAACTCGGCCGCGAGAACCGTCGGGTCGGCGGCGGCGAGCTCCGCGACGGTGGTGATGCCGTGCCCGGCCAGGCGCTGGGCGATCTTCGTGCCCACGCCCCACAGGGCGATGGAGGGCCGCTCGCCCATCACGTCCAGCCAGTTCTCGGCCGTGAGCCGGAACACGCCGCGCGGCTTGCCGAATCCCGTGGCGACCTTGGCGCGCACGAGCGTGTCGCCGATACCGATGCTGCAGTGCAGACGGGTGCGCTCGAGCACGGCCCGCTGCACGCGGCGGGCGTACTCCTCGGGGTCGTCGGTTCGCACCCCCACGAAGGCCTCGTCCCAGCCCAGCACCTGCACGGTCGCCCCGGGTTGCGCACGAAGGGTCCCCATGACCTCGTCGGATGCCGCGGAGTATGCCTCCGCGTCGACCGGCAGGATGATGGCGTCAGGGGCCTTGCGCGCGGCGATGCGCAGCGGCATCCCGGAGCCGACGCCGAACTCGCGCGCCTCATAGGAGGCAGTCGAGACAACCGCCCGTTCGGTGGGGTCGCCACGCCCGCCGACGATCACGGGCAGGCCCGCGAGCTCGGGGCGCCGCAGCACCTCGACGGCCGCGACGAACTGGTCGAGGTCGACGTGCAGCACCCACGAGTCGCGAGGTCGGCTCACTCGACCAGTCTGCCCCGCCGGGGCGCCGGAGGAACAGCGCACCTACCGCGATTCCGACACGCGCATCAAGGGGTTGCGGCGAATTCACAGCGTGTGGTTTCGTGAGTCACCCTGAAACGAAGGAGCACCAATGGGTTTCCTCGCATTTCTCATCCTCGGCCTCATCGCGGGGGCCATCGCCAAGCTGATCCTGCCCGGCAAGCAGGGCGGCGGGTGGCTCGTCACGCTGCTGCTCGGCGTCGTGGGCGCGTTCCTCGGCGGCTGGCTCGGCAGCCTCATCTTCGGGGTCGGCCTCGAGGAGTTTTGGGATCTGAGCACCTGGCTGCTGGCGATCGCCGGCGCGATCATCGTGCTGCTCATCTGGGGTCTCATCACGCGCAACCGGAGCCGGTCGGCGACCTGACCGGCATGACCGGATCGGGCGGATGGCGGAACTCCCGTCATCCGCCCGATCGCGTTCCGGGGGCCCGATCGCGTTCCGGTGCACGATCGCGTTCGGGGGCACGTCGAGCCGGGCGCCAGGCGCCGAGGCCCGTCGACCGCGCGGTGCTAGCGTGGGTCTCGTCGACGGATGTCGGCTGAGAACCCCACGGAGACCACGTGATCGAGCTGCTCACCGCCCTGCTGCGGTACACGCAGGCCTCGCTCGAGATCGCGCTCGCCTCGAACGCGCAGGTCACCGTGCTCCTCGTCGGCGTGCTGGGCGCCGCCGCCGTCGCGCTCGTCGTGACCGCGTGGCGCGCGATCCCGGGCCTCGTCGCCGCCGATTCCAGCGGCGCGTCGACCCGGCTCCGGCAGACCGCGGATCCTGGGCGTCTCACCGCGCAGAGCGACCCCGACGCGGCAGGGCGCCCCCGCCCCAGGGCGCCCGGACGCGGCATCCCGGCCGCGTAGCGCAGCGACATCCGACCGACAGCCGCACCTCCCGTCGTGGAGGCGAGTCGGTCGACGCATCCGCCCTTCGCGGCCAGACGGATCCCGCATCCCTCGACCGCAAGGACACCCACACCCTCATGGATCTCTACGCCTTCCCGCCCATCGCCGCGCTGCTCGACGGCGCGCAGGACATGCTCATGGCACTCGTCGGCCTGCTCGAACCGCTTCTCGGCGTCTCGAGCGCGGCCGCCGCCATCGTGCTCGTCACGCTCCTCGTGCGCGCGGCCCTCATTCCCGTCGGCATCTCGCAGGCGAAGGCCGAGCGCACCCGCGCCCGGCTCGCGCCGAGGCTCGCCGAACTGCAGCGCAGGCACCGCAAGAACCCCGAACGTCTCCAGCGCGAGATGATGGCGCTCTACGCCGACGAGGGCGCCTCGCCGCTCGCGGGCTGCCTGCCGATGCTCATCCAGGCGCCGATCGTGGGCGTCATCTACGCGCTCTTCGTCCTGACCACGATCGCGGGCCATCCGAACGCGCTGCTCGAGCAGACGCTGGCCGACGTGCCGCTCGGCACGAGCTTCGCCGGGTCGATCGCCGCGGGCACCCTCACGCCGGATTCGCTCGTCGTCTTCGGCGTGGTCGTGGTCTCGATCGCGCTGGTCGGCGAGGTGACCCGCCGCGCCTTCCGCATACAGCCTGCGAACCCGGCGGATGCCCCGGTCGCATCCCCGCTCGCAGCGCCGGGCGTGGCCCGCAAGCTCGGATTCCTGCAGTTCATCACCGCGGTGATCGCGATCTTCGTGCCGCTCGCGGCCGCGCTCTACCTGCTCGTGACGGTCGCGTGGTCGCTCGGTCAGCGGGCCGTGCTGCGTCGCCGGTATCCGCCGCACCCGCCGCAGCAGGGCCTCAGCGCCGCGCCGGCGTGACGGGTCACGCGTCGGCGAGCTCGGCGAAGCGGCGGAGCATCCGCTGCGGTTCCGTGACGGATGCCGCGGCGAGACGCTCGCTCACCGCGCGAAGCTCGCTCGCCGGGAAGTAACCGTGGTGCCGGTACACCCGAGCGCGCGCGACGAAATCGTCGGCCGAGACCTCGGGGTGGAACTGGGTCGCGTAGACGCGGCGGCCGACGCGGTAGACCTGCACGGGGCATCCGCCCGACGACGCGAGCAGCACCGCGCCACGCGGGAGCCGTTCGGTCGCCTCCTTGTGCCCGACCAGCGCGTCGAACCGCTCGGGCAGCACGCCGGTGAGCGGGTCGGCGAGGCCGTCGGGGGTGAGGGTGATCTCGACCGCTGAGGCCTGCTCTCCGTGCAGCGTGCCGACCGTGCCGCCGAGCACGCGGGTGAGCACGCCGATGCCGTAGCACGTGAAGAGCAGCGGGAGGTCGCGTTCGAGGGCCGACTCGGCCAGGCGGGCGAGGTCGGCCTCGACGCGGCGCTGCACCGGGTGCTTGTGCGCGTCGGGCGTGGTCACGTTGTAGGGGCTGCCGCCGACGACAACGCCCGCCACGTCGAGGCGCACGTCGTCGAGCGATTCGGCGTCGAGCCGAAGGAGCTCGAGCCGACCCGCGTCGACACCCATCGCGCGCCGGACCGACTCGTACTCGGGCCCGACCGCGTCGACCTCGGGCCGCGCCGAGAGGAACAGGAACGGCTTCATCGGCCGCGCCCGCCGCGCTTGCGCACCGAACGGCCGGTGCGAGCGGATGCCCCGCGGCGCGGCTTCCGTGCTGCCGCCGACTTCGCGCGGGTGTTCGGCTTCGCCGGCGCCGACTCGGCGTCGTCGGCGGCGCCGCGTGAGCTCCGCGCCGTGCGACCGCGCACGATGCCCACGAACTCCTGGATGTCGTCGTCGTCGCGCGCGACGCGCCAGACGAGCGCGATGCGCGTGGTCGGGGCATCCGTCACCGGAACCGCGACGACGTCGCGACGGTGGTGGAGGCGCGCGACGCCGTGCGGGAGGATCGCGTACCCGGTGCCCGCGGCGACGAGCTCGACGGTCATCGCGGCATCGGCATGCACGGGGGCGAGGGGGTCGGCGTCGAGGTCGGCGAGGGTGAGCGTCTCGGCCTCGGCGAGGGCGTGTTCCTCGGGGAGCACGGCGACGGCGACCTCCTCCCACAGCGGGATGGAGTGCAACCCCTCGAGGTCGATCGGGAGCCGCACGAACGCCAGGTCGACATCGCCTGCGATGAGCTCGGCGAGCTGCTCGGCCTGATCGACGCGAGCCGCTTCGAGCGGCAGGTCGGGGCGCCGCTCGTTCCAGACGCGCAGCCACTTCGCCGGACTCACCCCGGCGACGTAGCGCAGCCTCAGCGTCACCCGGCCCCCGTTCGGCCGCCGAGCGGCGGCTGAGATCAGGCTATCGGCTACGGTGTGAGGGTGAGCCAGTCCCAGTCGATGAAACCGCAGTCCATGAAGGCCGAGACCGCGGCCAGGAAGCTCGGCATCCTCCTCGACGCGGCGCCCGAGGAGTTCCGCGATGGCGTCGTCACGCGGGACGAGCTGAACGCGCTCATCGCCGACCCGCCCGAGTGGCTCCAGGTGCTCCGTCGCGAGGGGCCTCACCCGCGCAGTGTGGTCGCCGCGAAGCTCGGCGTCTCGAACTCGGGCCTCGCCCGCGGCGGGGTCACGGAATCCCTGACGACCGACGAGATCAAGGCGCTCCTCGCTGCGCCGCCGCAGTGGCTCGTGCAGGAGCGGGCGACCCAGGCCTCGGTTCGTGCCGAGAAACGCCGCATTGCCGAGCGCGACGCCGAGCGCCGAGCGCGCCCTTCGACCGGCTCAGGGACCAGCGGCGGGGGAGGCGGCGGCACTGGCGTGTGATCCTCGAGGTGCTGCGGTGATCTACGGGGCAGATTCTTCAGCGACGAAGTCGAAACGCTGCTTGAGGCTGTGACCCCACGCGTAGTCACCGGTCTCGCGTTGCGCGCGGCCGAGGACGATGCCCGGTGCGACGCCGAGTTCATCGGCGAGCGCTCGGACAGCAGCGAGATCGCGGCGACGGGGGAGGCGAGCAAGATACGCGGGTGGGATCAGGGCGTCGGCGGCGAACTGATCTGCTTCCTCCTCGGGCGTGCCGGCGTCGCCCGTGAGGTACAGGCCGTTCTGGCTGTGAAGCAGGATGTGGCCGAACTCGTGGAATAGCGTGAACCAGAGTTGGTCATCGGTCTTTTGGCGGAGCGACAGCTGCACGATCGGTCGGCCGCGAACCCATCGGGTCGCTCCGTAGATGCCGAGCCCCGGGATCGGCGGGACGAAGCGGAGTGCGACGCCGACTTGCGCGAGCGACCTCACGCACTCCGGGATATAGCTCGCCGGGTCGGTTCCGCTGAGTACCCGAAGGTCGGGAAGCAATCGTTCGAGGCCGGGCCGATCGAACTCCTTGAGCTCGCCGTAATCGACCGTCCGCTCGCCGAGTGTGAGCCAGGTCTCCAACTCCGGCGCAGCCTCCCGCGTCACGGCAACACGCCGGTAGGCGACGCTGCCTTCGGCCCAGGTCGTCTCCAACGCGTCGAAGCTGGCCACGCCGAACAGTGCCAGAAGTTGGCTGACCGTGCCCGCCTTGTCGCCGCGTTTCGCGTGGATGTATCCGAACTTCCGAAGGTACGCGAGTGGATATGCCGTGGCACTGTCGTACTGCGCAGCGAATGCCGTGTCGGCGTCGAGGCGGGCGAGGTCTTCGCGGTAGAGCGCCTCTTACTGGTTCCAGATTCGAGCGCGGATGCCGGTGACCTCCTCGAGCGAGATGGCCGTGCCACGAGTCAGCGGTGCTCTTCCGTTCAGCAACTCGCTGACGTGCTTGCGTGACGTGCCCAGGCGCCGGGCGAGCTCGGCCGCGATCACGTCATTGTCGTCCATCCACTCGGCGAGGTGGTCCCCGGTCGAGACGACATAGTCGGGTTCGCTGCTCATGGTCTTCTCCTGGACCTGGTGGTAGTCGACGAGTTCGATGATCATCACTTCGGTGGTCGTCTCTTCGTGCACGACGAGACGCCGGTTCTTCGTCAGCCGGGCAGACCACTGACCCGCCCGATCTCCGACGAGTCGTTCCCAGCGGCCCGTTCCCAACAACAGGTCATCCACATTCTCTGCTGCGCGCAGCTCACCGATACGTAACTTGAGAGCCCGGCATACCGTTGCGTCGTAGGCCTTCTTCATTTCTCGCTCGACGGTGCAGGTGCGCTCGAGCTTCGTCAAGGAAACGCGAACCTTCACCGCGGATTGTTACCTATATCGCAACAACGATGGTCTGGCGTGGTCAATGGTCGTGGGCATCGCTCTCCTCTTCCGTTTCGAGGACACTATTGGGAGCCGCCGATACTCGGGCGGTTCACGAGACGCATCGCCCTTCGGCGGCGTTCCTCGACATGCGGCGCGCTGTGCGCTCAGGCGCCGTAGCGCGCCCGCAGGAACGCCGCGACATCCGCGAGCTCCTGCTCCGAGACGGAATGGCCGAGTCCCTCGTAGATGCGTTCGTCGAGCGTGGCATGCGCGGGCAACCACTCCTGCGTGCCTGCGACGAACGATCGGTCGATGACCTGGTCGGCCGTGCCGCGGCCCCAGAACACCGGCGGAGCGGTCTCGGCGAGGCGTTCGTCGCCCTCGCGCTCGCCGGGGAGCGCGAAGCCCGCGAGGCTCACCGCGAACGCGAACCGGTCGGGTGCACGCCTCAGGAGCTCGAGCGCCATCGCGCCGCCCTGCGAGAAGCCGAGCACGCCGACGGAACGGCTCTCGGGTGCCACCCGGTCGAGCCAGTCGATGATCGCCCCGGTCGCGGCATCCGCTGCCGTCATCGCCGACTCGACGCCGTCGGCCATGAGCGGGAACCAGGCATAGCCGTACCCCGTGTGGCTCGGGGCGCGCAGCGACGCGATCGCGGGCTCGAGCGGCAGGTAGGGCGCGAGGCCGAACAGATCGCCCTCGTTCGAGTTGAACCCGTGCAGCAGGAGGAGCAGGGGCCGCCCCGCGCGGTCGGCCTCGGACGCCGACCAGAGCACGGCCTCATCGTCGATCTGCGCAGGGAGCATGGGTCAACGCTACCCGGTGGGGCAGAATCGAGGCATGAGCGTGCGCACGCCGGACCCCGACTGGAACCCCGATGACGACCCCGCCGTGCGTCCGCCGGCGAACCCGGGCTGGCTCACCGATCTCGAGCTCGCCGAGGTCCGCGGCCGGCTGCCGCTGCTCTACGTCGAAGCGGTGCCCGTGCGGGTCGACGGCATCGGCCAGGTGACCGAGGCCGGCGTGCTCCTGCGTGCGAACAGCGTCGGCGAGATCACGCGGACGCTGGTCTCGGGCCGTGTCATGTACGGCGAGACGATCCGCGACGCGCTGTTCCGGCATCTCGAGAAGGACCTCGGGCCGATGGCCTTTCCGCTGCTGCCCGCGAGCCCGGTGCCGTTCGCCGTGGCCGAGTACTTCCCGTTGCCCGGCATCTCCCCGTTCACCGACGAGCGGCAGCACGCCGTGTCGCTCGCGTACGTGGTGCCCGTGACGGGTACCTGCGAGCCGCGCCAGGACGCGCTCGAGGTGACGTGGATGACACCCGAGGAGGCCGTCTCCGCGGGCGTCGCCGCCGAGATGGAGGGCGGCCGCGGCGTGCTGCTCACGCAGGCGCTCGCGTCGGTGGGGGCGATTCGCTGAGTGATGCCGGTGCTTCGTGCGCCGACGACCCGGCCGGTCGCTCAGCCCAGGCCCAGCGTGTCCAGGAACAGGCGCGCGATCCGCGGCGCATCGACGTCGAGGGCGATCTCGACGTTCGCCCATTCATCGGCGCCGCCATGCAGCATCTCCTCGCCGGGGAACCGGCGGAGGTCGACGAGGGTCTGCCCGCGCCCGTATCCGGCGAGCTCGACGCGCACTGGTCGCACCTCGGTGCGGAGCGCGAGCGGGTCGACGAGCGAGCACACCGCGCCTGCGTCGCCGATGAGTCCCGTGTACTCGGCGGACTCGTCTGCGGAGAGCTGGATGCGGTGGCCGAGCAGCGTGCCGACCACCCGGCCGAGGGCATCGTCGCCGCGCTCGAGCGACACGGCGACGTCATGGTCGATCGCCACGCGGTTGAAGACGTCGAGGCCGTACATATAGGTCCGCACGTCGGAATCGAGCACGATCGCCGCCGCCTCCGGGTCGTGCCAGACGTTGAACTCCGCGACGGCGGTGGCGTTGCCGACACTGGCCGATCCGCCCATGACGACGATGCGCTCGATGCGGCCGGCCACCTCGGGGTAGGTGCGGAGCAGGAGCGCGAGGTTCGTCTGGGGAGCCAGCGCGACGAGGGTCACGGGCGCGTCGTGGTCGAGGATGAGCCGGCGCAGCAGCTCGACCGCGCCGACCGATTCCGCCCGGCGCCGGGTGGGCGGCAGGGAGATGCCGCCGAGGCCGTCGGCGCCGTGCACGTGCGATGAGGCGCGAGGGTTCTCGAGGAGCGGCCGCGCGGCCCCGGCGGCGACCGGAATCTCGGGAGCGCCCGCCGCGTCGAGGATGCGCAGCGTGTTGTCCACGACCTGGGCGAGCGGCGCATTGCCCGCGACGCACGAGACGCCGAGCACGTCGATGGCCGGATGCCGCACCGCGAACAGGATGGCGAGGGCGTCGTCGATGCCGGTGTCGACGTCGAGGATCACGGGAATGCTCATCGACTCACGCTAGCGCGCCCGCCTCGTCGCCGCCCTCCCGTCGGCTCGCTCCGTTCGACTCGACTCACACGAAGTCGCGGTTGCCGCGGAAGCGGTTCTCGGGGTCGACGGTTGCCTTCACGCGCGCTGCCCGCGCGACGTCGGATTCCGCATAGGCGCCCGAGTACCCGACGTCGGGTGCGAGGAACGTGCAGAACGTGCGGTCGGATGCCGCGACGCCGAGCGCGGCGTCGAGCGCGGCGAACCCCTGCTGCGCGGGTTCAGCGGCCCCCGGCACGCCGATGGCATGGCCGCTCACGATGTGGCCCTCTCGCACCGCCCCGGCGATTCCGGGCCGCGCAGTCGGAGCGGCGAGCGCACCGCCGAGCACACGGAATGCGAGGCCCATCACGGGCTGCCCCTCGGGTGACTGCCACGCCTCGACGAGTCGGTCGATGCCGGCGTCGTCGAGGTCGGCGAGCGCCGACCAGCCGTACCCGGCTGACGGGTCGGTGGGCTCGTCGGAGATGGCGGTGAGTGCGGGCGCGTCGATGCGGCCGACCGAGTCGAGCACGACGGTGCCCGCAGCGCGGATCGTATCGAGCGCGGTGCGCCCGGCCTCGGTCTCGCCGAGCTCGACGGCCTCGACAGCCACCATCGTGGTGCCGCGCAGCTCGGCGGGCGCCTGCGGCACGTCGGGGATGCGTACGACGCCCGCGTGCAGCGCGAGCGTGTCGGGAGCGGTGCGGCCGGCGGCGACCGTCGCGCGGAATACGGCCGCGACATCCGTGGCCTCGAAGAGGATGCGCCCGCCGGTCAGCACCGGAGCCGGATGCAGGTCGACCTCGATCGCGGTGACGACGCCGAACGCGCCGCCGGCTCCGCGCAACGCCCACAGCAGTTCGGGATCGTCGGCGTCGCGCAGCCAGCGGTGCCGGCCGTCGGCGGTGAGCAGTTCGACCGCGCGGAGCGAGCTCGATCCGAACCCGTACGAGCGCGCGAACCACGAGTGCCCGCCGCCGAGCGTGAACGCCGTGAAGTTCACCACCGGGTTCGAGCCCGTCATCGCGACGAGCCCGGTTCCCGCGAGCGCATCGAGCAGGCCGCCCGTGCGCACGCCGGCGCCGATGCGGGCGACGCGGGCGTCGGCGTCGACCTCGAGCCGGTCGAAGGCCGCCGTGCGCACGAGCACGGCGCCGTCGAGCGTGCCGGATGCCCCATGGCCCGACGGCTGCGCCGCGAGCTGCAGCCCGTCGGTGCGGGCGGCGGTGAGGAGCGCTCGGAGCTCCTCGACGTCGGCGGGCGCCGCGACCGCGGTGGGATGCTGGTCGATCGCGAGGTTCCAGGGGGAGCGCAACGCGTCCCAGCGGGGGTCGCCGGGGAAGGCGAGCCGGTCGCCGAAGCGGCCGGCGAGGGAGTCGAGTGCGGGGTGCGCGGCAGGGTCGGTCATCGAGGGTCCTCTCGTGGCATCCGTCGGCTGAGGCCGACCCTCGTCACGCTAGCGACGACCGCCGACAGCGGAAACCCCCACGCTGCGGCCCTGCGCCGAAACCAGGCGCCGGGCCTCAGCGCACCAGGCGCACCTCGAGGACCTCTTCGCCGAGGAACGGCTGCAGCTGCTCGGCGCCGTCGGCGACGAATCCGTTGCGCGCGTAGAAGCGGTGCGCTCGGGGGTTGTCCTTCGCGACCCACAGGTAGCCGGGCCGATCGCCGCAGGCGGCGTCGAAGAGCTTCTGGCCGATGCCGGTGCCGTGGTACGCGTCGAGGAGGTAGATGAAGTAGAGCTCGCGCTCGCGCGGCGGGTTCTCGTCGCGTGCCGGGCCCGAGCCGACGAATCCGACGATCTCGCCGTCGACGAGCGCGGCGAACTGGTTGTACTCCTCGCCGCGGGCGGCCATGTGGGTCCAGAGTTCGGCCATGCGGCGGGGGGAGAGGTGCTCGAAGGCGGCCGCGCTGATCAGGTGGTCGTAGGTCTCGTGCCAGCAGGTGGCGTGGACGCGGCCGAGGGCCTCCACGTCGGAGTCGCGGATGGGGCGGATCACGACGTCGGCAACAACTTCGGTGCTCATGTCCAGAGACTAAGCCAGCGCGCGCCAGCCCCCAAATCGACGCGGGCGGGGTGCGCCTGCCGTGTCACACCGGCGGTCGCCGCTCCGGGACAACACCGGGACGGGGGTCAGGGGAGGCGTCACCCCAGTCCGGTGGCAACCCGGTGCTGCCGCATACCCGCACCGCCATACGTTCGTGATCATGTCTGAGAACTCCACCAGGATCATCGCGCTCGCTGGCGCCGCGGCCGTCGCCGCGACCCTTGCGGGCTGCGTCCCCACCGCCGCCGCCAACGGCCCCGTCGGATTCGACGGCGTGCAGTCCGCGACCATCCAGCTCGAAGCCGTCGGCACGTTCGTGTCGCCCGAGGAGGGCGGCTACGAGGCCGCCGGCCGCGGCTCCGGCTTCATCATCACCTCCGATGGCCTCGCCGTCACCAACAACCACGTCGTCACCGGCGCCGGCACCCTCAAGGTGTGGCGAGGCGGCGACACGACCAACGAGCTCTCCGCGAAGGTGCTCGGTTCCTCCGAGTGCCTCGACCTCGCCGTCGTGCAGCTCGAGAAGGGCAGCTACCCGTTCATGGACTGGCGCAAGGGCGACATCGAAACCGCACTCGACGTCTACGCCGCGGGCTTCCCGCTCGGCGACCCGACCTTCACCGAGACGAGGGGGATCGTGTCGAAGGCGAGCACGAGCGGCGAGACGCCGTGGGCGTCGATCGACGGGGTGATCGAGCACGACGCGCGCATCCGCGGCGGCAACTCGGGCGGCCCGCTCATCGACTCGAAGGGCGCCCTCGTCGGCGTGAACTACGCGGGCAACGACGAGCTCGACTACAACTTCGCGATCCACCGCGACGCGGTGCTCGATGTCATCAGCGATCTCGTGGACGGCGAGGACGTGCTGAGCCTCGGGATCAACGGCGAGGCACTCGTCGGCGAGGACGGCGCCGGACTCGGCGTCTGGGTCAACTCCGTCAAGTCGGGTTCGGCCGCCGACAAGGCGGGCGTCGAGCCCGGTGACCTGCTCACCCGCATGGAGGGCGTGAGCCTCGCGGCCGAGGGCACCATGACCGAGTACTGCGACGTGCTGCGCACCCACGGCCAGGACGCCACGCTGGCGGTCGAGCTCTATCGCCCGGCCGAGGACGCCTACTACCGCGGCCAGTTCAACGGCGACGCAGTGACGGCCGTTCCGGTCGTGGGCGGGGGCACGGGCGAGCCGGCCTCGGGCGAGTTCGTCACGATCACGGATGACTCGAACGCGATCAACGTCGAGGTGCCCGCGGGCTGGAGCCAGGTCGACGGCGCCGCCGTCACCGACGCGAACGGCACCGTGTGGGACTCGGTCTCGGCGGCCCCCGACCTCGCGGCGTACCAGGGATCGTGGTCGACGCCGGGGGTGTCGGTGTACGCCTCGCAGGCGGCGGCGGGCATGGCACCGGATGCCGCGGCCGACCTCGTGGCCGGCGATCTCGCCTCGCAGGGCTGCGTGTCGACGGGCCGTGAGCCCTTCGACGACGGCATGCACACGGGCGTCTGGGAGATCTTCACCGGATGCGGCGGCCAGGCGACCTACGTCGTCATCGGCGCGAACGACTACCCGGGCACCTATTCGGTCGTCGTGGCGGCGCAGGCGATCGCCGACACCGACTTCGACGCCGTCGATCGCGTGATCGGCAGCTTCTACGCCGCCTACTGACCTCGCCGCGGACTGCGCAGAAAGGGCGAAGCCCCGCCGTCGACCATCGGGTCGTCGGCGGGGCTTCGGTGTCGGTGCGCGGGGTCAGCCCTGGGCGCGGCGGTTCGTGCGGGTGCTCCGCGACGGCGAGACGAGGCTGCCGACCCGCAGCGGCTGCTTCGCACCGTGGCCGGATGCCCCGCCCTTCGACGAGCTCAGGGACCGGCTCGCGCCCGTCGTCTGGGCGCCGCGGCTGTGGCCCGCGCCCTGCTTCGGCGCGTGCGCCTTCGCCTCGGCTGGACGACCGGAGCGATCGCGGCGAGGCGTGGACGGCGCGACATCCGACTGGCCGCGTCCGCGTCCGCGACCCTGACCGGAACGGCCCTGCACGGGGCGGCCCTCGCCGGAGCCGGCGCGCTCATCGCGAGCGGCGCGCTTGCGCTGCGCGTTGGCGCCCTGCGACGCGCCCTGACCCTGTCGCATCGGTCGACCGGCGCCGCCCTGCGGCTGCGCGGCCTTCGGCGCGGGCTTCACGTACGCGGCGACCTCGCCGACGAGCGACGTCACGGCGGGCGACGACGCGGTCACGCGCTGGGGGGCCACGGTGATCGCGGCCTTGCGCAGCAGCGTCTTCAGGTCCTGCTTCTGGCCGGGCAGGCAGATGGTGACGACGTCGCCCTCGCTGCCGGCGCGCGCCGTGCGGCCCGAGCGGTGCAGGTAGGACTTGTGCTCCATGGGCGGGTCGACGTGGATGACGAGTTCGACGTCGTCGACGTGCACGCCGCGCGCCGCGACATCCGTGGCGACGAGCACCTTGACCGAGCCGTCGCCGAACGCGGCGAGGTTGCGGTCGCGCTGCGGCTGCGACAGGTTGCCGTGCAGGTCGACCGCGGGGACGCCCTGCTCGGTGAGCTTCTTCGCGA
Source organism: Agromyces sp. NPDC058484 (assembly GCF_042720415.1). Lineage (NCBI taxonomy): Bacteria > Bacillati > Actinomycetota > Actinomycetes > Micrococcales > Microbacteriaceae > Agromyces > Agromyces sp. NPDC058484. The sequence continues at coordinate 73,175 of NZ_JBHXMP010000010.1, read as the reverse complement.
GCTTCTTCGCGTGGTGCTTGGTTCGCATGAAGAGGATGCGGCGGCCGGTGCCCGACGCGAGGGTTCGCACCAGCTCGTTCTTGGCGTCGACGTCGTCGATCTCGAACACGTGGTGGGTCATCGCGGCGACGTGCGAGGTGGCCTCGTCGACCGAGTGCAGCACCTCGTTCTGCAGGAAGCGCTTGACGAGCTTGTCCACGCCGTTGTCGAGCGTGGCGGAGAAGAGCAGGCGCTGGCCGCCCTGCGGAGTCTTGTCCATGATGCGCGTGACGACCGGGAGGAACCCGAGGTCGGCCATGTGGTCGGCCTCGTCGAGCACGGTGATCTCGACGGCGTCGAGCGTGACGTGGCCCTGCTTCATGAGGTCTTCGAGGCGGCCCGGGCAGGCGACGACGATGTCGACGCCGGCACGCAGGGCGTCGACCTGGCGCTTCTGGTTGATGCCGCCGAAGATCGTGGTGGTCTTCATGCCGTACGCAGCGGCGAGCGGCGCGAGCACCGCGTCGATCTGCGTGGCGAGCTCGCGCGTCGGTGCGAGCACGAGGCCGAGCGGGCGACCCGCGCGGCGATTGCCGCCGGCGAGCTTGCCGCCCAGGCGCGCCGCCATGGGGATGGAGAACGCGAGCGTCTTGCCCGAGCCGGTCTTGCCGCGGCCGAGCACGTCGCGCCCTGAGAGCGTGTCGGGCAGGGTATCGACCTGGATGGGGAAGGGCGAGCTCTTCCCGTCGGCGGCGAGGGCCGCGACGAGGGGTGCGGGCACGCCGAGCGTTGCGAAGGTGATGTCGGTCACTGGTGCCTTTCAGGCAGGGAACCATCGCCGGTCGAGGTGGCCGCGGAGCAGCCGTTCCGGGACCCGGCGGTGGGCATTGGCGAAGACGCCGGTCGGCGAATCCGTTCGCCGTATGAGAGTCATCGGGCGCCCTCTGGAAGAGGCCCTGCCCGGAAGCGTTTCTACGACGCAGGCGGCGGTTGTGTCGCGCCCTTCGACAGGGGCTCAGGGACCGTCGCCGTGACCACTGTAGCGGATGCCCCTGCGCGTGTGCTGTGCGAGGGGTTCAGGTCGCGGGGGGCCGGGTCTCGTTGCGGCGCTGGCCGCGGCGCCGGACTCCTCAGATTCGAGTTTCCGGGTAGTGCTCGAATGAGGAACTCACTGTTCGGTGAGGCTGGTTCTGTTGGATGAATGCCCACACTCGAGTTTCCGTTCTCTCGTATGCCAGTTCCGCCTCATCGATGAGGTGTGAAGTCTCATGACCTCGTAGACACTCCTGTCTCGGGACCTCGTGAACAGTGTGTCTCACGACCTCGTGGACAGTTCAATGAGGGGGAACTGGCATACGGGGAACGGGGAACGACTTCCGTGGCGGCTGCTGACTACTGGCTGCGAACGAAGCGCTCCCTGCCGTGATCCGAGGGATCCGTTCCGGAGGCGGCTTCCGCGTCGGCCGTGCCCGGCGGATCGTACGACCAACCCGGGGCGAGCTGCCGCAGCCGCATGCCCCGCCACTGCCAGAACGCCCACGTCGGATACCACGCAACGAGGTCCCACGCCCCCGCCCCGGCGAGCAGCTGGTCGCGGTAGAGCGTGCGCCCGTCGGGCAGCTCCGAGACCGCCATGCGGTGGTCCCACCGGTCGAACACCGAGAGCGGGCCGGTGAGCACGCCGCCGCCGTCGCGGAGCATGCGCACGCCCGTCGGGAGCCCGCCGGGATAGCTGACGTCGACGATCTCCTCGCCGGCCGGGAAGCGGCGGAACGCGAGGGCGCGCACGCGGTGCGGTCCCTCGGGCCAGGTGGTCGGCAGTCCGCCGGCTTCGAGGGAGGAGAAGTCGAGCCACGGTGCGACGACCTCGCGCAGCAGGGCGGGGCTGCGGAGGGCCCGCCACGCGGCATCCGGCGTGCAATCGAGCGTGAGTTTCAGGAGCACCCGCATCTGCCGAGAGTAGGACGGCCGGATGCCGCTGCCAAGCCCCCTATACTCCGCTCATGGCCGACGGACTCTGGTGGTTGCCCTCCCTCCTCGTCTTCGGTGCCGCGGCCGTCGCCCTCGTGGGCGGCGTGATCGGATTCCGGCGACTCGGCGCGGGCCGCGAACGCGCCGCCCTCGAGTCGGCTCGTGAGCTCGAGGTGCGCGCGAAGGGGCTCATCGTGCGGGCCGACACGGCCGTGCGCGAAGCCGACCGGGAGGTGGCGTTCGCCGAGGCGCAGTTCGGTGCGGCGGTCGCCCGCGACGTGCGGGACGCCCTCGAGACCGCGCGTCGACGCCTGCGCGGGGCGTTCCTGCTGCAGCAGCGGCTCGACGACGCCGAACCCGACACCGCGGGCGAACGACGAACCTGGAGTTCGCGGATCGTCGAGCTCTGCGAGTCCGCGCTCGACGCACTCGACACCGCCGAACACGGACTGGCGACCCGCCGGCGCGCCGAACGCGGGGCCGTCGACTCGGTTCCCGCCCTGCGCGAGGAGGCGGCGCGGCTCGAGCGCCGTCGCGACGAGGCCGCCTCGGCGTTCGACCGTCTCGCCACGCGATTCGCGCCATCGGCGCTCGGCGGGGCGCACGGGGCATCCGTTCGCGTCGATGCGGCGCTCGCGGCGGCATCCGCCTCGCTCGACGAGGCCGAGCGGCGCCTCGCCCGGGCCGAGCCGACGGCCGAGCTGCTCGCCGACGCGTCGGACTGGCTGGGTCGCGCCGGGCGCGACCTCGCCGAGATCGAGGGGATCGAACTCGACCTCGCCGCCGCGCAGACGGACGCAGCCGAGGCTGCCGCGGCGCTCGACGGCGAGCTCGTGGCGGCGAGGCACGAGCGCGACGGCCAGGACGACGCCGACGCGCAGTCGGCCCTGGGCGCGGCGATCGGGGAGGCCTCTGCGGTGATGGCGGCGCGTGCGGATGTCGCGGGCGACCCGTTCGCCGATCGCGACCGGCTGCGCGCCGCGCGCGATCGCCTCGAGGTGGCCCGTGCCGCGGCCCGGAACGCCCAGGGTCGTATCGACGGTGCTCGGGGGGCCCTCGGCGGCGCGATCGCGATCGCCGAGAGCCAGGCGCGTGTCGCCCGCGCCGCCATCGAACGCGGCGGTGCCCGGATCGGGGCCGACGCGCGCACGCGTCTCGCCGAGGCCGAGCGGCAGCTCGTGATGGCGCGGCAGGAGCCCGACCCCGTGTCGGCGCTCGACGCGGCACGACGCGCGGCGTCGCGTGCGAGCGACGCGGAGGCGCTCGCCGCCTACGACGCGATGGGAGACGGGCGTTAGCCTGTCGCAGTGAGCGATTCTGTGGCGCCCTGCGGTCAGGCGAAGTACCAGGTCCGGTTCGACTGGGGCGTCGCGGGGGCCGAGCGTATCCTGCCGGGCGCGCACGTCGTGGTCGTCGTCGACGTGCTGCCGTCGACCGGCGGCGAGGCGAGGGGCGAGGTGAGCGGCGAGGCGATCGCCGCCGGGCTGGCCGACCGCGACGTCGTCGTGCTCGCCGCGTCGCTTCGCAACCGCACGGCGGTGGCCCGCCGCATCCTCGAACTGCAGGAGCAAAGCGGCGAGCGGCTTCTCGTCGCGATCATCGCCGCGGGCGAGGCCGGCGGCGACGAACTGCGCTTCACGATCGAGGATCAGCTCGGTGCGGGTGCGGTGGTGGACGCACTCATCGCGCTCGGCATCGACCACACCTCGCCCGAGGCGGCCGTCGCGTGCGCGGCGTTCGAGGGCCTTCGGCACGCCGCCACTCACCTGATCGGTGCGTCGGGCAGCGCCGTCGGGCTCGTCGAGCAGGGGCGTCGCCCAGAGGTTCGGTCGGCCACCGAGATCGACGTGTCGACCGACGTGCCGGTTCTCGGCGACGGCGACGGCGGGCTGGGCGGATGACCGACGGCCCCATGGACCGGCGTCAGGCCGCCGCGGGCCGGCCGGACCTGCGCGCGCGGGCGCGGTGCGCGCGCACCTTGGCCCGGTTGCCGCAGCGCTGCATCGAACACCAGCGGCGGGTCGCCGCCCGCGAGGTGTCGAGGTAGACGATCGTGCAGTCGCTGCCGTTGCATTCCCGGATGCGACCCGCATGCGCCGGGTCGAAGAGGTCGACGGCATCGCGCGCGATCGTCGAGAGCGCCTGGCCGACGGTCTGCACCGATCGACCGGCCTGACGGGATCCGCCGGCGAGTGCGGGCGGGATGTCGGGCGTCGCCGCGTAGAGGTTCACGAGATCGATCTCCTGGACACGTGCGGGCTCGCCGCGAGCGGCCGATCGCGCCATCCGTCCGATCGCGTCGCGCAGCGAGATCGCGTCGAACAGTTCTCGGGAACGGGCGGCACCCACGGCGACGGGGAACCGCTCGCGGAGCCAGGCCGTGAGGTCGTCGGGCACGTGCAGGAGCTCCCGTGCGGGGTCGCCGCCGATCGGGCCGGTGTAGACGAAGTCGAGCGCGAACGAGCCCGAGTCGAACCACCAGCGCGTGCCGTCGGTCGTCAACCACTGCCCGACCGGGATCGAGACGGTGGAGACGGGCACGCAACCACTCTAGCCGGTTAGGTTGCCGCATCACTCGGCGGCCGCGCTCGCGCCCCCGCCGGGCTCACTCGGCGGCCGCGCTCGCGGCCCGCCGCCGCACCGCCGAGGTGATCTCGCGATGATGCCAGACGATGAGGTTCGCCAGGTCGAAGCCGCGGCGGCAGATGCCGCAGCTCAGCGGGCGATGCGGTTCACGGTAGCGGAAATGCTCGTGGCCCGCCGGACACCGGCCCACCCATGACGCGAGCTCGTGCGCCATCTCGCCGTCGTGCGTGCGACGGCCCACGTAGCCGAGATCGGCGGCGATCGTCGCCCACCGGGGGCCGTGACCCGCGCGGGGGCCCGACAGCGCGTGCGCCACCTCGTGCAGGAGGATCTGGTAGATCTCGTCGTCGTCGTATCGCGCCGCGAGGTAGCGCGACACGGAGATGCGATGCGCGGTGTAGTTGCAGAGCCCCGCGCGCTTCTTCGCGTTGTCGAAGCCGAAGCTCCAGATCGCCGGATCGAGATGCAGCACGATGAGGGCCTCGGCCCACCGTCGCACCCGCTCGAGATCCGCCATGGGATGAGGATAGACCCGCCCGACGACACGCAGGTGGCGGCGCGGATCAGGCGGCGGGCGCCTGCGCGATCCGGACGGTGTTGCCCGACGGGTCGCGGAACGCGCAGTCGCGCGGTCCCCAGCCCTGGTCCATCGGCTCCTGCAGCACCTCGGCGCCCGAGGAGCGCAGGGTCTCGAACGCCGCGTCGAGGTCGTCGGAGCGGAACACGAGCAGCGGCAGGGAGCCCTTGGTGAGCAGCTCCTGCAACGCGTCGCCATCGGCCTGCGAGCGGCCCGCGTGCGGCACCGAGAGCACGATGCCGAGGCCGGGCTGGGCATCGCTGCCGAGGGTGACCCAGCGGAACCCGCCGGAGGACACGTCGTTCTGCACGTCGAGGCCGAGCGCATCGCGGTAGAAGGGAAGCGACTCGTCGACGTCGTTGACGGTGATGTTGAGGTACTGGAGTGCGATGGTCATGTCGGCGACGTTACGCGGGTGCCCGACCGGCCGCTTCTCAGATCCTGCTCGATGCGTTCCCGCTCGACGTGCTGCGCGCCGGACGCGTGAGCGTCTTCGCGACGAACGGAGGCATGGCCATGATCGCCTCGTGCTCGTGTCTCCGGTACTCCGACGGGGTGATGCCGACGATCTCGGTGAACCGCGAGCTGAAGGAGCCGAGCGAGGTACAGCCGACGGCCATGCACGCGTCGGTGACGCTCATGCCCACCCGCAGCAACGCCATCGCACGTTCGATGCGGCGAGTCATCAAGTAGCTGTAGGGCGTCTCGCCGTAGGCCGCCCGGAACTGGCGCGAGAAGTGCGCGGGCGACATGAGCGCCTTCTCGGCCATGGTCGGCACGTCGAGCGGCTTCGCGTACTCCCGGTCGATCAGGTCGCGGGCACGCCGCAGGTGCGCGAGGTTCTCGAGCTCCAGCGGGGTCATGGTCCGACGCTAGCACCGGCGTGCAGGCTATGCCGGGGCGAGCGGCACGCGGTAGAGCCGATCGTCGCCCGGCGTCGGCGATCCGCGTCCGTCGGTGTTGTTGGAGATGAACCAGAGCTCGCCGTCGGGGCCGGCCGTGACATCCCGCAACCGCCCGAGCTCGCCGGTGAACCACGGCGCCGCCGAGAGCGGGCCGCCCGCCGTCGCCGGGGCGACCGACCAGAGCCGCTCGCCACGGAGCGCGGCGAGGAACAGCGTGTCGCCGACGATGGCGAGGCCGCTCGGGCTCGCCTCGCTCGTCGACCACTGCATCACGGGGTCGACGAACCGCCCGTCGCCGGCCTGCCCCTCGACGACCGGCCACCCGTAGTTCGCGCCGCGGCTGATGCGGTTCAGCTCGTCCCACGTGTTCTGCCCGAACTCCGCCGCCCACAGGTCGCCCGCGGCATCCCATGCGAGGCCCTGCGGATTGCGGTGCCCGAACGACCAGGTGAGGTTGCCGAACGGGTTGTCCGGCGCGGGCCGCCCTTCGGGCGTCATCCGCAGGATCTTGCCCGAGAGGGAAGCCGGATCCTGCGCCGCATCCCGGTCGCCGGCGTCGCCGGAGGTCGCATAGAGGAACCCGTCGGGGCCGAACGCGATGCGACCGCCGTTGTGGTTGCCGGCCTTGGGGATGCCCGTGAGCAGCTCCTCGGGCGCGCCGAGGCCGAGCGACCCGGGGGCGCCGGCGAGCGGCATCCGCACGATCCGGTTGTCGGATGCCGCGGTGAAGTACGCGTAGACGTAGGCGGGCCGCTCCCCGTCGGCGGCGAGGAACGCGAGCCCGAGCAGGCCGCCCTCGCCGCCGGGCACGACCCCGGGCACGACCCCGGGCACGGTGCCGGCCACCCGCAGCGAGCCGTCGCCCCGCACCTCGACGACGTTCGCGGTGTCGCGTTCGCTCACCAGCACGCCGCCGCCCGGCAGTCGCAGGATCGACCACGGCGCGTCGAGGCCCTCGGCGATCACCTCGGGCCCGCCGGCGGGCAGCAGCACGGCCGGCGGCGTCGTCGGCGTCGCGGGAGCGGGGGTCGCCGGGGTCGGCGCCGGCGTCGACGGCAACGGGGTCGGGGTGGGGATGGGCGCCTGCGTGCAGGCGGCGAGCGCGACGACGGCGGCGGCGATCGCCAGCGCGGATGCCGCCCGCCGGCCGGTCGCGCGGCGGGGCGCGGCCCCCGTGCTCGTCGCTCGTGGCATCCGGCCTCCCCGTCCCAGTCTGCAGGGCGCTCGGCCAGAATGGGAGGATGAGGCCTGCGATCGACCTGAACAGCGACCTCGGCGAATCGTTCGGCCCGTGGCGCGTCGGCGACGACGAGGCGATGTTCGCGCTCATCACCAGCGCGAACGTCGCGTGCGGGTTCCACGCCGGCGACGCCGTCACGATGGCGGCCAGCGCGCAGCTCGCCGTGCGCAACGGCGTTTCGCTCGGCGCGCATCCCGGGTACCGCGACCGCATCGGCTTCGGCCGGCGTGCACTCGACACGAGCCCCGCCGAGCTCGCGGCCGAGCTCCTCGTGCAGCTCGGATCCCTCGAGGCCCTCGCCCGCGTCGCGGGCACGCGGGTGCGCTACGTCAAGGCGCACGGCGCGCTCTACCACCGGCTCGCGGCCGACGAGGCCGCGGCGCACGCGTACGCTGAGGCGGTCGCCGCCTACGACCCGGGCCTGCCGATCCTCGGCCCGCCGGCGAGCGCCATCGAACGGGCAGCGGATGCCGCGGGCCTCCGCTTCGCCCGCGAGGCGTTCGTCGACCGGGCGTACGCGCCCGACGGATCGCTGCTCGCCCGGGGCGAACCCGGCGCCGTCATCGGCGACCCGGCCGCCGCGGCCGAGCGTGCACTCGAACTCGCCGAGACCGGGGGGATCGCCGCCGTCGACGGCGCGCGCGTCGACCTCCTCCCCGACTCGCTCTGCCTGCACGGCGACACCCGCGGATCCGTCGAGATCGCGCGGACCGTGCGCCGCGCCCTGGAGGGCACCGTCGAGCTCAGGCCGTTCGCATGAGCCGCCGGCTGCTGCCGAGCGGCGAGGCCGCGCTCCTCGTCGAGTGCGACTCGCTCGACGAGGTGGTCGCGCTGCACGACGCGCTCGCGGCCGACCCGCGGCCCGGCATCGTCGAGCTCGTGCCCGCCGCACGCACGATCCTCGTCTCGATCGATCCGGCCGTGCTGCCCCTCGAGTCGGCCGCCACCTGGGTTCGGCGCATCCCGGCCGAGGCCGGCTCGCGCACCGCGGGCGCGAGTGCCGAGCCCGTGACGATCCCGGTCGCCTACGACGGCGACGACCTCACCGCCACGGCGGGCCTGCTGCGGGTCTCCGACGAGGCGTTGGTCGCCCGCCACACGTCGATCGAGTGGCGGGTCGCGTTCATCGGCTTCGCGCCGGGATTCGGCTACCTCGTGAGCGACGGCTGGCCGTTCGAGGTGCCGCGCCTCGACGCGCCCCGCACGCGCGTGCCCGCCGGCGCGGTCGCGCTCGCGGGCGCGTTCGGCGGCGTCTACCCGCGGCAGAGTCCCGGCGGCTGGCGGCTCATCGGCCGCACCGATGCGGCGCTCTGGGACCCCGAGGCCGACCCGCCCGCGCTCCTCGTGCCGGGTCGGCGCGTGCGATTCGAGGCGATCGGCGCGGGATGATCCGCCTGAACGTCGAGCAGCCCGGAGCGCTCGCGCTCGTCGAGGACCTGGGGCGGCCGGGGCTCGCGCACCTCGGCGTCCCGGCATCCGGCGCGCTCGACCGCGGCGCGCATGCGCTCGCGAACCGTCTCGTCGGCAACCCCGACGGCGCGGCCGCGCTCGAGTTGCTCATCGGCGGGTTCCGTGCCCGCTTCGAGGGCGAGACGTGGTTCGCGGTCACCGGGGCGTGGGGGAGCGTCGTCGTCGACGGGCGCGCCGTCGCGCCTTACACGGCGGCCCGGGTCCGAGACGGATCGGTGCTCGAGATCGGGGTCGCGGAGCGCGGCATCCGGTACGTGCTCGCCGTGCGCGGCGGACTCGACGTGCCGCGCGTGCTCGGCTCGCGTTCCCGGGACACGCTCGCCGGGCTCGGCCCCGACCCGGTCGTCGCCGGGCAGATGCTCGCGATCGGGGCGGAGCCCGAGACATCCGTGCCGCTGATCGACCAGGACGTCGCGTTCCCGCCGCCGCAGGGCACGGTCACGCTCGCGCTGCTTCCGGGCCCACGGGCCGACTGGTTCACGGATGCCGCGGGCGCGACGCTCTTCGAGGCCGCATGGCGCCTCTCGGAGCAGGCCGATCGCATCGGGGCACGCCTCCTGGGCCCCGCCCTCGAGCGGCGCCGCGCGGGCGAGCTCGCGAGCGAGCCGACGGTGCCGGGGTCGATCCAGGTCTCGGGCGACGGCCGGCCGACGATCCTGCTCGCCGACCGCCCGGTGACGGGCGGCTACCCCGTGATCGCGATCGTGGCGCCGCAGTCGCTCGACGCGGTCGCGCAGCTCCGGCCCGGTCAAGCGGTGCGCTTCCGGCACGTGTGAGCGGTCGATCATGCGTCTGCCCACCACGGGAGTGAGCATGGCGCAGCCCACCGCGACGGACGCGCACAGCCGACGGCAAGCGATTGTCAACTGGGTTGCTGCATGCAATACGCGAAACGGAGGCCCGAACTCAGATTGTCGTGAAGAATATGTGGCAACCGGTTGACAACCTCCGCTACTCGTTGTTCAATGGCCATGTCGATCTCTCACTCCCGTGGGAGGTCGGGCATCTCAGACAAAGGAGTTCAGATGCGTGCCACGCGATCGCAGCACCAGGGTCGGGCAGGTTTCCATGCGTAAGCCGCTCGACGCCACCCAGGCCCAGGCCACCTACGGAACCAACACGGCCGCAGTTCCTCGCGTCGAAAAGGTGAAGGGCCGAGGCGGCGGCCTTGTCGCCCTGGCCTTCGCAAGCATCGTCGACGGCTTCGAAGGCGGTCTGGTCAACACCCTGTTCCCCGTCATCCGCGACTCCCTCGGGCTGCAGACGAGCGCCCTCGGCATCCTGACGGCGATGAGCCGCTTCGCCCGCATGCTCTTCGGTCCGATCTGGGCGGGTCTTGCCGACCGGTTCGGGCGCAAGAAGATCCTCTTCATCGCCACCGGGCTGTGGGGGCTATGGACCATCGCTGCCGGCTTCGCGCAGGACTCGATCCAGCTGTTCATCCTGTACGGAATCGGCGTGATCGGCACCGTGGCCAGTGAGCCGATCGCGAACGGCCTGATCGTCGACATGTACGGCCGCAAGGAGCGCGGCAAGGCGTTCGGCATCCTGCGGACCATCGCCACGTTGGCGTCCGTGGTCGCGACCCCACTCATCGGCCAGTTCGCCAACGTCGAGGACGGCTGGCGCTACGGCATGTTCGCGATGGGCGGCATCAGCGTGCTCTCCGGCATCCTGATCCTCCTATTCGTTCACGAACCGAGGCTGCACACCCCGGTCGGGGCGATCGACCCCGAGGCGATGAAGTTCAACTTCCGCGACGCGGTGGGGCTGCTCAAGAACCGCACGATTCTGTTCATGGCGATCCAGGTCATGCTGACGACAAGTCTCGTGCTGTTCGCGTTCTTCGTCGTGTTCTGGGTCGACGAGCGCGGCTGGACGACGGCGGATGCCGCCCTGCTGCTGGGTGTCTTCACACTCGGTGCCGTCATCAGCGGGCTGATCGGCGGATTCCTCGGCGACTGGTTCGACCGCAGGTTCGGGCCGCGCGGTCGCGTCATGATGATGCAGGGATACCTCGCCGCCTACGCCGTCGGCACGCTGCTGCTGTTCCAGATCGACTGGGGCCACGGCATCGCGGCCTACGTCGCGGTGTTCGTCATGGGACTGATCTCGTCGATCGGCCACCCGGGGGCGGTGCTGCCCATCGTCGGATCCGTCGTGCACAAGAGCGTCGTGGCGACCGCCTACGCCCTGATCTTCTCGTTCGTGCAGGGTCTGTTCGCGGCGCTGCTCAGCCTCGCATTCGGCTTCCTCGCGGACTCGCTGGGACTTCAGACGCTGATGTTCTGGATCATCTCGGTACCGTACGCGATCAACGCGGTGCTGTGGACGATCATGTACCGGATCTACCCGCCGGATGCCGCGCGGCAGCGTGCGCTCGACGAAGCCGAAGCAGAAGCGCTCGCCGCCGAGCAGGCGCAGGAACATGAGAGCAAGGCATGACGTCGACGGGAACCGTGACCGCACAGCCCGAACTCGGCTCGCGCTCGAAGGCGATCATCGAGGTCGACGGGCTGCGGTTCCGGGATCTCGACGGCGACGGCGAACTCACTCCATACGAAGATTGGCGGCTGACCCCTCGCGAACGCGCCGAGGATCTTCTGACGCGACTGAGCGTCGAGCAGAAGGCGGGGCTGATGATCATCGGCTCCCACTACATGCACGGGTCGCCGTTCGTGGCCGAGAATGGAGGGCTTCCCGACTTCCGATCGGATCCGTCGGTGCTCACCCGCAGACCGGTCGCCGACGCGTCGGGATCGTTTCTGCGCGCGGAGGACGGCTACTCCACTCGGCAGACGATCACCGGCGAGCCGCTGGCAGAGCCGGCGCTGCACGCGGCGAGTTCGCGCGGCGCGATCCAGACGCGCCACCAGCGCCGTCTCATCGTGCGCGACAATCCCACGGCGGCCGATCTCGCGGCCTGGTCGAACCAACTGCAGGAACTCGCCGAGGACACCGAATTCGGCATCCCCGTCATGCTCACCTCGAACCCGCGCAACCACGCGGGGAACACAGCGGTGATGGGCATCGAAGAGGCATCCGGCGTGTTCTCGGAGTGGCCGGGCGAACTGGGCCTTGCCGCCCTCATGGACGAAGAGGCCGTCGAGGAGTTCGCACGCGTCGCCCGCCGCGAGTGGCGGGCGTCGGGGCTGCATAAGATGTACGGCTACATGGCGGATGTCCCCACCGAACCGCGGTGGAGCCGGTTCAGTGGGACGCTCGGTGAGGATCCCGCACACGTGGGAGCGTTGATCGCGGCGATGGTCCGCGGTTTCCAGGGCGAGACGCTCGGTCGGGATTCGATCGCCCTCACCGTCAAGCACTTCCCTGGCGGCGGCGTGCGCACGGACGGCCACGACCCCCACTTCGCGTGGGGGCAGGACAATGAGTACCCGACGGCGGGAAGCCTGGAGAAGTACCAGCTGCCGCCCTTCGAGGCTGCGATCGACGCAGGCGTCGCATCGGTCATGCCGTACTACTCCAAGCCGGTGAACTCCTCTGCGGGCCAGCTGTCCGATGACCTGCGCGGCGACGACGAGCAGTTCGAGGAAGTGGCCTTCGCCTACAACACGGCGCTGCTGACCGGGTTGCTGCGTGAGAAGCTCGGCTTCAGCGGTTACATCAACACCGACTCCGGTGTGCTGCACGGGATGGCGTGGGGTGTTCAGGAACTCACCTCGGTCGAACGCTGGGTGAAGCTCGTGCGAGCCGGGAGCGATGTCGTCAGCGATGAACTCGACCCAGCGAACCTCGTCGCGGCGCTTCGCGCCGGTGCGCTAGAGGAGCATGAGCTCGATCGTCCGATCACCCTGCTGCTGCAGGAGATGTTCGCCCTCGGCCTGTTCGAGAACCCGTACGTGGATGCCGAGAAGGCGGAGACCGTCACGACGGATCCGGTCGCCCGTGCGGCAGCCGAGGCGGCCCAGCGCCGGTCGGTCACGCTGCTGCGCAACGACCGCGGTCTGCTGCCGCTCACCGATGACGGCACGCGCATCTATGTCGAGGCGTTCGCCCGCATGGGGGCGGAGGGCTTGACCCGGACGCTGCGGACGGCGCTGGCCGATCGGATGGGCGCGGACCGGATCGTCGACGATCCGAGCCAGGCGGATGTCGCAGTCGTGTGGGTGCTCCCAGTCATCTCGCTCTTCGGCGGCGACGACCGACCCGGAGCCCCGATCTCGGTGGAGCTCGCCGACCGTGGGATCGATGTGGAGCGAGTGAAGGCGATCGAGGATGCCGTTCCCACGGCGCTCGTCGTCAGCTTCACCAATCCGTGGGTGATCGCCGATGTAGAACCCGGCGCGGCTGCGGTCCTCGGAACATTCGGCATCACGTCGGCGAACCTCGCCGCGGTCCTCACGGGCGAGGACGCCCCCGGTGGGCGCCTGCCGCTGACCGTGCCGCGTGATGCGGCCGCGGTGGCGGCGTCGCCGCGCGATGTCCCCGGCATGCAATGCGGCGACGACTACGTCTATGTCGACAGTGCCGGCAGCGCGTATGCGTACGGTTACGGTGTCCTCGGCGAGAACGGGAGAGCATGGTGAACCTCGCCTGGAACCTCTCGGGCTTCGGCGACGAGATCGACCCAGACCCGGTCGTGCAGGCCGCCGTCCTCACGGCCCTGGGTGCTCGGCACATCGAGGTGCGCTCGGCGTGGGGGGTGAACGTCGTCGATCTCGACGATGATCAGCTCACCCGCCTGCGCGACATCCTGAACCGCGCCGACATGCGGGTTTCCGCGGTCGCCTCGCCCATCGGCAAGGTGGACGTCGCCCTCGATGCCGATCTCGAAGTCCAGCGTCTGCGCCGCATCATCCGGGTGGCGCAAGCGCTTCAGACCCGCAGCATCCGGGTCTTCTCGTTCTTCCGCGGTGAGGGCGTGCCGGTAGAGGCGATCCGCGACGACGTGCTGGCGCGGATGAGGCTGCTCGCCGACGAGGCAGAGCGTGAGAGCGTCGTGCTGCTGCACGAGAACGAGAAGGACATCTACGGCGACACCCCCGAGCGGGTGCTCGACCTCGTCGAGTCCGTCGGCTCGCCCGCGCTGCGCCTCGCCTGGGACAATGCCAATTTCGTGCAGGTGGGCGTGCGTCCCTTCACCGACGGGTACCGGATGCTGCGCCCGTACGTCGACTACCTGCAGGTCAAGGACGCGATAGCCGACACCGGCGAGGTCGTGCCGGCGGGCGACGGCGACGGCGAGCTCCGCGAGACGCTCGCCGCCCTGCGCGACGACGGATACGCCGGATTCGCCTCGCTCGAGCCGCACCTCGCCTCGGGATTCGCGCTCGGCGGCTTTTCCGGTCCCGAGGCGTTCGGGCGCGCGGCGCGCGCGTTCCGGCGCCTCACCGACGACCTCGGCGTGGATCTGGCATGAACCGGCCACTTCGAGTCGCGGTCGTCGGCTGCGGCGATATCTCGGTCGTCCACCTCGACGCGATCGTCCAGGCCCCCGAAGCCGAGCTGGTGGGAGTGAGCGACACCGACCAGGGCCGCCGCGAAGCCGCGGCGGCCGCGCACGGCGTCGTCGGCTACGCCGATCACCTCGAGCTGTTCGCGCAGGTCCGGCCGGACGTCGTTCACGTGTGCACCCCGCACGCCGAGCACGCCCAGGTCGCCGTCGACGCGCTGGAGCGCGGCATCCACGTGCTCACCGAGAAGCCGCTCGCGGCGACCCGCGAGGACGGTACACGCATGGCCGAAGCGGCCGCGCGCAGCACCGCACAGCTGGGCGTCTGCTTCCAGAACCGGTACAACACCGCCGTCCGGCGGGCGAAGGAGATCCTCGACTCCGGTGAGCTGGGCGATGTGCACGGCGCCCGTGCCTCGGTGCTGTGGCATCGCGCAGCCCCGTACTACCGTTCGCGCCCGTGGCGCGGCACGTGGGCCGGCAGCGGGGGCGGGCTGCTGATGAACCAGGCGATCCACACCGTCGACCTGCTGCAGTGGCTCGTGGGCGACGTCGCTGCCGTCACCGGCAGCGTCGCCACCCGCGTGCTCGGCGACGTCATCGAGGTGGAGGACACCGCCGAGATGGTCCTCGAGCACGCGAGCGGCGCGCGAAGCGTGCTGTTCGCCACTCTCGCCCACATCGAGAACGCCCCCGTCGAGATCGAGGTCGTCGCCGAGAACGGGCGCCTCCTGATCCGCGGCGACCTCGTGGTGACCCGTGCCGACGGTTCGACCGAACACGTCGTGGAGGACGCGATGGGAAGCGGCGATCGCGCGTACTGGGGCGGCGCGCACGTGCGTCTCATCCACGACTTCTACCGGTCTCTCGATGGCCCTGTGCCCTTCTGGATCGACGCCTTCGAGGCGCAGAAGTCTCTCGAAATCATCCAAGACGTGTACGAACAGTCCTATCCCGAACGGTTCGCGCCCTCACCGGCGCCAGCAGAATGGAGCACCACCTCATGACCGGAAAGATTCGCCTCGGCATCATCGGCCTCGGCGCCCAGGGCGGCATCTACGCGCAGCTGATCCAGGCCGGACGCGTGCCCAACATCGAGGTCGGGGCGATCTGCGACCACGACCCGGCCAAGGCGGACGAGGCCGAGAAGCTGTGCCCCGGCATCCCGTTCTTCACCGACTATCGCGAGATGCTCGAAAGCGGCACCGTCGACGCGGTCGTGACCACAGTGCCGCACTACCTGCACCCCGAGATGGGGATCGCCGCGATCGAGCAGGGCATCCACGCCCTCGTCGAAAAGCCTGCGGGGGTCTACTCCAAGCAGGTCGCCGAGCTCAATGCCGTAGCCGCCGCGCACCCCGAGGTAACGTTCGCGCTCATGTTCAATCAGCGCGCGAATCCCCTTTACGTGCGCCTGAAGGAGATCATCGACGCGGGCGAGATCGGCGACATCCTGCGCAGCAACTGGATCATCACCACGTGGTGGCGGCCCCAGGGCTATTACGACCAGAGCCAATGGCGCGCCACCTGGGGCGGCGAAGGCGGCGGCGTCCTCGTGAACCAGGCGCCGCACCAGCTGGATCTGTGGCAATGGCTGTGCGGGGTGCCCAAGACGGTCTACGCCAAGGCCGCATTCGGGTTCCGCCGCGACATCGCCGTCGAGGACGAGGTGACCGCCCTCGTGGATTACGGCAACGGCGCCACCGGGGTGTTCGTCACCGCCACCCACGACATGGTCGGCACAGATCGCCTGGAGATCCTCGGCACCGCCGGCAAGATCGTCGTGGACGACAGCAAGACCGCCACCGTCACGCGCCTGACCAAGCCCGAGCGGGAGCTCAGCGCGAGGATGGACATGCAAGACGTCATGAAGCTGTTCATGGGGCAGGGCGACCCCACCGAGTTCTACACGCAGGAGTCGATCGAGTTCGACTCGCCGTGGGGTGCACAGCACGCCGACGTGCTGCAGAACTTCGCCGCCGCCATCCTCGACGGCGCCGCGCTCATCGCCTCCGGCGCCGAGGGCATCCGCGGCGTACGGCTGGCCAACGCCATCCACCTGTCCAGTTGGACGGGCCGGGAGGTGCCGATCGACTTCGACGAGGACGAGTTCCTCGCCGAGCTGAACGCGCGCATCCAGACCGAGGGACGCTACGCCGCGCGCGGCTGACCGACCCGCAGAGCAGAACCGACACGAGGAGACGACATGGCGAAGATCGGTGTTCAGGCGATGATGCTGAAGGACAGCTTCGGTGAGATCGGGGTGTTCGACACGCTGCGGGCCGTGCGTGACATCGGCTACCGGGCGGTGGAGGTCTCGCAGCTGCCGATGACCCCCGAGAACGTCGACCAGCTCGAACAGGCGCAGGACGAGCTCGGCATCGAGATGGCGGCGCTGTCGGCGATGCTCGCCATGCCGGCGGGAATGCCGGGGGAATCACTGACGACAGACTTCGACAAGATCGTGGCCGACTGCGAACGACTGAATGCCACGTATCTGCGGATCGGCATGCTGCCCTTCGACGCGATGGCCTCACTGGAGAAGGTGCTCGACTTCTGCGACGCGACGGAGCAGGTCGCCGAGCGCCTGGCGGATCACGGCATTCGGTTGTACTACCACAACCACCACATCGAGTTCGCGAAGTACGACGGGAAGTACCTCCTCGACATCATCGCCGACCGTTCGCCGAGCGTGGGCCTGGAGGTCGACGTGCACTGGGTGGCGCGCGGGGGTCTCGATCCGGTGCGGACACTGCAGAAGTACGGCGAACGGGTCGCGATGGTGCACCTCAAGGACTATCGCATCGGGCAGCTCGCGCCCGACGCGTTCGCCGCGCTGTCCCGGGGCGACTTCGCCGCCTTCCAGGCCGCGTTCGCCGGGGTCGTGCAGTTCGCCGAGGTGGGGGAGGGCAATCTCGACTTCGCCGCGATCATCCCTGAAGCGGTTCGGATCGGCGCCCGCTACCTGTTCGTCGAACAGGATGACCTGTATGGGCGCACGCCGCTGGAATGCCTGCAGACCTCGTACGACAACCTCGTGGCGCTGGGCTTCGGAGAGTTGTTCCGACCGCAGGAGCTGGGCGCGGGGTGACCCGATCTCCCCAGCGCTCTGCCCGAGACCGACTTCAGGAGACTTGATGCATCTTCAGCTCGACCCAGACCGGCTGCTTCCCGTCGATCCAGAGACGAGGGCGATCGCTCGGGATCTCTACGAAAGCGTGGAGCACCTGCCGATCCTCTCGCCGCACGGGCACGTCGCGCCGTCACTGCTGTGGGATGATGCACCGTTCAGCGACCCGGCGAGCCTCTTCATCACCTACGACCACTACGTGACGCGGCTCCTGCATGCGGCGGGCGTCGACCTCGGGCGGCTCGGCGTGGGAACGGCGCAGGGCGCAGACCCGCGCACGGCCTGGCGGTTGTTCTGCGAGAACTGGCACCTCTATCTCGGAACGGCTTCCGGGTACTGGCTGGCTCACGAACTCGTCACCCTGTTCGGCATCTCGACCGAGCCGTCCGCGGAGTCCGCCGACGTCATCTACGACCTGATCGCGGGCCGGCTGGACGATGACGACTTCCGCCCCCGGGCGCTGTTCGACCGGTTCGGAATCGAGGTGCTCGCGACGACGGACGATCCCATGGACGACCTCGAGGTGCACGCCGCGCTGGCTGCGGACCCGAC
The DNA here is from genome assembly GCF_042720415.1 of Agromyces sp. NPDC058484. Lineage (NCBI taxonomy): Bacteria > Bacillati > Actinomycetota > Actinomycetes > Micrococcales > Microbacteriaceae > Agromyces > Agromyces sp. NPDC058484. The sequence goes on along the minus strand of NZ_JBHXMP010000010.1, from coordinate 55,352 downwards.
GTTCACCGCACGTGTGCTGCCGACCTTCCGTCCCGATGCCTACCTGGATCCGACCTCGCCGGCCTTCCCCGGCAGCGTCGAGCGTCTCACCGCATCCGCCGGGGCGGCTATGGACGACTTCGCAGGCTACCTCGCCGCGCTGCGGGAGCGCCGGGCGCACTTCATCCGGCACGGTGCGGTGTCGGCCGATCACGGCGTGCGTGAACCCCTCACGCTCGCCCTCGACGCATCCGATGCGGCGGCGCTGTACCGCGGGGCGGTCGCGGGCACGCTCGACGCTGATCAATCGCGCGCGTTCACCGCGCACATGCTGTTCCAGATGGCGCGGATGAGCGTGGACGACGGCCTGGTGATGACGATCCATCCGGGGGTGCAGCGCAATCACTCCACCTCGACGTTCGATCGTTTCGGGCCCGACACGGGGCACGACATCCCGATTGCGACGGAGTACACGAACAACCTCCGTCCGCTGCTGGAAGCGTTCGGCCTGGAGAAGGACTTCCAGCTCATCCTGTTCGGCATCGACGAGACGGTGTTCTCGAGGGAGGTTGCGCCGCTGGCCGGCTTCTACCCCAGTGTCTTCATCGGCGCACCCTGGTGGTTCCTGGATGCTCCGGATGCCGTGCACCGCTTCCGCTCGGCGGTCACCGAGACCGCCGGTTTCTACCGCGGGTCCGGGTTCATCGACGACACGCGAGCCTTCCTCTCCATACCCGCTCGGCACGACATGGCGCGCCGACTCGACGCCGGGTTCCTCGCGCGGCTGACCCGCGAGGGGCGGCTGACGCATGCCCAGGCCGAACGCATCGTCGTCGACCTCGTCGACGCCATTCCGCGGAAGGCGTTCAAGCTATGAGAACGACTCAGGAATTCCGCACGACCCGGCTGTCGCGGGCGGCGCTCGCCGGCACGGGTGCCGCTGCGTCTTCCGCGCCCGTGCGCATCGTGCACGTCGGCCTCGGCGCGTTCGCGCGAGCACACCAGGCCTGGTACACCGCGCAGGTCGACGAGCGCGGCGAGTGGGGCGTGGCGGCGTTCACCGGCCGCAGCGCCACCGTCGCCCGGCAGCTGGCCCCGCAAGACGGTCTCTACAGCGTCATCGAGCGGTCCGCCGACGGTGACGACATCCACATCGTGACCAGCGTCGTCGAGGTCGACGACGGCGCCCGGGTCGACCGGTTCGTCGAGCTGGTGACGGCGCCCGACACGGCGATCGTGACGCTCACCGTCACCGAGCCGGGATACCGACTGCTGGCAGACGGAACACCCGATCCCGACGACAGTGCTCTCGCCGCAGACGTTCAGATGCTCCGGAAGGCCCTGGCACGCCCGGAACCGACGAACGTCGACCTCGGCAGCGCCCCGACGACGGCCCTCGGCCGCCTGGTGCTCGGGCTCGCCGCGAGGCGACGCGCAGGATCGGGCGCGATCGCCGTCGTGCCGTGCGACAACATGCCCGACAACGGTCCGTTCGTGCGCCGCGGCGTCGTCGAGCTCGCCCGCGCCGCGAGCGCCGATGACGCGGCGTGGATCGAGGAGAACGTCTCGTTCGTCTCGACCTCGGTCGACCGGATCACGCCGCGCACCACCGACGCAGACATGGCCGCGGTGACGGACCGGACCGGGTGGATCGACGCCTCGCCCGTGGTCACGGAGCCGTTCCACGACTGGATCCTCAGCGGGAAGTTCCCGGCGGGACGGCCCGAATGGGAGCGGGCCGGAGCGCGCTTCGTCGACGACATCGAGCCGTTCGAGCGTCGCAAGCTGTGGCTGCTCAACGGCTCGCACAGCCTGATGGCGTACACGGGTCTCGTGCGGGGCCATGCCACGGTTGCCGAGGCCATCGCCGATGAGGTCACGCGCAGCGAGGTGCTCGCGCTGTGGGGCGAAGCCGCACGCCACCTTCCGCGCGAACTCCTGGATCTCGATTCGTATCAGAGAGCCCTGCTGGAGCGGTACGAGAATGCGCGCATCGAGCACCGACTCGAGCAGATCGGGATGGAAGGCGTGGCGAAGCTGCGGGTGCGGATCGTGCCGGTGGCTCGGGCCGAGCGCGACGCAGGTCGCGGCGCAGAGGCATCCGCTGTCGCCATCGGAGCCTGGATCGCGCTGATCCTCGCTGGTCGTGACCTGCCCGATGCGCAGCGCGACACCGTCCTCCGCGCCGCTGCGGCGGAGGATCCCGTGCATGGTCTCGTCACCGTGCTCGACCCGCAGCTCGCCGACGACGTGATGTTCCTCGATGCGGTACGCGCGGTCGTGAGCGAGTTGTCATGAATATCGTCGTGAACAGAAATGGCAATCGCTTGCCAAGAAGGCCTGCGCATGGTTGGATGAAACCTCGAGCGAACCTTCCGACGCTCGCCGCATCATCGCCCTGAGGAGAGAATTCAATGCTGAAGCCCCGCTCCACCGCCACGCGCGAACTCGTCCGCCTCGACGGCCTATGGCGTTTCGCGCTCGACTCGAACGTCGGGAAGACGCCATGGACGGCGATCCTCGACACGACGCTCGAGGCGCCGGTGCCGGCGAGCTACAACGACCTCTTCACGGATGCCGCGATCCACGACCACGTCGGGTGGGTGTGGTACCAGCGCCCTGTGCGTGTGCCGCGCGGATGGGCCGGGGAGCGGGTGTTCGTGCGGCTGGACGCGGCGACCCACGAGGGACGCGTGTACGTCGACGATCAGCTCGTCGCGGAGCACGTCGGCGGCTACACGCCGTTCGAGGCCGACATCACCGACCTCGTGCGTCCGGGCGAGGAATTCCGCCTCACCGTCGGGGTGAACAACGTGCTGACGAACGAGACGATCCCACCGGGCAGCGTGAAGGTCGACGAGAAGGGCCGCAGGAAGCAGACCTACCTGCACGACTTTTACAACTACGCGGGCCTCGCCCGATCCGTCTGGCTCTACAGCGCGCCGGCCACCCGGGTCGACGACATCACCGTCGTGACCGACGTCGAGGGCTCGACCGGTCTGGTTCGCTATGACATCGTCACCACGACCGATGCAGACGTGCGGGTGCGGATCCTGGATGCCGAGGGCGTCGAGGTAGTCACCGCCGAGGGTGCGACCGGCGTCGTTCGCATCGACGACGTGAGGCTCTGGCAACCCGGCGCAGCGTACCTCTACGAGCTGGTCGCCGAGGTGCTCGAGGGCGCTGAGGTGGTCGACAGCTACCCGCTGGCGATCGGCGTGCGCACCGTGCAGGTCCGGGGCAACCAATTCCTCATCAACGGCGAGCCCTTCTACTTCACCGGCTTCGGCAAGCACGAGGACACCGCCGTGCGGGGCAAGGGCCATGACGACGCCTATCTCGTGCACGACATCGAGCTGATGAAGTGGATGGGGGCGAACTCGTTCCGCACCTCGCACTACCCCTATGCGGAAGAGGTGCTCGAGTACGCCGACCGCCAGGGCATCGTGGTCATCGACGAAACCGCGGCCGTCGGACTCAACTACTCGATCGTCGGCGGATTCCTCGGGGGGCCCGTCGTGCCGACATTCGGCCCCGACTCGGTCAACGAGAAGACGGGCGAGGCGCACGCTCAGGCCATCCGCGAACTTGTCGCCCGCGACAAGAATCACCCCAGCGTCGTGATGTGGTCGATCGCCAACGAGCCCGACTCGAGCGTCGACGAGGCCCGCGAATACTTCGAGCCGTTGGCCGCTCTCACACGCGAACTCGACCCCACACGCCCGGTCACCTTCGTCAATGTCATGCTGGCTACGGTCGGCAAGGACAAGATCGCGGATCTCTTCGACGTGCTGTGCCTGAACCGCTACTACGGCTGGTACATCGACACCGGCGACCTCGAGGCCGCCGAAGCCCACCTGGAGGCCGAACTTCGAGGCTGGGAGGCCATGTACGGCAAGCCGATCATCATGACCGAGTACGGCGCCGACACCGTCGCCGGCCTGCACTCCGTTCTCGATCAGCCCTGGACGGAGGAGTACCAGGTCGCGTACCTGGACATGAACCACCGCGTGTTCGACCGGATCGAGTCGTTCGTCGGCGAGCAGGTGTGGAACTTCGCCGACTTCCAGACCGCGGCGGGAATCATTCGCGTCGACGGAAACAAGAAGGGCGTGTTCACGAGGGACCGCAAGCCCAAGGCCGCTGCGCACGCGCTGCGCGCCCGTTGGACCAAGCTCGAGAAGTAGCATCCGCACAGCACGATCACCTGGAGCATCATGATCATCGACAAAGCCGACGTCATCGTTACGAGTCCCGACCGCAACTTCGTCACGTTGAAGCTCACGACCGATGACGGTCTCACCGGCCTGGGCGATGCCACTTTGAATGGTCGGGAGCTGGCCGTGGTCGCCTACCTGACCGAGCATGTGGTGCCGCTGCTGATCGGGCGCGACGCGCATCGGATCGAGGACACGTGGCAGTTCCTGTACCGCAGCGCGTACTGGCGGCGCGGGCCGGTGACGATGGCGGCGATCGCCGCGGTCGACATGGCGCTGTGGGATCTGAAGGGCAAGGCGGCCGGCCTGCCGGTGTACCAGCTGCTGGGCGGTGCATCGCGGACCGGGCTGCTGGCGTACGGGCACGCATCGGGCAAGGATCTCGACGAGCTGTTCGACAGTGTGCGCGAGCATCAGGAACAGGGGTACAAGGCGATCCGGATCCAGACCGGGGTTCCGGGGCTGAAGTCGATCTACGGTATCGCGTCGAACGCGACGTACGAGGCGAACACGGGCGTGCGGTACGACCACGAGCCCGCGCAGCGGGGGGCGCTGCCGAACGAGGAGGACTGGGACACCCGCAGCTATCTGCGGCACGTGCCCACGGTGTTCGAGGCCGTTCGGAACGAGTTCGGTCCCGAGCTTCCGCTGCTGCACGACGGCCACCACCGGATGACGCCGATCCAGGCCGCCCAGCTGGGCAAGTCGCTCGAGCCGTACGACCTGTTCTGGCTGGAGGACTGCACGCCCGCCGAGAACCAGGAGGCGCTGCGGCTGGTGCGCCAGCACACCACCACGCCGCTCGCGCTCGGCGAGATCTTCAACACGGTGTGGGATTACCAACAGGTCATCCGCGAGCAGCTGATCGACTACGTGCGTAGCGCGGTGACGCACACCGGTGGCATCACGCACCTGAAGAAGGTGCTCGATTACGCGTCGCAGTACCAGATCAAGTCGGGTATGCACGGCCCGACCGACATCTCGCCGGTGGGCATGGCCGCGGCGATGCACCTGGGCCTGGCGATCCACAACTTCGGCATCCAGGAGTACATGAAGCACGGGCAGAAGACCGACCAGGTCTTCCAGCAGTCGTTCACCTGGCAGGACGGCATGCTCCACCCCGGCGACAACCCCGGCCTCGGCGTCGAGCTGAACCAGGACGAAGCCGGCAAGTACCCGTACGAGAAGGCGTACCTGCCGTACAACCGACTCGCCGACGGCACCGTCCACGACTGGTGAGACCGTGCCTGACGACAAGAACGTGAGCCCGGCACCACGGGTCGTGGTGATGGGCGTCTCGGCGTCGGGCAAGTCGTCGGTGGGCAGGGCGCTGGCAGAGCGGCTGAATGCGTCGTTCGTCGATGCGGACGATCTGCATCCGCGGGCGAACGTCGAGAAGATGACGGCGGGCATCCCGCTGGACGACGCCGACCGGGCGCCGTGGCTGGAGGTCGTCGCCGAGCGGCTGGCATCGACCACCGGCGGAAGGGGAACCGTCGTCGCCTGCTCCGCCCTGAAGCGCGCCTATCGCGACCGGCTCCGCCAGTCGGCACCCGACACGGTCTTCGTGCATCTGACGGGATCCGCCGCGATGCTCGGTCTCCGTGCCGGCGACCGCAACGGTCATTTCATGCCGATGAGCCTGCTGCAGTCGCAGTTGGATACGCTCGAAGCTCTCGGTGACGATGAGGCCGGGTTCGCGCTCGATGTCGCCGAATCGGTGGCCGAACTCGCACGCGAGGCGGCGGAGCGGATCGCATGAAGGGGCGCAACAGATGCTTTCGGACACGATGACCGGTCCGGCGTTCGACAAGGCCGACGAGATCCTCGCGCGGATCCGCGAACGCGGCGGTGCAGCGACGATCTACGACATCGCCGAACTGGCGGGGGTGAACCCGTCCACCGTGTCCCGGGCGCTCGGCAAGCCCGGCCGTATCAGCGCCGCCACCGCGGAGAAGGTGCACAAGGCTGCGGCGCGACTCGAGTTCCGTGCGAACCCCATGGCGCGGGCACTGCAGACCGGCCGGACCCGCATGCTGGGACTGGTCGTCGCCGACATCACCAACCCCGTCGTGTTCGACATCGTCCGAGGTGCCGAGGCCGAAGCGGCCGCCGCCGGCTACACGCTCGTGATCGCCGAGTCGCAGGAATCGAGCCTGAACGAGGCCGAGGCGGTCGAACGGCTGCTGCCCAGCGTCGACGGCCTCGTGCTCGCCACCACCCGCATGGCGGCGGACAGCATCGACGAGGTCGCCCAGCGCAAGCCCGTGGTGCTCATCAACCGAGCCCTCGACGGAGTCGAGAGCGTGCTGCCGGATGTCGAGACCGGAGTGGAGGAGATCCTCGACCATCTCGCCTCGCTCGGGCATCGGTCGGTCGCCTACCTCGCCGGCCCCTCGACGTCGTGGATCAGCGCTCGGCGCTGGTCGGCCATCCTCGCCGCCGCTGAGCGGCGCGACGTCGCCATCGTCGAGATCGGTCCGAATGCGCCGACGATCGCGGGCGGGCGCGAAGTGCTGCGCCGCGTGATCGCCTCGCGCACGACCGCCGTCATCGCGTTCAACGACCTCATCGCAATCGGCCTCATGCAGGAGGCCGCGACACAGGGGATCGTGGTGCCCGACCGCCTCAGCGTCATCGGCTTCGACGACATCTTCGGAAGCGAGCTGATCGTGCCGGCGCTCACGACGGTGCGCACCGACCTCGTGACGGCCGGACGATGGGCCGTGAAGCTGGCCCTCGACGGCGTGACCACGACGGCGAGCGACGACTCGCACGTGCCGCCGCTCGGCCTCCTGCCGACGGAACTGGTCGTGCGGGGATCGAGCGGCGCCGCGCCGACGCACCGATGACGCTGCCAGGATGCCGCCAGGCCTGATGCGGCCCGTCGCGGCCCGCCGCCGTACCGCAGGCGTGATCTCGCGACGACGCCAGACGATGACGTTCGCCCGGTCGAAGCCGCGGCGGCAGAGGCCGCAGCTCAGGAGGCGCCGAGGTTCGCGGTGGCGGAAGTGCTCGTGCGCCGCGGGGCAGCGACCCACGACACCGAGATGCGCCTCGCGGTGTAGTTGCACAGCCCGGCCCGCTTCTTGGCGTTGTCGAAGCCGAAGCTCCACACGTCGGGATCGAGATGCAGCGCGATCAGGGGTTCCGGCGCACCTGAAGCGTCGGCCGGCGAACTCGCCTCAGCGGCCCGGGACCCGTTGTGCGACGTCGCCACGCAGGCGGGCTCGCCACCGTCTCCGCCGTGGTTCGCCGAGATCGATCAGCCGTCGATCGCTCAGTGCTTCGTGAGGAAGACCGAGCGCGCTGGCGGCGGGGAGGGCACCGCCGTGGCATCCGTCACCACCGGGGCACCCGCGACGAAGCGGCGAAGCTCGTCGCCGTCGACGAGCTTCGCCGGTGCGGGATCGCTCGCGAGGCGCCGCGGCATCCCGGCGAACGGCGGTTCGTCGTGCGAGGCGTACATGACGACGTTGCCGAAACGCCGGCCCTTCAGCATCGACGTGTCGGCGGCGATGGCGACGTGCTCGAAGACGTGCGAGAGCGTCGCCACCTGCGATCGGGCGAACGCGAGCCCCGCGCCGTCGGCGACGTTCACCGCGGCGATGCCGCCGGGTGCGAGCCGCGGCGACACGAGCTCGTAGAACTCCACGCTCGTCACGTGCGCGGGTGTGCGCGCCCCCGAGAAGATGTCGACGACGGCGACGTCGACCGCGCCGTCCAGGCCGTGCGGCAGCTTCTGCAGCACCTCGCGCGCGTCGCCATGACGCACCCGCACCTGCGTGCCGCGCGGCAGCGGGAGGTGCTCGCGCACGAGATCGACGAGTTCGGACTCGAGCTCGACCACCTGCTGGCGTGATCCCGGGCGGGTCGCCGCGACGTAGCGGGGCAGGGTCAGCGCGCCGCCGCCGAGGTGCACCGCGGTGATCGGCTCGCCCGCGGGCCGCACGAGATCGATCGCGTGGCCGATGCGCCGGACGTACTCGAAGCCGAGCCAGTCGGGGCGGTCGAGTTCGACGTGCGACTGCGGCGTGCCGTCGACGTAGAGGGTCCACGAGCCCGGAGCCTGTCGCGACTCCTCGAGGCGCGCGAGGTGGCCGCTCACGGCGAGTCGGCGTTCGAGGTCTGACACGGATGCCACGCTACCCGCGCCCTGGGCGGTCACGCGCCATCCACCCGTGCCGTGCCGAGGGTGCACGTCTCGCCCTCCTTCGGGCGGCGAGTGCACTCTCGGTGACGGCCACGGCCCGTGCCCGCCGTGTCAGGCGCGCCGGCACGGGTGCCCCGGCGTGCGGGGTCGAGGCTCCTCAGCACGCGCCCCGCAGCGCCGCGTCGAGTCGGTGCCCGGTGAGCACGGCAGCCGGGAACGGACCCGCTTCGGCGAGCTTATCGGCAAGCCCGACCGGCAGGCCACCGGGCGCGGCGACGAGGATCGCGTTGCCCTCCTCCGCGCCCGAGAGCACCGAGGGGTCGCTGGCGACGAGCAGCTCGGCGGACGGGTCGGCGCGGGCGAGGGCGCGTGCCTGCGCCCGCAACCGCGTGAGTCCGGGCGCGTCGGCCACGTTCACCACGACGAGTCCGCGGGGAGCGAGGAGCCCGAGGCATCCGCTCATGAACGACACCTCGTCGACGAAGGCCGGAGCCTCGAGGCGCGCGTAGAGGTCGACGATGACGACGTCGACGGGCGGTCGCGTTGCAAGTGGTGCGAGCACGTCACGGGCGTCGGCGACCAGCACCTCGATTCCGGATGCCGCGGCCAGCGGCAGCCGCGAGAGCACCGCCCCGACGAGCTCGGCATCGTGGTCGACGACGACCTGCCGGGATCCGGGCCGGGTGGCGGCGATGTACCGGGCGAGGGTGAACGCGCCGCCGCCGAGATGCACCGCCGCGACCGGCTCGCCCGCCGGCCGCATCGCGTCGATCACGTGGCCGATGCGCCGGACGTACTCGAAGAAGAGCCGGGTCGGATCGGCGGGGTCGACATGCGACTGCGCGGCGCCGTCGACGAGCAGCGTCAGGCCCGACGGCGAGAACACGTCGGCCTCGAACTCGATGCGGGGACGCGCCATGCCTGCATCGTGCCACGCGTCCGCCTCTCGGGGTGCCTTTCGGCCACGAACGCTGGATGTCGGCGCAGATCATGGCCGGAACACACCCTTCGAGCACGCAGCGCGGCCGCAGCGAAGCGAGGTTATACCCGACATTCGCGAAGAGGTCAAGAATCAAGCTGGACATGGCGGGCCGGATGGCATATAGTTGATCTTTGCGCTCCCAGACCCACCATGCCTTCATATTGCGGTCGGCTTCGCGTGCCGGGGTTCATGACCTCGAGCATCCGCATACGTCTGAGGGGTATCACCACTCTCCGCTACCGACAGTGAACCGGCCCGACGGGGCCGATGGAGGTTAATTCACTTGGCTGCTGCGCGCAACGCGACCACGCCCACCCCCAAGAACGGACGCGGTGCAAGCCGCCTCTCGTTCGCAAAGGTCACGGACACCCTCACCGTACCCGACCTGCTCGCCCTTCAGACCGAGAGCTTCGACTGGCTCGTCGGCAACGATGCGTGGAAGGCGCGCGTCGAGGCGGCGGCCGAAGCGGGTCGGAAGGACCTGCACGAGACCACTGGCCTTGAAGAGATCTTCGAGGAGATCTCCCCGATCGAGGACCTCGGCGAGACCATGCAACTCTCGTTCACGAACCCCGAGCTCGAGCCGCCGAAGTACACGATCGACGAGTGCAAGGAGAAGAGCAAGACCTTCTCCGCCCCGCTCTACGTGAACGCCGAGTTCATGAACCACCTCACCGGTGAGATCAAGACGCAGACGGTGTTCATGGGCGACTTCCCCCTGATGACCCCCAAGGGCACGTTCGTCATCAACGGCACCGAGCGCGTCGTCGTGTCGCAGCTCGTGCGTTCGCCGGGCGTCTACTTCGAGCGCACCCCCGAGAAGACCAGCGACAAGGACATCTACTCGGCCCGCGTCATCCCGAGCCGTGGGGCATGGCTCGAGTTCGAGATCGACAAGCGCGACCAGGTCGGCGTGCGCATCGACCGCAAGCGCAAGCAGTCGGTCACCGTGTTCCTGAAGGCCCTCGGCCTCACGAGCGAAGAGATCCTGGAGGAGTTCGCCGGCTACGAGTCGATCGCGCTCACCCTCGAGAAGGACAACATCCTCACCAAGGAAGAGGCGCTGAAGGACATCTACCGGAAGCTCCGTCCGGGCGAGCAGGTCGCCGCCGAGGCCGCTCGTGCGCTCCTCGACAACTTCTACTTCAACCCGAAGCGCTACGACCTCGCCAAGGTCGGCCGGTACAAGATCAACAACAAGCTCGGCCTCGAGGCGCCGCTCACCGACTCGGTGCTGACCGTGCAGGACATCGTCGCCACGATCAAGTACCTCGTCGCCCTGCACGACGAGCGCGACACGCTTCCGGGCCGTCGCGGCGGCAAGGCGGTCGACATCCGCCTCGATGTCGACGACATCGACAACTTCGGCAACCGTCGCATCCGCGCGGTCGGCGAGCTCATCCAGAACCAGGTGCGCACCGGCCTCAGCCGCATGGAGCGCGTCGTGCGCGAGCGCATGACCACGCAGGACATCGAGGCGATCACGCCGCAGACCCTGATCAACGTGCGACCCGTCGTCGCGGCGATCAAGGAGTTCTTCGGCACCTCGCAGCTGTCGCAGTTCATGGACCAGAACAACCCGCTCGCGGGCCTGACCCACAAGCGCCGCCTCTCGGCGCTCGGCCCCGGCGGCCTCTCGCGCGACCGCGCCGGCGTCGAGGTGCGAGACGTGCACCCCTCGCACTACGGCCGCATGTGCCCGATCGAGACGCCGGAAGGCCCGAACATCGGCCTCATCGGCTCGCTCGCGTCGTTCGCCCGCATCAACTCGTTCGGCTTCATCGAGACGCCGTACCGCAAGGTCGTGAAGGGCAAGGTCACCGACCAGATCGACTACCTCACCGCGATGGAGGAGGACGACTACATCGTCGCCCAGGCCAACGCGCCGCTGAAGGCCGACGGCCACTTCGTCGAAGACCGCGTCCTCGCCCGCAAGAAGGGCGGCGAGGTCGACCTGTTCCCCGCCGACGAGATCGGCTACATGGACGTCTCGCCGCGCCAGATGGTGTCGGTCGCGACATCCCTCATCCCGTTCCTCGAGCACGACGACGCGAACCGCGCCCTCATGGGTGCGAACATGCAGCGCCAGGCGGTCCCGCTGCTCCGCAGCGACTCGCCGTTCGTCGGCACCGGCATGGAGGGCTACGCCGCCATCGACGCGGGTGACGTGATCACCGCCGACAAGGCGGGCGTCGTCGCCGAGGTCTCGGCCGACTCGGTCACCGTGCAGCTCGACGAGGGCGGCACGCAGACCTACTACCTGCGCAAGTTCGACCGCTCGAACCAGGGCACGTCGTACAACAACCGCGTCGTGGTCAGTGCGGGCGACCGCATCGAGACCGGCGAGGTCGTCGCAGACGGTCCCGCGACCGACAACGGCGAACTCGCACTCGGCAAGAACCTGCTCGTCGCGTTCATGCCGTGGGAGGGCCACAACTTCGAGGACGCGATCATCCTCAGCCAGAACCTCGTGAAGGACGACGTGCTCAGCTCGATCCACATCGAGGAGTACGAGGTCGACGCGCGCGACACCAAGCTCGGCAAGGAGGAGATCACGCGTGATCTCCCCAACGTGAGCCCCGACCTGCTGGCCGACCTCGACGAGCGCGGCATCATCCGCATCGGGGCAGAGGTTCGCCCCGGCGACATCCTCGTCGGCAAGGTCACCCCGAAGGGTGAGACCGAGCTCTCGGCCGAAGAGCGTCTGCTCCGCGCGATCTTCAACGAGAAGAGCCGCGAGGTGCGCGACACGTCGCTGAAGGTGCCCCACGGTGAGCAGGGCACGATCATCGGCGTCAAGGTGTTCGACGCGCAAGACGGCGACGACGAGCTCGGCTCGGGCGTCAACCAGCGCGTGGTCGTCTACATCGCCCAGAAGCGCAAGATCACCGAGGGTGACAAGCTCGCCGGCCGCCACGGCAACAAGGGCGTCATCTCGAAGATCCTGCCGGTGGAGGACATGCCGTTCCTTGCCGACGGCACTCCGGTCGACGTCATCCTGAACCCGCTCGGCATCCCCGGTCGCATGAACTTCGGCCAGGTGCTCGAGACCCACCTCGGGTGGGTCGCCAAGCAGGGCTGGAAGGTCGAGGGCAACCCGGCCTGGGCCAAGAAGCTCCCGAAGGGCGCGCACGAGGCGGCGCCCGGCACGAAGGTCGCAACCCCGGTGTTCGACGGCGCGCTCGAGGAGGAGATCGCGGGCCTGCTCGACTCGACGCTCCCCAACCGCGACGGCGAGCGACTCATCGACTCGAGCGGCAAGACGCAGCTCTTCGACGGCCGCTCGGGTGAGCCCTTCCCGTACCCGGTCTCGGTCGGCTACATGTACATCCTGAAGCTGCACCACCTCGTCGACGACAAGATCCACGCTCGCTCGACCGGCCCGTACTCGATGATCACCCAGCAGCCGCTCGGTGGAAAGGCGCAGTTCGGCGGCCAGCGCTTCGGCGAGATGGAGGTGTGGGCCCTCGAGGCCTACGGCGCCGCATACGCGCTGCAGGAGCTCCTCACGATCAAGTCCGACGACATCCTCGGCCGCGTCAAGGTGTACGAGGCGATCGTCAAGGGCGAGAACATCCAGGAGCCCGGCATCCCCGAGTCCTTCAAGGTGCTCATGAAGGAGATGCAGTCGCTGTGCCTGAACGTCGAGGTGCTCTCGGCCGACGGCACGGCCGTGAGCCTGCGGGACACCGATGACGAGGCCTTCCGCGCGGCGGAGGAGCTCGGCATCAACATCTCCGCGCGCTTCGAGTCGTCGAACATCGACGAGATCTGAACCCGGCCAGAACGACGACAGAGACTTTCTAGGAGAGAAATTGCTCGACGCAACCACTTTTGACGAGCTTCGCATCGGTCTGGCCACCGCCGACGACATCCGTCGCTGGTCCTACGGCGAGGTCAAGAAGCCCGAGACCATCAACTACCGCACGCTCAAGCCCGAGAAGGACGGCCTCTTCGGCGAGCAGATCTTCGGACCCTCCCGCGACTGGGAGTGCGCCTGCGGCAAGTACAAGCGCGTGCGCTTCAAGGGCATCGTCTGCGAGCGCTGCGGTGTCGAGGTCACGAAGTCCTCGGTGCGCCGTGAGCGGATGGGCCACATCGAGCTCGCCGCCCCCGTCACGCACATCTGGTACTTCAAGGGCGTGCCCTCGCGGCTCGGCTACCTGCTCGACATGGCGCCGAAGGACCTCGAGAAGGTCATCTACTTCGCGGCGTACATGGTGATCGACGTCGACGACGAGGGTCGTCACGCCGACATGCCGGGTCTCGAGAACGAGCTCCGCCTCGAGATCAAGACGATCGGCGACCAGCGTGACGCGCGCATCGCCGAGCTCATGGCGCGCAAGGAGGCCGAGCTCGAGCAGCTCGAGGCCGACGGCGCCAAGAGCGACCAGCGCAAGCGCGCCGAGACCGCCGCAGACAAGGAGATGACCGGCGTCCGCAAGTCCGCAGACGAGCAGATCGCGCATCTCGAGCGCGTGTGGGAGGACTTCCGCACCCTCAAGGTCGGCGACCTGAAGCCCGAGGACTCCGTCTTCCATGAGCTCCAGGACCGCTTCGGCATGTACTTCGACGCCTACATGGGCGCCGAGGCCATCAAGAAGCGCCTCGAGGCGTTCGACCTGGCTGCCGAGGCCGAAGACCTGCGCCTGCAGATCGCCGAGGGCAAGGGTCAGAAGAAGATCCGCGCCATCAAGCGCCTGCGCGTGGTCAGCTCCTTCCTGCAGACCGGCAACTCGCCGGCGGCGATGGTGCTCGACGTCGTACCGGTGATCCCGCCGGAGCTCCGCCCGATGGTGCAGCTCGACGGTGGCCGCTTCGCGACATCCGACCTCAACGACCTCTACCGTCGTGTGATCAACCGCAACAACCGCCTTCGTCGGCTGCTCGACCTCGGTGCTCCCGAGATCATCGTGAACAACGAGAAGCGGATGCTGCAGGAGGCCGTCGACGCGCTGTTCGACAACGGTCGTCGCGGCCGCCCGGTCACGGGCACGGGCAACCGCGCCCTGAAGTCCCTGAGCGACATGCTCAAGGGAAAGCAGGGCCGGTTCCGCCAGAACCTGCTCGGCAAGCGCGTCGACTACTCGGGCCGTTCGGTCATCGTGGTCGGCCCGCAGCTGAAGCTGCACCAGTGCGGTCTGCCCAAGCAGATGGCGCTGGAGCTGTTCAAGCCGTTCGTCATCAAGCGCCTCATCGACCTAAGCCACGCGCAGAACATCAAGGCGGCCAAGCGCATGGTCGAGCGTTCGCGTCCGCAGGTGTGGGACGTGCTCGAGGAGATCATCCGCGAGCGCCCCGTGCTGCTGAACCGTGCGCCCACCCTGCACCGCCTCGGCATCCAGGCGTTCGAGCCGCAGCTCGTCGAGGGCAAGGCCATCCAGCTCCACCCGCTCGTGTGTGCCGCGTTCAACGCGGACTTCGACGGCGACCAGATGGCCGTGCACCTGCCGCTGTCGGTCGAGGCGCAGGCCGAGGCCCGCATCCTGATGCTCGCGTCGAACAACATCCTGAAGCCGTCGGACGGCCGCCCGGTGACCCTGCCCTCGCAGGACATGATCATCGGTCTGCACCACCTGACGACGCAGAAGGACGGCGCCGCGGGTGAGGGTCGTGCGTTCTCGTCGATCGCCGAGGCGATCCTCGCGTTCGACCAGAACCGCCCGGGTGAGATCGCGCTCGACCTGAACGCCAAGGTGAGGATCCGCCTCGAGGGGCTCCGCTTCGCCGAGGGCGAGGAGCCCGAGGGCTTCGAGCTGGGCAAGCCGTACCTCCTCGAGACCACGCTCGGTCGCGCCCTCTTCAACGAGGCGCTGCCCGCCGACTACCCCTTCTTCAACCAGCAGGCCGGCAAGGGCCAGATCTCGGCGATCGTCAACGACCTCGCCGAGCGCTACCCGAAGACGGAGGTCGCCGCCACCCTCGACCGCATCAAGGACGCCGGCTTCCGCTGGGCGACCCGCTCGGGCGTGACCGTCGCGCTCTCCGACATCATCACGCCCCCAGCCAAGGGCGAGATCGTCGGCCGCTACGAGAAGCAGGCCGCCAAGGTGCAGTCGCAGTTCGAGAAGGGCCTCACGACCGACCTCGAGCGTCGCCAGGAGCTCATCCAGATCTGGACCAAGGCCACCGACGAGGTCGCCAGGGCCATGCAGGAGAACTTCCCGACCGACAACACCATCAACCGCATGGTGACGTCGGGCGCTCGAGGCAACTGGCTGCAGGTGCGCAACATCGCCGGCATGCGCGGTCTCGTGAACAACCCGAAGGGCGAGATCATCCCGCGCCCGATCATCTCCTCGTACCGCGAGGGCCTGTCGGTGGCGGAGTACTTCATCGCCACGCACGGTGCCCGCAAGGGTCTGGCCGACACGGCACTCCGCACGGCGGACTCGGGCTATCTGACGCGTCGTCTCGTCGACGTCTCGCAGGACGTCATCATCCGCGAGGACGACTGCGGCACGACCAAGGGCCTCGATCTGCCGATCGCGACGACGGATGCCGCGGGCAAGCTCGTGCGCGACCCGAACGTCGAGAACGCGGTCTACGCCCGCAGCCTCGCCGCCGACGCGGTGGACGCGAAGGGCGAGGTCGTGGCCGAGGCCGGCGAGGACGTCGGCGACGTGCTCATCGACAAGCTCATCGCGGCGGGCGTCGAGACCATCAAGGTCCGTTCGGTGCTCACCTGCGAGTCGGCGGTCGGCGTCTGCGCGAAGTGCTACGGCCGTTCGCTCGCGACCGGCAAGCTGGTCGACATCGGCGAGGCCGTCGGCATCATCGCGGCCCAGTCGATCGGCGAGCCGGGCACGCAGCTCACGATGCGCACCTTCCACACCGGTGGTTCGGCCTCGGCCGACGACATCACGCAGGGTCTTCCCCGTGTGCAGGAGCTCTTCGAGGCCCGCACCCCCAAGGGTGCGTCGCCCATCGTCGAGGCCGCCGGCCGCATCACGATCGACGAGACCGAGCGTCAGCGCAAGGTCATCCTCACGCCCGACAACGGCGACGAGCCCATCGCGTACAACGTGCTCAAGCGTTCGACGCTGCTCGTGGAGGACGGCCAGCACGTCGAGCTCGGCCAGCAGCTGATCGTCGGCACCGTCGACCCGAAGGAGGTCCTCCGGGTCAAGGGCGTGCGCGAGGTGCAGAAGCACCTCGTCGAGGGCGTGCAGGACGTGTACCGCTCGCAGGGCGTGCCGATCCACGACAAGCACATCGAGGTCATCGTGCGCCAGATGCTACGCAAGGTCACCGTCGTCGACCACGGCGACACCGACCTGCTGCCCGGCGAGCTCGTCGATCGCTCGAAGTACAACGAGATCAACCGTGCGACGCTCACCGAGGGCAGGAAGACGGCTTCGGCCCGCCAGGAGGTCATGGGCATCACCAAGGCCTCCCTCGCGACCGAGTCGTGGCTGTCGGCCGCGTCCTTCCAGGAGACGACCCGCGTGCTCACGCAGGCCGCCATGGAGGGCAAGTCCGACCCGCTCGTCGGCCTCAAGGAGAACGTGATCATCGGAAAGCTGATCCCCGCCGGCACCGGTCTGAACAAGTACCGGAGCGTCACGGTCGATGCCACCGAGGAGGCGAAGGCGGAACGCTACCCGAACCGCATCTTCGCCGACGATGCGGCCTTCGCCGAGGGCGACCTCAGCTTCGTCGACTTCGACGCGTTCTCGAGCGACGACTTCACCCCCGGCAACTACAGCTGACGGTGGTCGAATAGGCGCTTGCACCGCATCGAGACCTGAAGGGCTCCGGAGCGATCCGGGGCCCTTCGTCGTTCCACGGGCGATCTCAGGGTAGGTCCGGATGGAGCGGGCGGACTCGCGGGCGATACCATCCATCAACATTCCCCGAGTGAGAGGCACCGCGTTGTCGCAGGTCACGCCAGATCCCCTCCCGTCCATAGTGCGTCGCCCGCCCTTCTGGCTCATCGTCGCCGCGGCACTGCTCCTCGTCGCCATCGCCGTGGTGATCGGCAACGCGCTCGGCTCGGTGCGCGGCACCGACCCCGCTGCGTCGGGCACGCCCACACCGAGTGCGACGATCCCGGACGGTGCGACGGACACCGCGACCACGCAGCCCGCCGAGAGCGAGGCGCCGCCCGCCGAGGCGGGCGTGGTGATCCCCGCATCATGCGAGGGCATCTATACGCGCGACTGGACGCCCGACTTCGAGGGGCTCGTGCTCAACCCCGCGTGGACGAACGAACCGAACAGCGGCGTGCGCTTCGGATCGCGCGACGAGGTCGCCGTCCATGTGCTCGAGACGACGACGAAGGTCACCTGCAAGTGGGGCAATCCGAAGGGTGGCTCCGACCGCGGCCTCACGACGAACGTCGCGGTCGTCGATGTCGCGCAGGCGACGGCCATGCGGGAGCATTTCGAGACCGTCGGATACTCCTGCTACGACGAGCTCGAGGGCACTCGTTGCGTGATCGAGACCGAACCCACGCCGGACGGGCAGTCCGGTGAGTCCCACTTCCTCCGTGACGACGTCTGGGTCGCAACCCTGTGGGTGAATGCGGGTCCAGACGGCTACACCCACGACATCGTGACCGCGATCTTCGGCTGATATGTAGGTCGTTTTGTCAAGTGGCAGGGTGAAGCGCCGTCGGGCTGGCTGCTCGGCGGCGCTTCTTCATTCGTCCCGGGGTTCCGGGGTGCGGCGTGTCTTTCGACGCGTGGTTAGTCTGAAATGCGCGGGTTGATGACCGCATGACCCTTGTTTCGGTGAGAGCGTTCAGGCTGGTCTGAGGTCGAGCGTGGCCGCCGGGGGCGGTTGCTCACAGCCGAATCGCTGGTGTGCTCCTCACGCTGCATGCTCCCCGTGACGCGCGGGGACGAACGAGTTCCGGGTCAGTCCATGACGGCCAGGGACCAGCACCAGCCGGCGAGCTCGCGGGCGATCGCGGTATTCGCGATCGTGTGCTTCTTGTGTTTCGCTGCCAGCACCATCCACCTGTGATGCAGCCTCCGGTTGCCGGCATCACCTCGGGCGGCGGCAGCGGCAGGCGCCTGCGCCCGCCGGTCGGTCATCGTCTTGCCTGCCCGGTAGAGGGGTTTGTGGTGCCAGGCTGCTTCGATCAGCAGCCTGCGGGCGTGGCTGTTGCCGGTCTTGGTGATCGGGCCCAGGCTCCGCGACCCGCCCGACGAGTACTCGGAGGGCACCAGCCCCAGGTACGCCGCGATTGTGGACCCGGTGAACCGGTGCCAGTCACCGATCTCGACGGCAAGGGCGAACCCGGTCAGGGTTGAGATCCCGCGCAGGCAGGACTCGCACCGCGACCAGCTCGTTCATCCGCAGCAGCCGCGCCAGCAGTAACGCGTCCCGCGCGTCGGTCTTGACCTTGTCCCCGGCCGGCCGGATGATCTTCGACGGCGCCGCGACCCGTGCACCCGATCCCGGCCGCCAGCAGTTTCCTCGCGAGCCCGAACCCGGTCGGTCCGGCCTCATACGCCGCATGGACCGGGCCGTGCTGCTGCGCGATCCCGGCCACCCAGTCGACGATCTCGACACTGTCAGGCGGAAGCTTCGCTTCGATCACCTCACCGGTGATCGTGTCCAGCACCGCCGCCCGCACAGATCGTGCGTGCACATCCAGACCAATCGCCGTAGGCTCGTTGAACACCAGGGCCTCCAATGCATGTCGGCACCCTCGGGCCTACTCCCGGGGATGATCCACGAATCTGCATCGCGAGGCCCTGGGCCACAAGCCCCAAGACCCCGCCACCCTCATAGGGTCTGAGCGAAGCGCCGCGCCGTTCCGCGGAACGGCGGTGGCCCGTTGCTACAGTGGCCCCATCGCGGGTGCGAGGGCGCCCGGAAGGAGCGCGATCATGAGCAGCACGACTCCCGGATCCGACCCGGAACGCCCGCACGACGACGCCGACGAGCGCGAGCCGGCCGCGACCGAGCCCGACAGCGCCTCGCACGACGAACCCGACGCCGTCCACGAGGAGCCCGAGCGGTCGGCGGCATCCGACGCTGCTCCGGATGCTGCGGAGAGGCGCCCGCCCGTCGAGCCCGAGCCCGCGCCCGCGCCCGAGCCCGTGTCCGCCCAACCCGAGGAGCCCGAAGCGCCCGCCGCACCGCTCGAGCCCGGTCTCTCGTCCGCAGGTCCCGCAGGGCCCGCAGGGCCCGCCGCCGCTGCGCCCGCGCAGCCGGTCGAGACCGTCGAGCCGGTCGAATCGTCCGACGCGACGGCCCGTCTCGACGCGGCGGTCGAACGTGCGAAGGCCACGCCCGTGGCATCCGACACCGATGACGCCGCCCGCACCGGCGACACCGGGATCACCGGCGAGCCGCGTCCCGAGCCCGTGGCCGCCGACTCCGCCCCGCGCGACACGTACGTGCCGGCAGCGACCGTGGCGGCCGGAACGGCGGCGGGCGCCGCGACGCTCGGACCCGAGCCGACGCCCTACATCGCGCCGCAAGCCGTGCCGCAGACCATCTACGTGCAGGCGCCCGCCGCCCCCAAACCCCGCGGCAACCGCGGATTCGGCGTCCTCGTCGCCCTCATCGGCACCGTGCTCTTCGCCCTGCTCTATGCCGGTGTCGCGTACCTGCTGCTGCTCAGCCGGGGCGTCCCGGCCGCGGCGACCGCCGTGTTCACGCAGTTCGTCGTCAGCCCGGTCTTCTGGGTTCCGGTGGTCGCGTTCTTCATCGGCTTCGCGCTCCTCGCCGTGATCGTGAACCGTGGGGCGTGGTGGTACTACGCGGTGTTCGGCCTGCTGGTCGCGGCGCTCGTGTACTTCTCGTACCTCGGCGGCTCCCTTTTGACGGTCGAGGCGTGGACCCTCTCGGTCGACGAGACGGCCGACTTCATCAACCAGCGCTGGCTCGACCCGTTCGCGATCGTGGCGTTCATCGTCGCCCGCGAGATCCCGGTCTGGCTGGGCGGATGGATCGCCGCACACGGGCGCACGGTCGCCGAGCGCAACCGCCTCGCAGACGAGGCGTACGAGCGCGAACTCGCTGCCGGCCCGCAGCCGATCCGCGCCGACTAGGGTCCCCGCGTCGCGGCTCACCCCCGCCCCTCCCGCGACCCTCGCGGGCGGGGACCTGTGTGCGTGCCTATAGGCTGCTGTGTCGGGATGGTGACCCCTCCCCATCGACATCCCGTGCCCGATCGTGATCGGGTGGCGAGACAGTCTTCCCACGCAAGGAGCCGGAGTGAGCGTCACCCTCGACGTCGACGACGAGCCGATTCCCGGCATCGACGCCGACGGTCGGCCCGATCCCGCCTACGCCGCGCGCCTCGGCCTCATCCCCGCTCCGGGCGGACGGCGCGCGGCGGCGTTCACGCTGGATGCCGCCGCCTGGGCGCTGCTCGCGGTGCCGGGCATCATCGGCGTCGCGATGCTCACCTCGGCGCTCGCAGCGTCGAGTTTCTCGCCGAGTGTGCTCCTCGCGGGGTCGTCGACCCTTCCATTCGTGCTCGTCATAGTGAGCCAGGCGTTCATCACCGCCCTGGGTCTGACGCAGCTCATCCTGCACGGGCGCCGAGGGGTCACGCTCGGCAAGGCCGCATTCGGCATCCGCTCGGTGAACGTCGCGACGTTCCGGCGGCCGGGCTTCTGGCGCGTGACCCTGCGCGCACTCGTGCTGTGGAGCTCGCAGGCGGTGCTGCCGCTCGTCGGGCCGGCGGTGATGTTCACCTCGTCGAGCTGGGACCCGGCGTCCCGCGGTCGCAGCTGGCTGGACCGGATCGGCGGATGCTACGCGGTCGACGCACGGCGGGGCCTCGACCCCCTCGACGCCAAGGCGCTGCGCCACGCGCGTCGCGCGCTCGACGCACCGCCCGTCGCCCCGCCGCCGCCCCTGCCGTCGCTCGCGAGCGACAGGGTTCCCGCCGAGGAGCTGTTCATCCCGTCGGCACGCTCGAGTTCGGGCGTCGTGTCGGCCGCGCCCGACGGCGCCGGCCCGTGGGTCCCGCCCGCGCTCGTGCCGGCGACCGCGGAACCCGCGCCGACCGCCACCCGGACCCCAGCGCCGACCGCCGCCCCGTTCGTGCTCGAGTTCGACGACGGCACGCGCGTCGCGGCATCCGTCACCGGCCTGCTCGGACGCAATCCCGCCGCCGCACCGGGCGAACCGCAGGCCCACCTCGTCCCGCTCTCCGACGACAGCATGCGCATCTCGAAGACGCATGCGGCGTTCGGCATCGACGACACCGGGTTCTGGGTGGCCGACCGCTCCTCGAAGAACGGCACCACGGTGCATCGGCCCGACGGCGACGCGCTCCGACTGCCGCCAGGCGTCCGCACGCCCGTGCCCGCGGGCTCGCGGGTGATCCTCGGAGGCCGCAGCTTCACCGTCGTCGCCGGAAGGACCGAATGAGACTCAAGCTCGGGCTGCGTCGCCAGACGGGGGCGCCCGTCGACGTCGTCGTGACGGCTGACTCGACGGCAACCGTCGAAGACCTCGCGCGCACGGTCGCCGACGCGGATCCTGCGTCGGCGCACGTCGCCCGCGGCTCGCGTCGCAGCCTCACGCTCGCGGTCGCGCCCCCGACCTCGAGCGAACCCGTCGTGCTCGAGCCCGACCTCCTCATCGGCGATGCGCCGATCGGTTCGGGCTTCAACGTGGCGGTCGTCGCGCACGCGCCCACGCGCAGCGGCGCGAACCCCTCGGCGGCGGCCGTGATGCGAATCCTCAACGGGCCGGAGTCGGGTCGGGAGGTGCCGCTGCGTCGCGGCAACAGCATCATCGGCCGGGCGGCAGGCGTCGACGTCGTGCTCGCCGATGCGCTCGTCTCGAAGCGGCACGCGCGTGTCGAGATCGATCAGGGCGTCGAACTCGTGGACCTCAATTCGGCGAACGGCCTGCTCGTCGACGGCGGCCTCGTGCAGCGCGTGCGCGCCATCCCCGGGCAGGTCATCACGATCGGTGAGACGGCGGTCTCGTTCTCGCTCGTCGCGGGCACCGACGACGCCGTCGATCCCGTGCTCGAGCGCGGCGGCGCCGTGATGTTCAACCGGTCGCCGCGGGTCGAGGTGCGGTATCCCGGCACGGAGCACCGGCATCCGGTGATCCCCTCCGAGGCGGATCCGCGGCTCTTCCCGTGGCCCATGATCGTCGCCCCGATGATGCTCGGCCTCGCGATGTTCTTCATCACGAAGAACCCGTACTCGCTCTCGATCGTCGCGATGTCGCCCCTCATGATGCTCGGCAACTTCGTCGGCCAGCGCACCCAGCAGGGCAAGAAGCTCCGGCTCGAGATCGACACGTTCGAATCCCAGGTCGAGGAACTCGAGGAGACGCTCGCACGCGAGACGGTGGTCGAGCGGGCGAGACGGCATGCCGAGGGGCCGGCCGTCGCGACCGTGTACGAGGAGGCGATGCGACTCGGTCCGCTGCTCTGGACCCGGCGGCCCGAGCATTGGAACTTCCTCGCGCTCCGGCTCGGCGTGGGCCGCGCGAAGAGCCGGAACACGATCCAGCACTCGAACGAGCAGAAGGGGATCGCCCGTTACGCGCGCCAGGTCGACAGGCTGCGGGCTCGGCACGAGTTCATCGACGCCGTGCCGCTTGTCGAGATGCTGCCGCACTCGGGTGCCCTCGGAGTCGCGGGGCCGCGCCACCTCGCCGCCGACGTGCTGCGCGGGCTCGGTGTCCAGCTGTTCGGCCTGCACGCCCCGAACGAGGTCGTCACGGCCGCGATCGTCGATCCGGCGTGGGCGCGCGAGCTCGAGTGGATGAAGTGGCTCCCGCACACGACCAGCCCGCGATCGCCGTTCGCCGAACTCGCCCTGGCCGACAGCCAGTCCGCCGGCACCGCCCTGCTGAACGGCCTCGAGGAGACGATCCTGGGTCGGCTGTCGGGAACACCGAGCCGACGAGGCCCACTCCGCGACACCGACACGACGATGGCGCTGGGCGCGCGCGTCGGCGACGCCGTGGACCGGGGCGGGGCGCTCGACGGCGACCTCGCGCTCGTGCTCATCGCGTCGAACGATGCGCCCGTCGACCGGCCGCGGCTCACGCAGGTCATCGAGCGGGGCGCCGATGCCGGCGTCTTCACGATCTTCCTCGCCCCGACGGTCGAGTCCCTCCCCGCCGCGTGCCGAACGTACATCGACGCCACCGACGGCATCGACCGTGCCTCGGTCGGCTTCGTGCGGGCAGGGGAGCGGTTCGACGACGTGGGCGTCGAGGGCGTCTCCCGGCAGTACGCGGAGGTCTTCGCGAAGCGACTCGCGCCCGTGGCCGATTCGAGCTCGGTCGCGGCCGACTCGAGCGACCTGCCGCGCAGCGTGTCGCTGCTGAAGCTCATCGGCACCGACATCGCCGCAGAGCCCGCCGCCGCGGTGGAACGGTGGCGGCAGAACAACTCGATCCTCGACCGGTCGCGCGGCGTGCGGCCGCGCCTGAAGCGCGCCGGAACCCTGAAGGCCTTCGTCGGCCAGGGCAGCCCCGATGCGATGTCCCTCGACCTGCGCACCCAGGGTCCGCACGCGCTCGTCGGCGGCACGACCGGTTCGGGCAAGTCGGAGTTCCTGCAGGCGTGGGTGCTCGGCATGGCCGCCGAGTACAGCCCGGATCGGGTCACGTTCCTGTTCGTGGACTACAAGGGCGGCTCGGCCTTCGCCGACTGCGTCGACCTGCCGCACTGCGTGGGACTCGTGACCGACCTCAGCCCGCACCTCGTGCGGCGCGCCCTGACCAGCCTGCGCGCAGAGCTCCACCATCGCGAGCACCTCTTCAACCGCAAGAAGGCCAAGGACCTGCTCGAGCTCGAGAAACGCCAGGACCCCGAGACCCCGCCCGCGCTCGTGCTCGTCATCGACGAGTTCGCGGCGCTCGCGGGGGAGGTGCCCGAGTTCGTCGACGGCGTCGTCGACATCGCGCAGCGCGGCCGCTCGCTCGGCATCCACCTCATCATGGCGACGCAGCGCCCGGCGGGCGTCATCAAGGACAACCTGCGCGCCAACACCAACCTGCGCGTCGCACTTCGAATGGCGGATGCCGCGGACTCGAACGACGTCGTCGGCGACCCCGTCGCGGGCACCTTCGACCCTTCGATCCCGGGGCGCGGCATCGCGAAGACCGGACCCGGACGCCTGGTGCCGTTCCAGTCGGGCTACGCGGGTGGCTGGACGAGCGATGCTCCGGATGTCGCGCAGGTGCGCGTGGCAGAGCTCCGGTTCGGCTCCACGGTGGTCTGGGAGTCCGACGCGAAGGACGGAGCCGACGTGCACGAGGCGGACCTGGGCCCGAACGACCAGAAGCGCATGGTCGCGAACCTCGTCGAGGCGGCGCGCGTCGCAGCCATCCCGGCACCACGGCGCCCGTGGCTCGACGACCTCGCCTCGACGGTCGACCTGCGCCGCCTGCCGCTCGACGGCGACGGCCGGATCCCGCTCGGCGTCGCCGACGTTCCCGAGCGCCAGTCGCAGACGCCGGTGTACTTCGAACCCGACACCGACGGGCACCTGCTCGTCTACGGCACGAGCGGCGCGGGCAAGACCGCAGCCCTCCGTACCATCGCCACGGCGGTCGGAGCGCGGCCCGACCTCGGCGGCGCCGAGGTGTACGGGCTCGACTTCGGCACGGGATCGCTGCGGTCGATCGAGGCGCTGCCGCACGTGGGGTCGATCGTCGCCGGCGACGACGCGGAACGCATCCAGCGGCTGCTCCGCACCCTGCGCGGCATGCTCGACGACCGCGCCAAGCGGTTCTCGAGCGTGAACGCCGCGAGCCTCACGGAGTATCGCGAGCTCGCAGGACGCCCGCACGAGCCGCGCGTCCTGCTCCTCATCGACGGCTTCGGCACGTTCAAGCAGGAGTGGGAGGCCACCTCGGCCCGCTCTCCGTTCTACAACATCTTCATGCGGGTGCTGGGCGAGGGGCGCCCCCTCGGCATCCACGCCGTCGCGAGCGCCGACCGGTACGGCGCGGTGCCCACGGCGGTCAGCGCGAACGTGAGCCGGCGCA
This sequence comes from Agromyces sp. NPDC058484, assembly GCF_042720415.1. Taxonomy (NCBI): domain Bacteria; kingdom Bacillati; phylum Actinomycetota; class Actinomycetes; order Micrococcales; family Microbacteriaceae; genus Agromyces; species Agromyces sp. NPDC058484. The sequence goes on along the minus strand of NZ_JBHXMP010000010.1, from coordinate 30,079 downwards.
TCGTGCTCCGGATGTCCGATGAGGGTGCATACTCCATCCTCGGCGCGCCGAAGGACGTGCTGAACGAACGCAGCGCGCCCGGACGCGCGATCGTCGACGGCTTGGAGACGCAGCTCGCCGTCATGGGCGGCACCGCGAACGTCGCCCGGCAGACCGCCGAGCTGCAGGCCTTCGCCGATGAGTTGCGCGCCGGGGGAGCGACCGAGGTCCGAGAGATCGGCTCGCTTCCGACCGAGCTCGCGATCGACCAGCTCCCGGCCTCGGTCGACGGTCGGCCGGTGATCGGCATCTCCGAGGATCTCCTCGGTCCGAGGGGCTTCGAGCCCGTCGGCACGTTCGTCGTCGCCGGGCCGCCGCGCAGCGGCAAGTCCAACGCGCTGCGAGCGCTCATGACGTCGATGTCGCGCTTCGATCCCGAAGCGAGGTTCTTCCACTTCGGAGGCCGCCGTGCGGTGCTCCGCGCATTCCGGTCGTGGACGGGATCGGCCTCGAACGTCGACGACGCCCGCGCCCTCGCCAAGGAGCTCACCGGCATCGTCGGTGACGAGACCGTTCCCGGGCGACTCGTCGTGGTCGTCGAGAACGTGACCGAGTTCGCCGACTCCGACGCCGAGCGTCCGCTCAAGGAACTCTTCCAGGCGATCAACCGCAGCGATCACTTCCTCATGGGCGACGGCGACGTGAGCCAGCTCGGCTCGGGGTACGGCTTCATCGGAGATTTCAAGGGCGGCCGTCGCGGCATCGTACTGAAGCCCGACACGTATGACGGCGATTCGCTGTTCAAGGTGCCGTTCCCGCGCGTGCAACGCCACGAGTTCCCCGAGGGCCGCGGCCTGTTCGTCGAGGACGGTCGCGCCGTCGCGGTGCAGGTGCCGCTCGTCGCCGGCTGAGCAGGGTGGGCACTCCTCCCCATTTGCACCCACGCGGGCGTTGCCTACCGTGGAACACGAGAGGTCCGCAGAGGGCCGAAACGGAAAGGAATGGCCGACATGGCTGACTTCAAGGCTTCATACGGCGAGATGGAATCGATGGCCGGCAAGCTCGAGCAGGGCCGCGAGGACATCGCCGACGTCCTCCGCCAGCTCAAGCAGGGCGTCGACACCCTCCTCGGCGACGACTTCAAGACCGAGCATGCCTCGGGCAAGTTCGGCGAGGGATACACCGAGCTCACGAACGGACTCGAGACGGCGATCGACGGCATCCGCGACATGGGCGAGTCGCTCCGCAAGATGATGCAGGCGATCAAGGACACCGACGCCGCACTCGCCGGCCAGTAGGTCCGGCTTCTCCGGGGGAGGGCGAACGGCGCCCTCCCCCGACCCGGCCCCTGCGGGCCTTCCGCTGCAGAACACCGGTGAACAGGAATCGCCATGCCCGACGTGTACGTCAAGGTCGATCACCTCAACAGGCTGAACGGCTCCCTCAAGCAGATCCTCGTGGAGTTCCACGACGCGGCGGCGCGCACCGACGCGCTCCAGGACATGATCGGCCGGCCCGACGGGCGGAGCGGCCTGCGCGATCGCACGCACGAGTTCGAGGGCGGCTGGGACGACCGCCGCAACGCCCTGATCCAGAAGTTGTCCGGCATCCAGGCCGCCGTCGAGAGCACGTGCCAGGGCTGGCAGGACTTCGACCTCGAGGCCGCAGACAGCCTCAAGCTGCAGGAGAACGACGGCGCGAACCTCCCGGTTCGCTGAACGAGACGATGAGATGACAGAGCTGCGCACGCACAAGGGCCACCCGGTCGAGGTGCTCGAGGGCGACGCCCACGGCATCGTCGCCCGTGGCACGGAGATCGAAGACCTGGGGGAGCAGATGATCGGCGCCGCCGACATCCTCCGCGAGGTCGACGGTGGGGCGACGGAGGAGCGGGGACGCTCGATCGAGAAGATCCGCACGGAGGTGGGTGACGCCCACGAGGAGCTCCGCAAGGCCGGCGACCGATACAAGCCGACCGGCACGGTGATGAAGACCTACGGCGAGAAGCTCGCCGATGTGCAGGCGGCGATGCGCACGATCGTGCGGGACGCGGCCGACGCCAAGGACACCCTCGACCAGAAGCGATCCGCGGCGGCCACCGCGGCATCCGCGGCCGGGAACGCGCCCGATGCCGATCCGGCGGATGCGGCGGCCGCCCTGCGCAACCGGCAACTGCAGGAGACCGCCACGAGCGCGCAGACCGCCGCCGGCGACGCGGAAGACGCACTCGACGCCCAGTACGCCCTGTTCGACACCCAGTGGGACCTGTGGGATGACGCCTATGAGACGGCGCTTCGCGGCATCAACGACGCCACCGAGGGCAATGTCAGCGACAAGTGGAGCGACAACATCGCGGGCATCGTGGAGGTCGTGCTCGAGGTGCTCGCGTGGGCCGGCGTCGTGCTCGCCATCGCGGCGCTCGTCATCGGCGGTCCGTTCATCGCGCTCATCGCCGCGATCGCGGGCGTGATCGCCCTCATCGGCACGGTCTTCCTCTACGCGAAGGGCCGCAAGGGACTCGGCGACGTGGCGTGGGCCATCGTCGGCGTGCTGCCGTTCGGCAAGCTCGGCAAGCTCTTCCAGTCCGGCAAGCGGCTCACGGGGCTGAAGGAGTTCGTCAAAGGCCCCTACCTCGAGATCGCGACGCCGCTGCGCCGGATGACGGCCCTCAGGGGCCTCACCGACCCAGCCGCCCTGCGCACCGGCGGCGGTCTCGGCCAGCGCGCGGCGAGCGGGCTCGCGTCGCGCCTCGGCCGGGACTTCTCGGCGTTCCAGGGCGCCGGGCCCCGCAACATCCTGAACCGCATCATCGGCGGTTCCAGCCGCGGGTACTCGCTCGCGCTCGCCGACAACTTCGCGAGCCTGTCCGCGCACCACCAGCGGGTCGTGACGCCGCACCTCGGGGCGCTCGCGGAGGTCATCAGCGGCGGCGCGAAGTCGGTGCCGGCGAGCGAGGCGATCGCGAACGTGAGCGAGTTCGCGGTGAAACGCACGCGCATGGTCGACGGTCGCATCAACGCGGTCCAGGCGCAGACGGCGCCGAGCCCCGTCGACGCCTGGCGCGTGCAGCTGGCCTCGTGACGGCCCACGGGCGCGGGTTCCAGAGCGGATAGGGTGATCACGATGACCACGACCGAGACGTTCCCCGTGCCTCCGTTCCGGCTCCTGCTTCCCGCCGGGTGGGAGGAGGTCCCGGCCGACGAGGCGGCCGTGCGGGCGCTGGTCGAACGATCCAGCGAGGTGTTCCGGGCCGCGCACCGCCCCGATCTCGACGCGCAGTTCCGCCGGCTCCTGCAGGCCGCGGCGCGCAAGATGACACAGGGGCGGGTGTTCGCGCTCTACCTGCAGACCGAGGTGCCCGAGGATCGGATCCTGCCGCTGTCGATCACCGCGGCCGTGGCCGACGGGCAACTCGGCGGCACCCTCGACCGCCAGGTCACCGAACTCTTCCGCGAACGCGGCGCCGGGTTCCTGCGCGACGACAACGCGATCGTGCGGTGGGAGGCCGACACCACCGCGGGAGGCGAACTCGAGGGCACCGCCGCACGGGTGCTCAACTACCTCATCGCAGTCCCCGGCACCGGCCGCCGCACGGCTCTGCTGTTCACGACGACCATTCCGCACCCCACCGAGGAGGACGACGGGTTCCGCGATCGCTTCATCGACGAGCTGTGCCTGCTCAGCGACACGATCGTGAGCACGTTCGCGTGGGAGAGCGACGAGGCGTGAAGTACGAGATCACGTACGACGAGGGCGTCTGGTACCCCGCGCCCGAACAGTTCCCGTCGGCGGCATGGCCGGATGAGGCATCCTGGGCCGCGGCGCTCGTCGACGCATTCGAGGCGGACCTCGGCGCGCTCAGCGAGGACGCCCGCGCAGCGGTGCGCGAGTTCGCGGTGATGGCCCGGCTCGGGCGCACGCCGCTCGCCACCGAGTGCCTGCTGTTCTGCCCTCGCGGCATTCCGGCGCTGGGCGTGGCGCACGTCTTCATCGGCGAGCACGGCGGCGGACCCCTCGACCTCGATCACGAGACCGCCGGCGACGAGCGGGCGCTCCTGCCCCCCGCCGTGATCGACTTCCCGTCCGAGCACCTCGGCCTCGGACGCCGCGCGGCGATCGTGCTTCCGTCGAGCGATCCCGGCATCGCCGCCGGCCGCCTCAACTACGTGTTCGACGTCGACGGCCTCGCCGTGGCGGTCAGCGGCACCGCCGACAGCGCGCGCGACGCGGGATTCATGGCGCCGTTCCTCGACGAGCTCGTGCGGGGCATCCGCATCGAGGCCGCGTGAGCCGGCCGGTGACGGATGCCGCGGCCGCGGCGTCCGAACGCGCGCGATCGATGCCGCTCACGCCCGTCGACCCACCCGCCGCCGTGATCCGTGCGCTCGAGGACGCCGCGCTGCCCCGCATCGACCCCGAGACCGCGCGCCGGTTCCTGGACCTCGACCGCCGCTTCGATCGCACCGTGAGCGCCCTGCGCCAGGAGCTGGCGCGGCGCCAGGAGCACGCCGCCGACGAGCCGGTGGCCCAGCCCGCATCGGGCTGGGACATGACGGGCTTCGTGATCGCGCTGGTCGCGGCGCCGCTGCTCCTCGTGGCAGGCGGACGCGCGGGCGGAGCCGGCTCGGCGCTGCCGACGGCGGCCGCCGTCTGGGCGAGCACGGCACTCGTGGTCGTCGCGGGAGGCGCGCACGCGATCGGTGCCGTCCGGGCGCGGCGGGCCGGCAGGAGTGTCGCCTCGTCGCGGCACCTCGTCCTGCTGACGGCGGCGATCTCGCTCGCGGTCGCCGGTCTCATCGTGTGGCGGGCCGGCGGCGAGCCCGCCGCGGCCATCGTCGTGGCGTGCGTGCTCGCGGTGCTCGCGGCGGGAGCCTGCGTCATCCTGTTCGTGCCCGCAGCGCGCGAGGCCGGATCGGAGGCGAGAACGCGTCGGGCCGCGCTCGATGCGGAGCGCGCGCGCAGGGTCGACCTCGAGGCCGGGCTCGCCGCCGCGATCGAGACCGCGCGGTCCGAGTCGTGGGAACTGCTCGGCAGCCTCACCGCCGCCCAACGCGAAGAGCTGCGCGCCGCCACGACGCGGGCGGTGGCCGCGCTCGGCCGTCGGCAACTGCTCGAGCCCGATGTGCTCAGGGACCTGCGCGCGGCCGATGCCGGACAGCTCCGCTACTCGGTCGGCCTCTGACCGGCCGGACACCCGGGCGTACGCTCGGAGGATGGATGACGAGCCGCGGCGGTCCGCGTGGGTCGTCGCGGGCTTCGCGGCGGCGCTCGATCTCGCCGGCGTCGTGTGTGCGTGGGGGTTCGTGAGCCTGCTCACCGATGCCGAGGTCATCGCCGCTCCCGACGCGGGACGGCTCGTCGGGCCGGCGGCGGTCGGGGCATCCGTGGGCGCCGTGCTGCTCACGCTCGCGCACACCCTGCGCCGCCCCGAGCGGCAGTGGCCCAGCGTGGTGTTCTCCGCGCTGTGGAGCTGGGTCGCCCTCGTCGCCGTCGCGGCGGTGGGCTATGCGCTCGCGACGGGCACGATCCTCGCCGCCCCGCTCTTCGGCGTGGGCCTCGGCGTCGGATGGTTCGGCCTGCTGGTCCCGGCGCTCGCGGCCGTCGTCGCCTCGTTCGCCGTGCTCGTCGCGCGAGGCCGATCGAGCGGCATGGAGCGCCCGCGCTGGCCGTGGGAGCGCGACGACGACGGGTGACGGCGTTCCCTGAGCCGGCCGGACGGGGCGCGCCGCGCCAGTCGACCCGCTGATCGGCGGCCGCGACACGCCTGGCAGTATCGTGAACCGCGTGGAGGGATCGATCGAGGCGCGCGTGAGCAACGAGGTCGACCGGTGGCTCGCCTGGCTGCCCAGATGGCGGCCCGGCACCCATCGCGCCCGCGTGCGGCTCTGCACGCGCTGCTTCGGGTCGCCGATCCTCACCGCCGCCGGTCTCGACCTCGACGTGCCGCATCCGGTGCAGCATGCGTTCTCGATGCGCATGAAGGCCATCATCGACGTGGCGGTCGACGACTACACGGCGCGCAATCTCCCGATGCTCCACCACGAGATCCGTCTGGCCGAGGAGCGCAAGGCACGCCGCCCGTACCGCGCCGGGGAGGGGCTCGACCCCGAGTTCCTGGGCCTCGACCTCGACCCCGAGCCGGCGCCGGACCAACCGTTCCTGTTCACCCTGAGCGGCCTCGAGGCGGATGCCGCAGCCGAGGCGAACGAGCCGGCGCCCCGCCCGTTCACGATGGACGAGAAGGAGGCGCTGCGCGAGGAGGTGCGCCTCGCCGACGAGTTCGCGAAGCAGCTGGGCCGCCGCATCTGCGTCGAGCTCGCCCAGCACCGCGAACGGATCGGCCACGCCGTCGTCGAATACGTCGAGCCGCAGGTGGAGGAGCTCCTCGCCGACCTCGACCGGGAGCTCGACTCACCGAGCTGGCCGGGCTGAGCGCCGGGGCGCGGGCCCGTACCGAGAGCCATTTGACCGCAACGTTACGCGGCATTACCATTGACCGGGTGTGCGCGTTGACGCGCGCTCGAACCGTGCCTGCCCGAGCGTCGAGAGATCGCCCCCGGCCGGCGCACTCGGGCTCGCGGCAGGCGCACATTCCAAGGGCACCTCGATGGTCGCCCCCACGGCATACCCATCATTCCAAGGCGCCGCAGCTCTGCGGTGCCGGTGGGTCGTGATGTGAATTCCATCAGACGCTGTCACCGTGCAGCACAACAAGGAGAAGCAGTGCCAACGATTCAGCAGTTGGTCCGCAAGGGTCGCTCGCCGAAGGTCACCAAGACCAAGGCTCCCGCCCTGAAGGCCAACCCCCAGCAGCGCGGCGTGTGCACGCGTGTGTACACCACCACCCCGAAGAAGCCGAACTCCGCGCTCCGCAAGGTCGCCCGCGTGAAGCTCTCGAACGGCACCGAGGTCACCGCCTACATCCCCGGTGAGGGCCACAACCTGCAGGAGCACTCGATGGTGCTCATCCGTGGCGGTCGTGTGAAGGACCTTCCGGGCGTGCGGTACAAGATCGTGCGCGGCGCGCTCGACACCCAGGCAGTGAAGAACCGCAAGCAGGCTCGCAGCAAGTACGGCGCGAAGATGGAGAAGAAGTAATGCCTCGCAAGGGACCCGCTCCGAAGCGCCCCGTCGTCGCCGACCCGGTGTACGGCTCGCCCGTGGTCAGCCAGCTCGTCAACAAGATCCTCATCGACGGCAAGAAGGACCTCGCCCAGCGCATCGTCTACGAGGCGCTCGAGAACGTCGCCGCGAAGTCCGGCCAGGACGCCGTCGCCACGCTCAAGAAGGCGCTCGACAACGTCCGCCCCACCCTCGAGGTGCGTTCGCGTCGCGTCGGCGGCTCGACCTACCAGGTCCCCGTCGAGGTCAAGCCGCACCGTGCGAACACGCTGGCGCTGCGCTGGCTCACCAGTTACGCCAAGGCCCGCCGCGAGAAGACCATGACCGAGCGTCTCACCAACGAGATCCTCGACGCCTCGAACAGCCTCGGCGCCGCGGTCAAGCGCCGCGAGGACACCCACAAGATGGCCGAGTCGAACCGCGCCTTCGCCCACTACCGCTGGTAGCAGGTGAGCGGATGCCGCGGCCAGACGGTCCCTGAGCCCGTCGAAGGCGGTCCCTGAGCCCGTCGAAGGCGGTCCCTGAGCCCGTCGAAGGGCGGCATCCGCTCGACCAGTACTTTCCGATCCTGAACTCCACCGGAGGAACCCCGTGGCACTTGACGTGCTCACCGACCTGAACAAGGTCCGCAACATCGGCATCATGGCGCACATCGATGCCGGCAAGACCACCACCACTGAGCGCATCCTGTTCTACACGGGCGTCAACCACAAGCTCGGCGAGACGCACGACGGCGCCTCGACGACCGACTGGATGGAGCAGGAGAAGGAGCGCGGCATCACGATCACGTCTGCCGCCGTGACCTGCTTCTGGAACAAGAACCAGATCAACATCATCGACACGCCCGGCCACGTCGACTTCACGGTCGAGGTCGAGCGCTCGCTCCGCGTGCTCGACGGCGCCGTCGCCGTCTTCGACGGCAAGGAGGGCGTCGAGCCCCAGTCCGAGACCGTGTGGCGGCAGGCCGACAAGTACAACGTGCCGCGCATCTGCTTCGTCAACAAGATGGACAAGCTCGGTGCGGACTTCTACTTCACGGTCGACACCATCGTCAGCCGCCTGGGCGCCAAGCCGCTCGTGCTGCAGCTGCCGATCGGCGCCGAGAACGACTTCGTCGGCGTCGTCGACCTCATCGAGATGCGGGCCCTGGTGTGGCCCGGCGACGCCAAGGGCGACGTGACGATGGGTGCGAAGTACGAGGTGCAGGAGATCCCCGCCGACCTCAGGGAGAAGGCCGACCAGTACCGTCACACGCTGCTCGAGACCGTCGCCGAGACCGACGACGCGCTGCTCGAGAAGTACTTCGGCGGCGAGGAGCTCACGGTCGCCGAGATCAAGGGCGCCATCCGCAAGATGGTCGTGAACTCCGAGATCTACCCGGTGCTCTGCGGCTCGGCGTTCAAGAACCGCGGCGTGCAGCCGATGCTCGACGCGGTCGTCGACTTCCTCCCGTCGCCGCTGGACGTGCCCGCCATCGAAGGCCGCGACCCCCGCGACGAGGAGAAGGTCATCGAGCGCCACCCCGACGCGAACGACCCCTTCGCCGCGCTCGCCTTCAAGGTCGCCGTGCACCCCTTCTTCGGCCGCCTCACCTACGTGCGCGTCTACTCGGGTCACCTCGACTCGGGTGCCCAGGTCATCAACTCGACCAAGGGCAAGAAGGAGCGCATCGGCAAGATCTTCCAGATGCACGCCAACAAGGAGAACCCGGTCGACTCGGTGACCGCGGGCAACATCTACGCCGTCATCGGCCTGAAGGACACGACCACGGGCGACACGCTGTGCGACCCCGACAACCAGGTCGTGCTCGAGTCGATGACCTTCCCCGAGCCGGTCATCGAGGTGGCCATCGAGCCGAAGACCAAGGCCGACCAGGAGAAGCTCGGCACCGCGATCCAGAAGCTCGCCGAGGAGGACCCGACCTTCCGCACCGAGCTCAACCAGGAGACCGGCCAGACCGTCATCAAGGGCATGGGCGAGCTGCACCTCGACATCCTCGTCGACCGCATGAAGCGGGAGTTCAAGGTCGAGGCGAACGTCGGCAAGCCGCAGGTGGCGTACCGCGAGACGATCAAGCGCGCGGTCGAGAAGCACGACTACACCCACAAGAAGCAGACGGGTGGCTCGGGCCAGTTCGCGAAGATCCAGTTCGCGCTCGAGCCCCTCGAGATCACGGGCGAGAAGACGTACGAGTTCGAGAACAAGGTCACCGGTGGCCGCGTTCCGCGCGAGTACATCCCCTCGGTCGATGCCGGCTTCCAGGACGCGATGCAGTACGGCATCCTGGCCGGCTACCCGATGGTCGGCGTCAAGGGCATCCTGCTCGACGGCGCGGCCCACGACGTCGACTCCTCGGAGATGGCGTTCAAGATCGCCGGCTCGATGGGCTTCAAGGAAGCCGCTCGGAAGGCGAACCCGGTTCTGCTCGAGCCGCTCATGTCCGTCGAGGTGCGCACCCCTGAGGAGTACATGGGTGACGTCATCGGCGACCTGAACTCGCGTCGCGGTCAGATCCAGTCGATGGAGGATGCCGCCGGCGTGAAGGTCGTGCGCGCGCACGTCCCGCTCTCGGAGATGTTCGGCTACATCGGCGACCTGCGGTCGAAGACCTCGGGCCGCGCGGTGTACTCGATGGAGTTCGAGAGCTACGCGGAGGTCCCGAAGGCAGTCGCCGACGAGATCGTCCAGAAGAACAAGGGCGAGTGAGCTTCCTGGAGGGAGCTCGGGCCCTGCCCGCACGAGCCGCACGGTTCGCGTAACATAACAACACAACCCCCGTAGCACTCCGGTCGCAATCCAGCGCCCGGCGTAGCTACACGAGTCCTGAGGAGGACCCACAGTGGCTAAGGCCAAGTTCGAGCGGACCAAGCCGCACGTCAACATCGGAACGATCGGTCACGTCGACCACGGCAAGACGACGCTCACCGCGGCGATCTCGAAGGTGCTCGCCGACAAGTACCCGTCGGCCACCAACGTGCAGCGCGACTTCGCGTCGATCGACTCGGCTCCCGAGGAGCGCCAGCGCGGCATCACGATCAACATCTCGCACGTCGAGTACGAGACGCCGAAGCGCCACTACGCGCACGTCGACGCCCCGGGTCACGCCGACTACATCAAGAACATGATCACCGGTGCGGCCCAGATGGACGGCGCGATCCTCGTGGTCGCGGCGACCGACGGTCCCATGGCGCAGACGCGTGAGCACGTGCTGCTCGCCAAGCAGGTCGGCGTGCCCTACCTGCTCGTCGCGCTGAACAAGGCCGACATGGTCGACGACGAGGAGATCCTGGAGCTCGTCGAACTCGAGGTCCGCGAGCTGCTCTCGAGCCAGGGCTTCCCCGGCGACGACGCTCCGGTCGTGCGCGTCTCGGGCCTCAAGGCGCTCGAGGGTGACGAGAAGTGGGTCAACTCCGTTCTCGAGCTCATGGAGGCGGTCGACGACTCGATCCCGGACCCCGTGCGCGACAAGGACAAGCCGTTCCTCATGCCGATCGAGGACGTCTTCACCATCACCGGCCGTGGCACGGTCGTCACGGGCCGCGCCGAGCGCGGCACGCTGAAGATCAACTCCGAGGTCGAGATCGTCGGCATCCGCCCGACGCAGAAGACCACGGTCACCGGCATCGAGATGTTCCACAAGCAGCTCGACGAGGCATGGGCCGGCGAGAACTGCGGCCTCCTCCTCCGCGGCACCAAGCGCGAGGACGTGGAGCGCGGCCAGGTCGTCGTCGCCCCCGGCTCGGTCACCCCGCACACGAACTTCGAGGGCACCGCGTACATCCTCTCCAAGGAGGAGGGCGGGCGTCACAACCCGTTCTACGCGAACTACCGTCCGCAGTTCTACTTCCGCACCACCGACGTCACCGGCGTCATCACGCTGCCCGAGGGCACCGAGATGGTCATGCCCGGCGACACCACCGACATGACGGTCGAGCTCATCCAGCCGATCGCCATGGAGGAGGGCCTCGGCTTCGCCATCCGTGAGGGCGGCCGCACCGTCGGCGCCGGCACGGTCACGAAGATCATCAAGTAGCACCCCGTCCCGTCAGGGGATGGATCCGACAGGGGTCGGGACCGCGGATGTCGCGGGCCCGGCCCCTTCGTCGTGCTTCGCGTCAGTGCACCGCCGTGCCGTCGATCTCGGTGTCGACGTCGATGGCGCCCTCGACACTGCGGCCCACCGTGCAGACGCGGTCGATCGCCTTGCCCATGACGTCGACGAGCCTCGCCCGATCGTCTGGCTCCAGGGCCGACAGGTCGAGCAGCACCTCCTCGACGATGTGCGTGTAGCGGTTGGACTCCTCGTCGGAACGGCCGTGCGCCCACACGGTCATCGCGACATCGTCGCCGAGGCGCCGGGCGGCGACCCGGTCGGTGCTGAGCCCGACGCAACCCGCGAGCGCCAGCTTCAGCAGCTCGCCCGGTGTGAAATGCTCGCCCTCGAGCTCGGCGCCGCCGATGGCCACGGTCGCGCCGCGCTCGTTCAGTCCTTCGAACCGTCTCGGTGCGATCCGCGTCGCCGAGACGCTTCCCGGTCCGATCCGCTCGCTCACGGCGTGCGGGTGCTCGGTCGTCTCGTCGGTCATGTGCGTCTCTCCCTCGGTCGTGGGTCGATTCCATCACGCCGGCGGATGCCGCGACATCCGCTTGACTGGGAGGATCGTGCGAGCGCAGTCGGCGCGACACGCCCGGGTTGCATGAACGTGCCGACTGTGGCAAACTCGTTGAGTTCAACATTTCGAACGGCGTGCCTTGCTGCGTGCCGTTCGAATCACTGCCAGGCAGTGCATAGCCACCGCAAGCTCTCGAGAGCCCCACGGGTCAGGCTAGGCCGCGGGCAGCAGAACGCATACCGACATCACTTCGAGCATGGGTCCGCCATGCCCGTTTCGCGAGGGCGACACACCCGAGCACCGGGTCGGTGGGGCTCACGGGTCGAGCGTGCCGAGGCCACCGCGAACGGGGTGGTTTCGACAGGCTCGATCACGGCCTTTGACAGAAGAACAGTGGTGCTTCACACGGAGTAGCACGGTGTGACTACACCCAGGCGTCCGATGCCCTCGGAAGGGGTACGACGCCTTGACAGAGAGAGAGTCCGAGATGGCGGGACAGAAGATCCGCATTCGACTGAAGTCGTATGACCACGAGGTCATCGACACCTCGGCGCGCAAGATCGTCGACACGGTGACCCGCGCGGGCGCCACGGTCGTCGGCCCCGTGCCGCTTCCGACCGAGAAGAACGTGGTGTGCGTCATCCGCTCGCCCCACAAGTACAAGGACAGCCGCGAGCACTTCGAGATGCGCACCCACAAGCGTCTCATCGACATCGTGGACCCGACGCCCAAGGCCGTCGACTCGCTCATGCGCCTCGACCTCCCGGCCGACGTCAACATCGAGATCAAGCTCTGAGGTAAGAGATGTCCACCGCTACCAAGAACGTGAAGGGACTGCTGGGCACCAAGCTCGGCATGACCCAGGTGTGGGACGAGAACAACAAGCTCGTTCCGGTCACCGTCATCGAGATCGCTCCGAACGTGGTCACCCAGGTGCGCACCCCCGAGAAGGACGGCTACCAGGCCGTGCAGATCGCCGCGGGCGCCATCGACCCGCGCAAGGTGAACCAGCCCGCCGCCGGTCACTTCAAGACTGCCGGCGTCACCCCGCGCCGTCACCTCGCCGAGGTCCGCACCGCGGATGCCTCGAGCTACGAGCTCGGCCAGGAGCTCACGGTCGACGCCACCTTCGAAGCCGGCCAGCTCGTCGACGTCGTCGGCACCAGCAAGGGCAAGGGCTTCGCCGGTGTCATGAAGCGCCACAACTTCAAGGGCGTCTCCGCCTCGCACGGTGCGCACCGTAACCACCGCAAGCCCGGCTCGATCGGCGCCTCCTCGACCCCCAGCCGTGTCTTCAAGGGCATGCGCATGGCAGGTCGCATGGGTGGCGAGCGCGTGACCGTGCTCAACCTCCGCGTGCACGCCGTCGACGCCGAGAAGGGCCTGCTGCTCGTCAAGGGCGCCGTCCCCGGTGCGCGCGGCCGTCTCGTTTTCGTCCGCAACGCAGTGAAGGGGGCGTAGTCCATGCCTAACGCAGAGAACACTGACGCGACCAACACCATCGACGTCCTCGACGTCACCGGCAAGAAGTCCGGCACGACCGAGCTCCCTGCTGAGCTGTTCGACCTGCAGACCAACGTGCCGCTGATCCACCAGGTCGTCGTCGCCCAGCTCGCCGCCGCGCGCCAGGGGACCCACAAGACCAAGACCCGCGGCGAGGTCTCCGGTGCCGGCCGCAAGCCCTTCAAGCAGAAGGGCACGGGCCGCGCCCGTCAGGGCTCGATCCGCGCGCCGCAGATGACCGGCGGTGGCATCGTCCACGGGCCGCAGCCGCGGGACTACTCGCAGCGCACCCCCAAGAAGATGATCGCCGCCGCCCTGCTCGGCGCGCTCTCCGACCGCGCCCGCGGCGGCCGCATCCACGCCGTCGAGACGTTCTCGGCCGGCGAGACCCCGAAGACGAAGGACGCCGTCGCGCTCCTCGGCGGGATCGCCCCGGCCAAGCACTTCCTCGTCGTGCTCACGCGTGACGAGGACCTCAGCGAGCGTGCGGTGCGCAACATCCCGACCGTGCACGTGCTGCGGGTCGACCAGCTCAACGCCTACGACGTGCTCGTCGCCGACGACATCGTCTTCAGCACCGCCGCGCTCGAGGCGTTCATCACCGCGAAGTCGCCCACCCTTCGACAGGCTCAGGGACCGGAGGTTCTCGCATAATGTCTGCAGCCCACAACAAGGACCCGCGCGACATCATCCTCGCGCCCGTCGTCTCGGAGAAGAGCTACGGCCTGATCGACGAGGGCAAGTACACGTTCACCGTGGACCCCCGTGCGAACAAGACCGAGATCAAGCTCGCCATCGAGAAGATCTTCAACGTCCAGGTGGCGTCGATCAACACCCTGAACCGTCAGGGCAAGACCCGTCGCACGCGTTTCGGCATGGGCAAGCGCAAGGACACCAAGCGCGCGATCGTCACCCTCAAGTCCGGCTCGATCGACATCTTCACGGCTGTCGGCTAGGGAGCAGAGGAAACCAACCATGGCTATTCGCAAGTACAAGCCCACGACCCCGGGTCGTCGCGGTTCATCGGTCGCCGACTTCGCGGAGATCACCCGCTCGACGCCCGAGAAGTCGCTGCTCCGCCCGCTCTCGAAGACCGGCGGCCGCAACAACCAGGGCCGCATCACGACGCGTCACATCGGTGGCGGCCACAAGCGCCAGTACCGCGTGATCGACTTCCGTCGCAACGACAAGGACGGCGTGCCCGCCAAGGTCGCGCACATCGAGTACGACCCGAACCGCACGGCTCGCATCGCGCTCATCCACTTCGTCGACGGCACCAAGCGCTACATCCTGGCGCCGAACAAGCTCCAGCAGGGCGACCCCATCGAGTCGGGCCCCGGCGCCGACATCAAGCCCGGCAACAACCTGCCGCTGCGCAACATCCCCACGGGTACCGTGGTGCACGCCATCGAGCTCCGCCCCGGCGGCGGCGCGAAGATGGCCCGCTCCGCCGGCGCTTCGGTGCGCCTCGTGGCGAAGGACGGCCCCTACGCCCAGCTGCGTCTGCCCTCGGGCGAGATCCGCAACGTCGACGCGCGCTGCCGCGCGACGGTCGGCGAGGTCGGCAACGCCGAGCAGTCGAACATCAACTGGGGCAAGGCCGGCCGCAAGCGCTGGAAGGGCGTCCGCCCGACCGTTCGCGGTGTCGCCATGAACCCGGTCGACCACCCCCACGGCGGTGGTGAGGGCAAGACCTCCGGTGGTCGCCACCCGGTCAGCCCGTGGGGCCAGTCCGAGGGACGCACCCGTCGCCCCAACAAGGAGAGCGACAAGCTCATCGTCCGTCGTCGCACCGTCGGCAAGAAGCGCAAGTAGGAGTAGAAGAAGATGCCGCGCAGTCTCAAGAAGGGCCCCTTCGTCGACGACCACCTGCTTCGCAAGGTCGTCACCCAGAACGAAGCCGGTTCCAAGAACGTCATCAAGACGTGGTCGCGTCGCTCGATGATCATCCCCGCCATGCTGGGGCACACGATCGCCGTGCACGACGGCCGCAAGCACATCCCGGTGTTCGTCACCGAGACCATGGTGGGTCACAAGCTCGGCGAGTTCGCCCCCACCCGCACCTTCCGTGGACACGTGAAGGACGACAAGAAGGGCCGTCGCCGCTGACGCGGTGACGTGAAGGAGGAGAAGAAATGGTGGAGTCGATCGCACGCGTGCGACACATCCGCGTCACCCCCCAGAAGGCTCGTCGCGTCGTCAACCTGATCCGCGGCAAGCAGGCACAGGAGGCGCTCGCCATCCTGAAGTTCGCACCCCAGGGTGCGAGCGAGCCGGTGTACAAGCTCGTCGCCTCGGCCATCGCGAACGCTCGCGTCAAGGCCGACGCCTCGAACACCTACCTGGACGAGCAGGACCTCTACATCAGCCGCGCATTCGTCGACGAGGGCACCACCCTCAAGCGATTCCAGCCGCGCGCCCAGGGTCGTGCCTTCCGCATCAACAAGCGAACGAGCCACATCACCGTTGTGCTCGCCACGCCCGAGGAGGGAACGAAGTAATGGGTCAGAAGGTCAACCCGTACGGCTTCCGTCTGGGCATCACCACCGACCACGTGTCGCGGTGGTTCTCCGACTCGACGAAGCCCGGACAGCGCTACGCCGACTACCTCGCCGAGGACGTCAAGATCCGTCGCCTGCTCCAGACGTCGCTCGACCGCGCGGGTGTCTCGCGCATCGAGATCGAGCGCACCCGCGACCGCGTCCGCGTGGACATCCACACGGCGCGTCCCGGCATCGTGATCGGCCGCCGCGGCGCCGAGGCCGAGCGCATCCGCGCCGACCTCGAGAAGCTCACCGGCAAGCAGATCCAGCTGAACATCCTCGAGGTCAAGAACCCCGAGGCCGACGCCCAGCTCGTCGCGCAGGGCATCGCCGAGCAGCTCTCCGCCCGCGTGGCCTTCCGCCGCGCGATGCGCAAGGGCCTGCAGGGCGCGCAGCGCGCCGGCGCCAAGGGTGTTCGCATCCAGGTGTCGGGCCGCCTCGGCGGCGCCGAGATGAGCCGCTCGGAGTTCTACCGCGAGGGCCGCGTGCCCCTGCACACGCTCCGCGCGAACATCGACTACGGCTTCTACGAGGCGAAGACCACCTTCGGCCGCATCGGCGTGAAGGTCTGGATATACAAGGGCGACATCACCAACAAGGAGCTCGCCCGCGAGCAGGCTTCGCAGAAGCCCTCGCGCGGCGACCGCAGTGACCGTCCCCGCCGTGCGCCCAAGGCGCAGGAGCCGGTGGCAGCAGGAGTTGAGGCATAACCATGTTGATTCCCCGTCGAGTCAAGTACCGCAAGCAGCACCACCCCGGCCGTTCCGGCCAGGCCACGGGCGGCACGAAGGTCACCTTCGGTGAGTACGGCATCCAGGCCCTGACGCCCGCCTACGTGACGAACCGTCAGATCGAGTCCGCTCGTATCGCGATGACCCGTCACATCAAGCGTGGCGGCAAGGTGTGGATCAACATCTACCCCGACCGTCCGCTCACGAAGAAGCCGGCCGAGACCCGCATGGGTTCCGGCAAGGGCTCGCCCGAGTGGTGGGTCGCCAACGTCAAGCCGGGTCGCGTCCTCTTCGAGGTCTCGGGCGTCGACGAGCAGCTCGCTCGCGAGGCCATGACCCGTGCCATCCACAAGCTGCCCCTCAAGGCACGCATCATCAAGCGCGAGGAGGGCGACGCATAATGGCCGTCGGAACCAAGGAGCTCAGCCCCGCAGAGCTCGACACGTTTGAAGACGAGCGACTCGTCGACGAGCTGAAGAAGGCCAAGGAGGAGCTGTTCAACCTGCGCTTCCAGTCGGCCACCGGCCAGCTCGAGAGCCACGGCCGCCTCCGCGCGGTCAAGCGCGACATCGCCCGCATCTACACGGTGATCCGTGAGCGCGAGCTCGGCATCCGGGCCACGCCCGCACCGGTCGAGGCGCCGGCCAAGGCCGAGAAGCGCCGTGCTGAGCGTGCCGAAGTAAAGACGAAGAAGGCCAAGGCCGAGGCATCCGCGGATGCTTCGACCGAGGCAGAGACGAAGGAGGCCTGATCATGGCTGAGACCAACAAGCCTGAAGAGGCCGAGGTCGCCGAGACGGCCTCGCAGCGCCCGTACCGCAAGGTGCGCCGCGGCTACGTCGTCAGCGACAAGATGGAGAAGACCATCGTCGTCGAGGTCGAGGACCGCGTGAAGCACCCGCTCTACGGAAAGGTCATGCGTCGCTCCTCGAAGGTCAAGGCGCACGACGAGCAGAACACCGCCGGCATCGGCGACCTCGTCGTGATCAGCGAGACGCGTCCGCTCAGCGCCACGAAGCGCTGGCGCCTCGTCGAGATCGTCGAGAAGGCCAAGTAAGCCTCGGGCTTGCTTGAAAGAAGGAGTTCGAAGTGCTTCAGCAGGAATCACGAGTCAAGGTGGCCGACAACACCGGCGCCAAGGAGCTGCTCACGATCCGCGTCCTCGGTGGCTCGAAGCGCCGGTACGCCGGCCTCGGCGACACCATCGTCGCCACCGTCAAGGACGCCATCCCCGGCGGCAACGTCAAGAAGGGCGATGTGGTCAAGGCCGTCATCGTCCGCACCGTCAAGGAGACCCGTCGTCCCGACGGCTCGTACATCAAGTTCGACGAGAACGCGGCGGTGATCCTCAAGAACGACGGTGACCCCCGTGGCACACGCATCTTCGGTCCGGTCGGTCGCGAGCTGCGCGACAAGAAGTTCATGAAGATCATCTCGCTCGCACCGGAGGTTATCTAGTCATGGCCAACATCAAGAAGGGCGACCTCGTCCAGGTCATCTCCGGCCGCAGCCAGGCCCGCGGCGGAGACCGCGGCAAGCAGGGCAAGGTCATCGAGGTGCTCGTCGCCGAGAACCGGGTCGTGGTGCAGGGCGTGAACTTCGTCACGAAGCACGTGCGCGTCGGCCAGACGCAGCGCGGCACCAAGACGGGCGGCATCGAGACGCACGAGGCGCCGATCCACGTTTCGAACGTCGCTCTCGTCGACCCCGAGACGAAGAAGCCGACCCGCGTCGGCTTCCGCAACGAGACCGTGACGAAGGACGGCGTCCAGAAGACCGTCCGCGTCCGCTACGCCAAGAAGTCAGGTAAGGACCTCTGATGACCGACACCGCGACTGCCGCGCCGGCTGGCAAGATCCAGCCGCGCCTCAAGCAGAAGTACAAGACCGAGATCACGAAGACCCTCACCGAGGCCAGCGGGTACACCAACCCGCACCAGGTCCCGGGGCTCGTGAAGATCGTCGTGAACATGGGCGTCGGCGAGGCGGCCCGCGATGGCAAGATCATCGACGGTGCCATCGCCGACCTCATCAAGATCACCGGCCAGAAGCCGCAGGTCACCAAGGCCCGCAAGTCCATCGCGCAGTTCAAGCTGCGCGAGGGTCAGCCGATCGGTGCGCACGTGACGCTGCGCGGCGACCGCATGTGGGAGTTCCTCGACCGCCTGCTCTCGCTCGCGCTGCCGCGCATCCGCGACTTCCGCGGACTCTCGGACGCCCAGTTCGACGGCAACGGCAACTACACCTTCGGTCTCACGGAGCAGTCCGTGTTCCACGAGATCGACCAGGACAAGATCGACCGCGTCCGCGGCATGGACATCACCGTGGTGACCACCGCCAAGGACGACGAAGAGGGTCGCGCGCTGCTCAAGGCGCTCGGCTTCCCCTTCCGGTCGAACGCGACCGCCAACTGAACGCCCGGATGCCGCGTCCGGTCCCTGAGCTCGTCGAAGGGCCGGTCCCTGAGCTCGTCGAAGGGCGCGGCATCCGACCCGGTCGGGGCATCCGCCCAGGCCCTCCCACCACAGGTCATCACTCGTGTAACGGGTGCTGAAACCTGGTGAACGTAAGGAACCGATCGTCATGACGATGACCGACCCGGTCGCTGACATGCTGACCCGACTGCGGAACGCCAACTCCGCACACCACGACACCGTGTCGATGCCGAACTCGAAGCTCAAGGCGCACATCGCCGAGATCCTGAAGAACGAGGGCTACATCGCCGGCTTCGAGGTCACCGACGCGCGCGTCGGGAAGACCCTCACGCTGCAGCTGAAGTTCGGCCCGAACCGCGAGCGCTCGATCGCGGGCATCAAGCGGGTCTCGAAGCCCGGCCTGCGCGTCTACGCGAAGTCGACCGAGCTCCCCAAGGTGCTCGGCGGCCTCGGCGTCGCGATCCTGTCCACCTCCAGCGGTCTGCTCACCGACCGCCAGGCCGAGAAGAAGGGCGTGGGTGGGGAAGTCCTCGCCTACGTGTGGTAGCTACTGATGTCGCGTATTGGACGACTCCCCATTGACATCCCCGCCGGCGTCACCGTGACGATCGACGGCCAGGCCGTGTCGGTCAAGGGCCCGAAGGGCGAGCTCGCGCTCGTCGTCGCAGCCCCGATCGAGGCCAAGGTCGAGGAGAACCAGGTTCTCGTCAGCCGCCCCGACGACGAGCGCGCCTCGCGTTCGCTGCACGGCCTCACCCGCACGCTGATCGCCAACCAGATCATCGGCGTCACGCAGGGCTACTCCAAGGGCCTCGAGATCGTCGGCACCGGGTACCGCGTCGCCCAGAAGGGCTCGTCGATCGAGTTCGCGCTCGGCTTCTCGCACCCCGTGACCGTCGAGGCCCCGGCCGGCATCACGCTGACCGTGGAGGGCAACAACAAGATCACGGTCGCCGGCATCGACAAGCAGGCCGTGGGCGAGACCGCCGCCAACATCCGCAAGATCAAGAAGCCCGAGCCGTACAAGGGCAAGGGCATCCGCTACGCCGGCGAGGTCGTGCGTCGCAAGGCCGGAAAGGCTGGTAAGTAATCATGGCCGTGAAGACCAAGACGGCTGCGCGTTCGCGCCGCCACACCCGCCTTCGCAAGAAGATCGTGGGCACCGAGCTTCGTCCGCGCCTCGTCGTCACCCGTTCGGCCCGTCACGTGTTCGTGCAGGTCGTCGACGACGCCGCGGGCCGCACGCTGGCATCCGCGTCCACCATGGAGGCCGACCTCCGCGCCTTCGACGGTGACAAGACCGCCAAGGCCAGGAAGGTCGGCGAGCTCGTCGCCGGGCGTGCGAAGCAGGCAGGCATCGAGTCGGTCGTGTTCGACCGCGGAGGCAACAAGTACGCCGGTCGCGTCGCCGCCATCGCCGATGGTGCGCGAGAGGCGGGGCTGAGCCTGTGACCGACAACAAGAAGGAGAACGAGGTGGCTGCAGTGGCAGAGGCACCCGTGGAGACCGCCGCCGCGAGCGAGGCTCCCCAGAACGAGCCGCGCGAGGCCCGTCGTGGCAGCCGCGACCGTGGCCCGAGCCGTGACCGCGGCGGCCGCGATGCCGAGAAGAGCCAGTTCCTCGAGCGCGTCGTGACCATCAACCGCGTGTCGAAGGTCGTCAAGGGCGGCCGGCGCTTCAGCTTCACGGCGCTCGTCGTCGTGGGCGACGGCAACGGCCTCGTCGGCGTCGGCTACGGCAAGGCCCGCGAAGTGCCGACCGCGATCTCGAAGGGCGTCGAGGAGGCGAAGAAGAACTTCTTCCGCGTGCCTCGCGTCGGAGCGACCATCCCGCACCCCGTGCAGGGTGAGGCCGCGGCCGGCGTCGTCCTGCTGCGTCCCGCATCGCCCGGTACCGGCGTCATCGCCGGCGGCCCGGTGCGTGCCGTGCTCGAGTGCGCCGGCATCCACGACGTCCTGAGCAAGTCGCTCGGCTCGTCGAACACCATCAACATCGTGCACGCCACGGTCGAGGCCCTCACCCAGCTCGAGGAGCCGCGTGCCGTCGCCGCCCGTCGTGGTCTGGACTACGACGAGGTCGCACCGGCCCGTCTGCTGCGTGCCGAGGCCCAGGCGGCCGAGGCCGCCGCGGCAGCGAAGGCAGGTGCCTGATGGCCAAGCAGCTCAAGGTGACCCAGATCAAGTCCAAGGTGAGCGAGAAGCAGTACCAGCGCGACACGCTGCGCAGCCTCGGACTGAAGCGCATCGGCGACTCGGTCGTTCGCGACGACACTCCGCAGAACCGCGGCTACGTCAAGACCGTCGCCCACCTCGTGAAGGTTGAGGAGATCGACTAATGGCAGAGAACGAGAAGGCGGCCGAGGCCGCCGAGCCGAAGAAGGCACCGGCGAAGAAGGCGGCCGAGAAGCCCGCCGCAGAGAAGAAGGCGCCGGCCAAGGCCGCTGCCGCCAAGGCGCCCGCGAAGGCCGACGCCAAGGCCGACGACGCGAAGGCGGAGAAGGCCCCCGCCAAGAAGGCCCCCGCGAAGAAGGCCCCCGCGAAGAAGGCCGCCGCGAAGGACGCCGTCGAGGCCAAGCGCGAGCCCGTGCTGAAGGTGCACCACCTGCGCCCGGCGCCCGGCGCCAAGAAGGACAAGACCCGCGTCGGACGCGGTGAGGGTTCGAAGGGCAAGACCGCCGGTCGCGGCACCAAGGGTTCGAAGGCCCGGGGCAACATCCGTCCCGGCTTCGAGGGCGGCCAGCTTCCGTACCACATGCGTGCGCCGAAGCTCCGCGGCTTCAAGAATCCGTTCCGCGTCGAGTACCAGGTGGTCAACCTGGACAAGCTCGCAGAGCTCTACCCCAAGGGTGGCGACGTCACCGTCGCCGACCTGGTCGAGAAGGGCGCCGTGCGCAAGAACGAGCGCGTCAAGGTGCTCGGCAACGGCGATCTCCAGGTGAAGCTCACCGTCGAGGTCGACAAGGTCTCCGGCTCCGCGGAGCAGAAGATCGTCGCCGCCGGCGGCTCGGTCAAGTAGGCCGCAGCACACCCCGCTTGTTCGAGCCTGTCGGGACCTCGCGTATGATTCACGGGGGTCTCGACAGGCTCGAGCCGCATCAGGACTGACTCCACGACGGAGCAACAGGACTCCACGACGGAGCAACAGGAGGACGAGTGTTCAACGCCATCGGGCGGATCTTCCGCACGCCGGATCTTCGCCGCAAGCTCGGGTTCACGCTGGGCATCGTGGCCCTGTTCCGGCTCGGGTCCTTCATCCCGGCGCCGTTCGTGGACTTCGGGAACGTGCAGCAGTGCCTCGCCGCCAGCCAAGGGGCATCCGGCCTGTACGAGCTCGTCAACCTGTTCTCGGGCGGTGCGCTGCTGCAGCTGTCGATCTTCGCGCTCGGCATCATGCCGTACATCACCGCGTCGATCATCGTGCAGCTGCTGCGCGTGGTCATCCCTCACTTCGAGACCCTCTACAAGGAGGGCCAGGCGGGCCAGAGCCGGCTCACGCAGTACACCCGCTACCTCACCATCGCGCTCGGCGTGCTGCAGTCGACGACGCTCATCACCGTGGCACGCTCGGGCGCGCTGTTCCCGTCGGGCGACCCCGCGTGCGCGCAGCTCATCACGAACGACGCGTGGTACGCGATCCTGCTCATGGTGGTCACGATGACCGCCGGCACCGGCCTCATCATGTGGATGGGCGAGCTCATCACCGAGCGCGGCATCGGCAACGGGATGTCGCTGCTCATCTTCACCTCGATCGCGGCGACCTTCCCCGGATCGCTCTGGGCGATCGGCGTCGCGCGCGGCTGGGACATCTTCGCCCTCGTGCTCGCGGTGGGCCTGCTCATCGTGGTCGCCGTCGTCTTCGTCGAGCAGTCGCAGCGACGCATCCCGGTGCAGTACGCGAAGCGCATGGTCGGTCGCCGCACCTACGGCGGCAACAACACCTACATCCCGATCAAGGTGAACATGGCGGGCGTCATCCCGGTCATCTTCGCCTCGTCGCTGCTGTACCTGCCGGCGCTCATCGCGCAGTTCAACCAGCCCCAGGCCGGCGAGGACCCGCAGCCGTGGGTCGTGTGGATCACGAACTACCTCACGCAGGGCGACCACCCGCTGTACATGCTCATCTACTTCCTGCTCATCGTCGGGTTCACCTACTTCTACGTGGCGATCACGTTCAACCCCGACGAGGTCGCCGAGAACATGAAGAAGTACGGCGGCTTCATCCCCGGCATCCGCGCCGGCCGGCCTACCGCGGAGTACCTCGACTACGTGCTCACCCGCGTCACGCTCCCCGGTTCGCTCTACCTCGGCCTCGTCGCGCTCATCCCGCTCATCGCGCTCG
Source organism: Agromyces sp. NPDC058484 (assembly GCF_042720415.1). NCBI lineage: Bacteria > Bacillati > Actinomycetota > Actinomycetes > Micrococcales > Microbacteriaceae > Agromyces > Agromyces sp. NPDC058484. The sequence continues at coordinate 6,817 of NZ_JBHXMP010000010.1, read as the reverse complement.
GGCTCGTCGGCGCCAACGCGAACTTCCCGTTCGGCGGCGCGTCGATCCTCATCATCGTGGGCGTCGGCCTCGAGACGGTGAAGCAGATCGATGCCCAACTCCAGCAGCGGCACTACGAAGGGCTTCTCCGATGACGCGGCCGAACTCGGCCCGCCTCCTGATCGTGGGTCCCCAGGGGTCGGGCAAGGGAACGCAGGGCGTGCTCGTCGCTGAGGCCTTCGGGGCGCCCCAGATCGCCACGGGCGACATCTTCCGTGCGAACATCACGGGCGGCACCGAGCTCGGCAAGCGCGTGCAGGCGATCATCGAGGCCGGCGACCTCGTCTCGGACGAGCTGACCTGCGAGCTCGTGCGCGATCGCCTCGCTCAGCCGGATGCCGCACACGGGTTCCTCCTCGACGGATTCCCCCGCAACCTGGCCCAGGTCGACGACCTCGCCGAGTTCCTCGATTCGCGCGGCGAGGCGCTCGACGCAGTGATCGAGCTCCGCGTGCCGCAGGATGAGAGCATCGCCCGCCTACGGCAGCGTGCAATCGACCAGGGCCGCACCGACGACACCGAAGAGGTCATCGCCAATCGTCTCGCGATCTACGAGCGCGAGACCGCGCCGATCCTCGACGTGTACCGCGAACGGGGCCTCGCCCTGCAGATCGACGGCGTCGGCACCCTCGACGAGGTCACCGATCGCATCTTCGCCTCGCTGGCCCGGCGGGGACTGACGCCCGACGCCGACGAGAACGGCGACAACGGCGACAACGGCGCCGCGGCCTGACGCGCGCGTGTTCCGCCGCTCGATCTACAAGTCCGCTGCCGAGCTCCGCTCGATGCGTGCGGCCGGCGCCGCGACCGCGGCCGCCCTCGCCGAGGCGCGACGCCTGCTGAGACCGGGTGCGACGCCCCTCGAGCTCGACGCGGCGGCGGAGCGCGTGATCCGCGACCTCGGCGGGCGCCCGAACTTCCAGCTCGTGCCGGGATACCGGCACACGCTCTGCGTGTCGGTCGACGACGATGTCGTGCACGGCATCCCGGGTGATCGCCCGTTCCGCGCGGGCGACATCGTGTCGGTCGACGGCGGCGCCGACGTCGACGGCTGGAACGGCGACGCGGCGTTCACCGTGGTGCTGTCCGACCCCGCGCGGCCCGACGTCGTGGCGGCGCGCGAGACGCTCTCCGCCGTCACCGAGCAGTCGCTCTGGCACGGCATCGCCGCGCTGGCCGGCGCACGGCACCTCAACGAGGTCGGCGCGGCCATCGAGGACTACGTCCGCGGCGAAGGCGACCCTTCGGCCGGCTCAGGGCCCAGGTACGGGATCCTCACCGACTACGTCGGCCACGGCATCGGACGCACGATGCACGAGGAGCCGCCGGTCTTCAACTATCGCGTCGATCGCAAGGGCCCGGCCGTGAAGCCCGGCCTGGTCGTCGCGATCGAGCCGATGATCGTCGCGGGGGCGATCGACACGTTCGTGCGCGACGACGAGTGGACCGTGACGACCGCCGACGGTTCGGACTCGGCGCACTGGGAGCACACCGTTGCGGTGCACGACGACGGCATCTGGGTGCTCACCGCGGAGGACGGCGGCGCCGCCCGGCTCGCGCCGCTCGGCGTGACACCCATCCCCCTTCCGTAGCGGGACAGGTGTCGCCATTCCCGCGCGCGTCCGGGCTAGGGTGAAACGGCGGAGGGTGAGGATGGAGATCACGGGCACGGGCATCGGACAGGGTGTCGCGGTCGGAACGGTCGTGCGGATGGCCGAACGGCTTCCCGAGCCCGTCGACCGGCCGAGCCGCCTTGACCCCGAGCGCGAACTCGAGCGGGCCCGGGCGTCGCTGTCGGTCGTCGCCGACGAACTGGCGGGCCGCGGCGCGAAGGCCGGGGGCGCGGCGAAGGACGTGCTCGAGGCGCAGGCGATGATGGCCGAGGACCCGAGCCTCGCGGGCGAGGTGGCGAAGCTGCTCGCCACGGGGAAGACGGCCGAGCGCGCCGTCTTCGAGGCGTTCGCCGCCTACCGCGACGTGCTCGCGAGCATCGGCGGGTACATGGGCGAGCGCGCGGCCGACCTCGACGACATCTCCCAGCGCGTCATCGCGCACCTCTTGAAGCTGCCGGCGCCCGGCGTGCCGGATCCAGGGCATCCGTTCGTGCTCGTCGCCCGCGACCTCGCACCGGCCGACACCGCGACGCTCGACCTCGACCGCGTGCTCGGACTCGTGACGATCGACGGCGGGCCCACGTCGCACACCGCGATCCTCGCCCGCGAGAAGTCCATCGTCGCGGTGGTCGGGGCGACGGATGCCGCGAGCCTCGCCGACGGCGACACGGTCGTGGTCGACGCGGCCAACGACCTCGTGGTCGCAGCCCCGACCGACGAGCAGGTGGCCCACGCGAACGCCCGCATCGCCGAACGCGCGGCGCTCGAGCCCGCGCCGGCGACCCCGGGTGTGCTCGCCGACGGAACCCCGGTGCCGCTGCTCGCGAACCTCGGCTCGGCCGACGGCGCCGCCGAGGCCCTGCAGCTCGGCGCCGAGGGCGTGGGCCTGTTCCGCACGGAGTTCCTCTTCCTCGACGCCGGCACCGCGCCGAGCGTCACCGAGCAGCAGGAGCAGTACACCCGGCTCCTCACGGCCTTCGCTGGGCGGAAGGTCGTCGTGCGCGTGCTCGACGCCGGCGCCGACAAGCCGCTCTCCTTCCTCAACGACACGCCCGAGGAGAACCCGGCGCTCGGGCTCCGCGGCATCCGTGCCCTGCGTCACTCCGAGGTCGTCCTGCGCGAGCAGCTCACCGCGCTCGCGGCTGCGGATGCCGCCACCGATGCCGAGCTCTGGGTGATGGCGCCGATGATCGCCACGGTCGACGAGACCCGCTACTTCACGGAGCTCGCCAGGGAGCTCGGCATCAAGGTCGCGGGCGTCATGGTCGAGACGCCGTCGGCCGCGCTCATCGCCGACCGCGTGCTCGATGCGTGCGACTTCGCCTCGATCGGCACGAACGACCTGACCCAGTACACGATGGCCGCCGACCGGCTGCTCGGCACCGTCGCGAACCTCCAGAGCCCGTGGCATCCGGCCGTGCTCCGCCTCATCGCCGAGGTCGGCGCCGCCGGAGCCGAGCTCGGCAAGCCCGTCGGCATCTGCGGCGAGGCCGCCGCCGACCCGCTGCTCGCCGTCGTGCTCGTCGGGCTCGGCGCCACCAGCCTGTCGATGTCGCCGTCGGCACTCGCAGACGTCCGCGCCTCCCTCGCGCGGTACAGCCCGGATGACGCGAAGACGCTCGCCCGGGCGGCCCTGGCCGCTGAGGGAGCGGCCGAGGCCGAGCAGGCGGCCAGGGCCGCCGCGATCACCGCGGCCCCGGATGCCGCCTCGTGACGGTCGCCCACGTCGCGGCATCCGGGCTCGACCGGCTCGACTGGCGCAGCGTCCCGGGATCGCCTATAGTTGACCCTTGGTGTTCTGCACGCCTGCTTCGGCGTGCCCGACGAGCGATCGCCGGTCGAACCCATCGCACGACCAGCATCCCAAACTCCAAGCGATAGTGAGGCTATGGCCAAGAAAGACGGCGTCATCGAGATCGAAGGCTCGGTCATCGAGGCCCTTCCGAACGCGATGTTCCGGGTGGAACTCACGAACGGGCACAAGGTCCTCGCGCACATCTCAGGCAAGATGCGCCAGCACTACATCCGCATTCTTCCTGAAGACCGCGTGATCGTCGAGCTGAGCCCCTACGACCTGACGCGCGGCCGCATCGTCTACCGCTACAAGTAAGGGCTGTTCGGAAAGTAACGGCCCGCGGCACCCCGCGGGCACGAGGACAGCGAAATCAAGGAACCACCATGAAGGTCAACCCCAGCGTCAAGCGCATCTGCGACAAGTGCAAGGTCATCCGCCGCCACGGCCGCGTGATGGTCATCTGCGAGAACCCGCGCCACAAGCAGCGCCAGGGCTAGTCGTACCCGGTCCCTGAGCTCGTCGAAGGGCCGGTCCCTGAGCTCGCCGAAGGGACACAACTGAACACCGCATCGGCAGCGCCAGAACCGCCGGCATCACGGATGCCGCGGGGACACCTCGGGACGGAGGCCCGGGCACCGGCGCTGCTCCACACCTCCACTTCGAAACAGGAGAAGCCACAACATGGCACGTCTGGCAGGAGTCGACATCCCGCGCGAGAAGCGCGTGGAGATCGCACTGACGTACATCTACGGCGTCGGCCGCACGCGAGCGCTCACCACGCTCGCCGAGACCGGCATCGACGGGAACATCCGCGTGAGGGACCTCAGCGACGAGCAGCTCGTCGCCCTCCGCGACTACATCGAGGGCAACTTCAAGGTCGAGGGCGACCTCCGCCGCGAGGTCGCCGCCGACATCCGCCGCAAGGTCGAGATCGGATCGTACGAGGGCCTGCGCCACCGTCGCGGCCTCCCGGTCCGCGGCCAGCGCACCAAGACCAACGCCCGTACCCGCAAGGGCCCGAAGCGCACCGTCGCCGGCAAGAAGAAGCCCGGCCGCAAGTAACCGCTCGTCGCCAGATCTAGGAGATTTCACACATGGCAGCACCCAAGGCGGCTACTCGCAAGCCGCGCAAGAAGGAAAAGAAGAACATCGCCGTGGGCCAGGCCCACATCAAGTCGACGTTCAACAACACGATCGTCTCGATCACCGACACCACCGGTGCGGTGATCAGCTGGGCGTCCTCGGGCGGCGTGGGCTTCAAGGGCTCGCGCAAGTCGACCCCGTTCGCCGCGCAGCTCGCCGCCGAGTCCGCTGCGCGCCAGGCGCAGGAGCACGGCATGAAGAAGGTCGACGTCTTCGTCAAGGGCCCGGGCTCGGGTCGCGAGACGGCGATCCGGTCGCTCCAGGCCGCGGGCCTCGAGGTCGGCAGCATCAACGACGTGACGCCCCAGGCGCACAACGGATGCCGCCCGCCGAAGCGCCGCCGCGTCTAGTCCTCCACCGTCGGTCGAGCGGGGCGCGCCCGCGCCGGCATCGAGACCCCGCGGCATCCGCTGGTCTCGATACGGCCTCGCGGGCCCACTCGACCGCGACTCGTTCTCTGAACAACTCAAGATCCTCGACCTCGCAGGTGTCATATAGCGGACACACTGCCGAAAGGAATCAACAGTGCTGATCGCACAGCGCCCGACGCTCACCGAAGAGAACATCTCGGAGTTCCGTTCGCGTTTCGTGATCGAGCCCCTCGAGCCGGGCTTCGGTTACACCCTGGGCAACTCGCTCCGTCGCACCCTTCTCTCCTCGATCCCCGGTGCGGCTGTGACGAGCATCCGCATCGACGGCGTCCTCCACGAGTTCACGACCGTTCCGGGCGTGAAGGAGGATGTCACCGAGATCATCCTCAACATCAAGAACCTGGTCGTCTCCAGCGAGCACGACGAGCCCATCACCGCCTACCTGCGCAAGCAGGGCACCGGTGAGGTCACCGCCGCCGACATCTCCGCGCCGGCCGGCGTCGAGGTGCACAACCCCGAACTCGTCATCGCGACGCTCAACGACTCGGCGAAGTTCGAGCTCGAGCTCACGATCGAGCGCGGCCGCGGCTACGTCTCGGCCAGCCAGAACCGCAACGAGTATTCCGAGGCCGGCCAGATCCCGGTCGACTCGATCTACTCGCCGGTGCTCAAGGTCACCTACCGCGTCGAGGCGACGCGTGCCGGTGAGCGCACCGACTTCGACCGCCTCGTGGTCGACGTCGAGACGAAGCCCGCCATTACGCCGCGCGACGCGATCGCCTCGGCGGGCCGCACGCTCACCGAGCTGTTCGGTCTCGCGCGCGAGCTGAACGCCGCCGCCGAGGGCATCGAGATCGGCCCCGCGCCGGTCGACGCCGTGCTGTCGAGCGAGCTCTCCATCCCCATCGAGGACCTCGACCTGTCGGTGCGCAGCTACAACTGCCTGAAGCGCGAGGGCATCAACACGGTGTCCGAGCTCGTCGCCCTGTCGGAGTCGCAGCTCATGAACATCCGCAACTTCGGCCAGAAGTCGGTCGATGAGGTCAGGGACAAGCTCACCGAGATGGGTCTTTCCCTGAAGGACTCGGTGCCCGGATTCGACGGCGCCCACTTCTACACGGGCTTCGACGACGAGAACTAGGCGCCTCCGCCCTACCGACCCCCCACCACTGGAGAGAACGAACCATGCCGAAGCCCACCAAGGGCCCCCGCCTCGGAGGCGGACCCGCGCACGAGCGACTCCTGCTCGCGAACCTCGCCGCCGCGCTCTACACGCACGAGCGGATCACCACAACCGAGACGAAGGCCAAGCGACTCCGTCCGCTCGCCGAGCGTCTCATCACCTTCGCGAAGCGCGGCGACCTGCACGCTCGTCGTCGTGTGCTCGCCGTGATCGGCGACAAGTCGGTCGTGCACAAGCTGTTCACCGAGATCGCACCGCAGGTGGCCGACCGTGAGGGCGGCTACACGCGCATCACGAAGATCGGCAACCGCAAGGGCGACAACGCGCCCATGGCGGTCATCGAGCTCGTGCTCGAGCCCGTGACGCCGAAGAAGCGCGCCGCCAAGCCGGCCGCCGCGCCCGCCGCCGACGAGACGCCGGTCGAGGAGACCGTCGCCCCGGAGACGCCCGCGGAGGTCGTGACCGAGGCCGAGGCCACGGTCGACGAGGCCGCCGGCGCCGAGGCGTCCGGGGAGTCGGCCGAGGCTCCGGCGGAGGAGCCCGCCGAGGTCAAGTAGCCTCGAGACCAGCTCGCGAAGGGGCCCGGAGGGGGGGCCTCCGGGGCCCGGGCGGGTGCTGGGTGTTATAAAAAAAAAACAGCCCCCCCCAACAACAATACTAGGGTTTGGCGGCA